>VBEE01000027.1 GCA_005881715.1 Chloroflexota bacterium | reverse complement strand
GCCTCGTCTGTTTCCTACCGCGGGCTCAGATGGGGCTCGCGACGCGGCGCGGATCTTGGATCGGCAGCGACCCGCGTTTCGGGCGGGGCGAGCGGCAGGGATAGGGCGAAGACCGTTCCGGCTCCCGGCTCGCTGCGTTCGATCACGATCCGACCCTGGTGCTGTTCGGCGAGCTGACGGCTGATGTACAGGCCCAAGCCCGTGCCCGGCACGTTGCTGAAGTTGGGATTCTGGACTCGATGGAATCGCTCGAACACAAGCCCGTGCTCGGTCTCGGGAATTCCGACTCCGTTGTCGGCCACGCGCACGATTCCGTGGGTGTCTTCGGTCGACACGGCGATCGACAGCCGTGGCGGGCGCACCGTGTAGGTCAGCCCATTGTTGATCAGGTTGTCCAGGACTCGACCCAGCTGTGTGGCGTCGGCTTTGACGGGGACAGGCTCGGCGCTGAGGCCCGTCGCGATCTCCGCATCAAGGAGATCAGCTCGCGCGCGGGCGCGTTCGACCGCGTGGCGGACCACGTCGCGCAAGTCGATCTTGTTGCGGGGAGGTCTCGATGTGGAGCCGTCGAGGCGTGAAGCCTCGAGGAGCTGCTCTACCATGACCTTCAGCTCCCGGGTTTTTGCCGTCAGGATGTCGACCGAACGGCGCCAGGCCGCAGGATCATCTCCGAACGAGCCGTCGGCGAGCATCGACAGGTATCCGTTCAGCACCGAAATGGGTGTGCGCAGTTCATGAGCCGCGAGATTGAGGAAGGCGCTCTTGGCCTGATTGGCCAGCTGCTCGGCGGCGTAAAGGCGGGCGAGCTCTTCCTTTCGCTCGCGGGTCTCGACGAAGGCGACGAGCACGAAGGACGCCAGGGCCAGGCTGACGTTGAAGGCCTGGAGGGTAACCATCTTCGCCAGGAGGGTCTCACTGGCGAGGGGGCCGGTGCCGTGAACGGCCGACCAGATCGCCACCGCGGATGCGATCAGCGCGGCGGGGGCTGCTCCTCGCTGGCGGAAGCGCCAGGCCGTCGCCATGATGAGCGGCAGCACCAGGTATACGAGCCGCAGACCACTCTGGAAAAGCAGGTAGGTCACGATCGCGGTACCGGCGAGCAGGCCGCCCAGCTCCGCTACCCGGCGCCAGTTGAGACGGGGCAAGGCCGGTCGTGGCAACAGGCTCAAGAGAAAGGGCGCCACGAGCAGCACGCCCATCGCGTCTCCCGTCCACCACACGGCCCAGGTCCCCCAGAAGCCGTCGCCCGGCACCGCACCGGATAGGACGAGGACCAGGCTGCCGACGGTGGCACTGACCACCATGCCGGTGAGTGCCGCGACCGTGATGGCGATCGCATCAAACAGTCGATCCATCTGAAGGTGGAAGTCGACTCGGCGGAGGAGCTCGGCCGCAAGTAACGGTGCGAGCGTGTTCCCGGCGGCGATGACCGCCGCGCCGAGCACGGAAGGACCAATCGGGAAGTTGACAGCAAAGGCCGCCAGCGCGATGGCCGCCGTCGCCCTCCGGCCGACGAGCAGAATTGCCACGACGGCGATGCCCGTGGGAGGCCAGATCGGCGTGACCTGACCATGCACCAGCGCCAGGTTCAGGCTGAGTTCGGCGGCCAGCCAGTACGCCAGGGCCACGAGCGCCAGCCGGAGGAATTCCCTGCCGGTCAGCCGAAGGGCGATGAGGCGGCGCGCGCCGCTGATCTCGTGCACCAAAAAGTCCAACCGGAACCTAGCAGATCGTCGACAAAGGTTCAAGGCAATTTGGTGTCGGACGCTTACGACAGACGGCCTACCGGTTGGGCATCCGGCGACGAGATCCTGACGACGTAATCGGAAGCGCATAAAATCGCGCCCTGGTTTCTGAGCTCCTGACCGCGCGACGCCGCGAGGATGATCGCCGGCAGGTCGGGTCGGCGGGCAGCCTTGCGGAGATCGTCGAGGATGCCGAGCCGGTCAGGGCGTCCCGCCGGCAACTCCAGGAAAACAATGTCCGGACGTCGTGCGCGCACCTCAGCCACCGCACTGTCGAGGTCGACCACGCGGACCCAGTAGCCATCGAGCTCGAGCTTCAGGCGGTACATCTCGGCGAGCGCGACATTGTCAGCAACATAGAGAACATCGAGGGTTTCAAAATCGGACTCGGGCAGCACGACCATCTTCCAACCTCCTCGGGCAACGGCTGACGGTTACACCTTGGGGCCTGAAGATAAGCGGCGGCTGACAAATGGTTATGAGTCTCATAAGAGCCTCGCTCCATGATTTCGGCTCGCCGCCGGATCAGGCGGCAAGCGAGGCGGCGTCGGTACGCGTGCGGCGATCACCTCGGCCGTTGATCAAACCCAGCAGGACGAGCTGGATCGCCCACCCGGTATACACGATCGTCGTGCCGACATAGGGACCGATGACACCTTCCGCCTCCAGGACGTAGAGCGAATTCGGCCAGGTGTTCAGCGAGGCATGAAAGAGGAGAACGAGCAACAGGCTCCGGCGGCTGCCATTGTAGAGCCAGGTCGAAATGATGGAGAACGCGATCGTGCGCACAACGAACAGGCCGAGCGGTACATGGCTCTGCGCCGTAATCGGAATGAGGAAGAGGGGGAGATGCCAGACGGCTGAAACGAGCCCGATGGTGACCGACGCCTTCAACATGCCGAGGATGGGCTGCACCCGCGGCAGGAGAAACCCGCGCCATCCGAATTCCTCGCCGGATGGGCCCCCAATCAGGAGGACGAGGATGAAGGTCACCGGGGTGGCCAGCCAGCGGGACGGATCGAACAGGTTCGGGACGGTGCCGCCTTTCAGGACGTGAATGCCGAGTATGGTGGTCTGGATCGCGATGGGCGCAACGAGGGCGGCCGCATACCATTGAATCCCGACGCGCCAGCGCAACGCCTGACCGAGAAACTCGCGCAGCCCGGCGAGGCCCGACGTGCGCGAAACCATCGCCACGGCCGCCAGAAGGGGCCCGAATGTGCCAAGCACGAGCAGGACTGGCGTGGCGGTCGATCCCACGGATCCCAGCTGGTGGTAGGCGGCCACCAGCGGCAGCCAGCAGATCCAGGAGATGCCGATCGCATAGATGGCGAATACGACCGCCGACCGCCATCCTGAGAGCCGCGGGCGCATAAGCGCCAGATGTAACGCGAGAGCAGCGCCCGGGCTTGCTTTAGACTCAGCCGAAGAGGCCGGATGACAAGGCCGACCCGAATCCGCATCAGCCGACGAGAAGCGTTTAACGCCGCCCATCAACTGTGGGACCCAGCGCGGTCTGACGATGAGAATCGTCGCCTATTCGGAAAGTGCGTCAATCTGCACGGCCACAACTATGCCGTCGAGGTTGTGGTCCGCGGAGACGTCGACCCGGCCACCGGATACCTGATCGACCTCAAGCGGCTGTCCGACCTGATCGGCCGGGAAGTGATCGCCGACGTCGACCACCGCAACCTGAACACGGATGTTCCCTGGCTCAGTGACCGGATTCCCACGGCGGAGAACCTGGCGGTGGCGTTTTGGGGGCGGCTTCGCCCCCACCTGCCTGACGGGTCGCTCCAGTCGGTGCGGGTCTATGAGACCGAGAAGAACTGGGCCGAGTGCTCGGATGCGGAATGAGCTCGAAAGTCCCCGGACGCGGCCGGTGGAATTCCGCCATCGCTATTCGACCAACGACCTCAGCTCCCTGACCGACGCCGAGCGTCGCCGCTTTCTCGCCAGCGGGGATCCGGACCCGCAAACAAATCCGGCGATCGCCTGGGAGCTGCTCTACCGGATCGAACCCGAGCTCTATGACCGCCTGATACGGCCCGAACGGATCCATCCGGCGGTCATCGACTGGCTACCCCACAGGGTTCACCAGATCGTCGAGGTGGGGGCAGGGACCGGGCGCCTGACAGCGGCGCTCATCGACCGCTGCGATGAATTGATCGCCATCGAGCCGGCCGCACCGCTGCGCGAGCGGCTTGCCGCCCGGCTGGCTGCCGCCGGCCCGCGCCTCCAGGTGCGCAACGGCTTCTTCGACGATCTCCCGGTTCCAGACCGGTCCGCCGGGCTGGTCGTGGCGTGCTCCGCCCTGACGCCCGACCCCGCTCACGGTGGTGAGGTCGGGCTCCAGGAAATGGAAAGGGCTTGTGCGAGAGGCGGGCGCGTCGTCATCATCTGGCCGAACCATGCCGAATGGCTCGTGGAGCGGGGCTACATCTATCAGTCGTTTCCCGGCCGCATGACCCTTGAGTTCGACAGCCCGGAGGAGGCCATCGAGCTGGCGCAGATTTTCTACCCCGATGCCCTCCAGGAGATCCGTCGCCGCGGGGACCGTCTCGTTCCCTATGAGGTCGTGGGCGCCAATCCGCCTCGCGACCTCGCCTGGAAGCCGGTGGCAGAGTGAAGATCGCGCTCGTTGCACCGCTGGTGACAGCGATTCGTGAACCGCAGGCGGGCGGCTCGCAGGCCTTCCTCGCCGACCTGGCCGGTGGGCTTACGAAGCGTGGACATGCGGTGGACGTCTACGCGGCGAGCGGCTCGGAAATTCCTGGTGTGAACGTCATTGACACCGGCGTCGCGGCCGATCGGCTGACTGGCTCGCTCTACCGCGCCAACGGGAGCGGACCAGCGGACCTGCGGCCTGTTGAGGAGGCGTTTGCAACTGTGTACGCGGCGGTCCATAGGGTCCCGTACGATGTGGTACACAACCACGCGTTCGATGCGGCGGCCGTGCGTCTCGCCACCTCGCTCGGCTCCCCGGTCATCCACACGCTGCACCTGCCGCCCGACATCCGGGTGCGCGCCGCCATTCGCGAGGCCGACCATGCGCAGCGGCCCCCCACGCTTGCGACCGTATCGGCATGGCAGGCGAAGGCCTGGGGCATAACGACGAGGCTTCCCAACGGCGTTCCTATCGACAGGATCCCGTGGTCTGGGGCAGCCGGTGACGGCGCCGTGTTCGCGGGGCGCTTCAGTCCGGAGAAAGGCGCCGATGAGGCGATCGACATCGCAAACCAGGCGGGCGTCCGCATCGATCTCTACGGAGATCCCTACGATCCCGAATATGCCGCCGTCCTGGCCGCGTCGAGGCGTGGGATGCCGGGGGTGACCATTCACGCGGGTGTGGCGCGCGAGGTCCTATGGCGGGTCATGTCCCGCGCGGCCGCGGTGCTTTGCCCGGCAAAATGGGATGAGCCGTTCGGATTGGTGGCCGCCGAGGCGCTGGCGACCGGAACGCCGGTCATCGCCTTCCGCCGTGGTGCCCTGGAAGAGGTCGTGGCCGACGGAGAAACCGGGTTTGTGGTGCCGCCTGGTGACGTCAATGGCGCGGCCCAGGCTCTGAAGCGTATCGGATCAATCCGGCGGCAGGCCTGTCGACGGCATGCCGAATCGCATCTGAGTCTCGAGCGCAGTCTCGACGCCCATGTCCGTCTCTATGAGCGCGTGCGCCGGCGGGCGCCAGCACCAAATGCCTGACCGGCGGTCCTGGTTGCACGGGCGGGTTGCCGTGGTGACGGGAGCCAGTCGTGGGATCGGGCGCGCGACCGCTGAGGCGATGGCGCGGGCGGGGGCGCATGTCGTTCTCGCAGCCCGCAGCGCGCCGGCGTTGACTCAACTCGCCGAAGCGATTCAGGCGGCCGGCGGCAGCGCCACGCCGGCGCCGGGCGATGTGAGCCGGGCCGCTGACGTCGACCGGGTTTTCGCCCTCGCCGACGAGCGTGGTGGCGCGACGGCGCTGGTCTGCGCGGCAGCGGTGCTGACGAAGGTCCCGCTCGAGGAAACCTCCGTGGAGACGTGGGAAAAAACGCTGGCGACCAATCTGACCGGGATGTTTCTGTGCTGCCGGGCGGCGTTCCGCTCGATGCAGAGAGCGAAGGGCGGGCGCATCGTCAATCTCGCCTCTTTATCAGGGATCTACGGCACAGAGAAGTTCCCGGGTCTCGCCGCCTACAACGTGTCCAAATACGGCGTGATCGGACTCACCGAGGCGATTGCGGTGGAGGGTCGCGAGCATGGCATCAGCGCGCTATGCATCAGTCCAGGCGCGGTGGACACCGACCTGTTGCGCCAGGCGAATCCCTCGCTGAAGCCCGGGCTTAAACCCGCCGATGTCGCGCAGTTGATCGTCACGCTGCTGGATCAGCCGATGGATAGCCTTAGCGGCGCCAACATTCCCCTGTTTTCAAACCGATAGAGGAAGGGCTGATCACCGGTCGGTCTCCAGTACGGCCTCGCACCCCGGGCAACGCTCGATCGTCACCACGGTGCCACCCAGCATTGACGCGGTGTGCGTCGCCTGCGGTCGAACGTCGTGGCCGCAGCTCTGGCAGTAGGTCGTCTTCGCCGGCTCCTGGTCGGGAGTCTTGCGCATCCAATTAATAGGATAGATGCCCGAGCACCTCGTGCCGCTGGGGATGCTGGTCGTGGTCACCAGCCTCCTCTGCTTCGCCGCCCGGCGCGCGCCCGGGCCGTGGCTCGACTGGGTCGCCGTGATCATCGCGCTCGCCATCGTGCTTGCGGAGCTCAGCTGGCAGCCGTATGTGCTGGCGAACCACAGCTGGTCCGCGGCGTTCAGTCTGCCCGTCCAGTTGTGCGACGTCGGCGGCTTTATGGCGGCCGCCGCGCTGATCTGGCGGCAGGCCTTGCTGGTCGAGATCGCCTACTTCTGGGGGTTGGGTGGCACGCTTCAGGCTCTGCTCACGCCTGATCTCAGGGACCACTTCCCGACCTTCCCATATTTGCAGTTCTATGCCACGCACGATCTCGTGGTGCTCGCGGCGCTCTTCCTGGTCATTGGCCTGGGGCTACAGCCCCGGCGGGACTCCGTCCGCCGCATCTTCCTGCTGACCCTCGCCTTCACGGCGGCCATCGCGCTCATTGACCTGGTTACCGGCGGCAACTACATGTACCTTCGGCGGGTGCCGGCCGAAGGTAGCTTGCTTAGTTTGATGGGTCCGTGGCCGTGGTACATCGCCGTTGGGGTCCTGGTCGCCTCGGTCGTGTTGGTGCTCCTCGATGCGCCGTTCCGCCTGTGGTCCCGCCGTGGCGACCGATGAGTATTTCGGCCAAGGTCGGTCTAAACAGGCAACAACCTCAGGAGGAATCGATGGGTATTCGTGGAAGGCGTACCGGCCAGGCACTGCGGATGACACAGCCCGCCCAACCGACCGGCTCGCGCTGGCTGTCATTGATGGTCCTCTGCGCCGGCTTTCTGATGATCGTCGTGGACATGACCATCGTGAACGTCGCGCTGCCGTCGATCCGGCGCGACCTGGGCTTCTCGCAGGCCGGCCTGGCCTGGGTCGTCAATGGCTACCTGATCGCCTACGGCGGTCTCCTGCTGCTGGGCGGACGGCTCGGCGACTTGATCGGCCGCAAGCGCATCTTCTTGATCGGGCTCGCCCTTTTCACCGCCGCGTCTCTGCTTTGCGGCCTGTCGTTCAGCCAGCCGATGCTGATCGCCGCGCGGTTCATCCAGGGAATCGGCGGCGCGGTGAGCTCGGCGGTGATCCTGGGGATGGTCGTAACCATGTTTCCTGAGCCAGGGGAGCGGGCGCGCGCCATCGGCATTTTCAGCTTCGTGGCCTCCGCGGGCGCATCGATTGGCCTGCTGGCCGGCGGCTTTATCACGCAAGCGATCAGCTGGCACTGGATCTTCTTCGTCAATCTCCCGATCGGACTCGCAACTGCGCTGGTGGCCGCTCGTCTGCTCGACGCGGATTCCGGAATTGGTCTCCGCGAGGGCGCCGACGTCGTCGGCGCCGTCCTCGTCACGGCGGCGTTGATGCTGGGCGTCTACACCATCGTCGAGTCGGCCACCTATGGACTGGGCTCCCTGCGTACGCTTGGCTTCAGCGCCGTGGCGCTGGCCCTGCTGGGCGCATTCCTCGTCCGCCAGACTGTCGCCCGAAATCCGATTCTTCCGCTTCGCCTCTTCCGGTCGCGCAACCTCTCGGGAGCGAATGTCATCCAGGCGTTGATGACCGTCGGCATGTTTGGCATGTTCTTCCTCGGCTCGCTCGATCTCGAGCGGATCCTTCATTACCGCCCGCTGGCTATCGGCCTCGCGTTCCTGCCGGTCGCCCTGGCGATGGGCTCGCTCTCGATCGGCGTGTCGGCCCGGCTGATCATGCGGTTCGGTGCGCGCAGCGTGTTAATGGCCGGGCAGGTGATGATCGCCGCCTCACTGGTCCTCCTTACGCTGGGACCGATGAACAGTCAGTACCTGCGGGATTGGTTGGTCCCGCTTCTCCTGCTCGGCATCGGCGGCGGCCTCGCCTTCCCGGCGCTGGCGATCCTGGCGATGGCCGATTCGACGCCAAGCGACTCGGGACTCGCCTCGGGACTGCTGAACACGTCGGCTCAGGTCGGTGGCGCCCTCGGGCTCGCGGTCCTCGCTACGGTGTCAACCAGCCGGACCGGCCAGCTGATCGCGCAGGGCCAGGCCACCGCCGCGGCGCTGAGCGGCGGCTACCACTTTGCCTGGGCTATCGGGGCCGCGCTGGTCGTCGCCACCATCGTGCTTGCGGCAACGGTCTTGAAGCCGCAGCTCGCAACCGCACCGGAAGGCTCGATCGAGATCGAAGAGGCATCGGCCTAGAGAGACGCTATCGACACGGCTGCGATCAGGTCAGCTGCTCGATGCGGAAATCGCGACCGTCGTGAACCACGCGCACCCCGCCTCCCTTGGCGATGGGTGCGATGACCTGCCCGGTGAGCCCGTACACCGCTGCCTCATGCATGGGTGAGTGGCCGACGATCAACGCTCTGCCCCCCTCGGTGAGCATATCGAAGACCCGGCGCAGCGCACCGCCGAAGCGCCTCGCCTCCTGCTCGACCAGGGCCTTGTCTGCCGTCTGAAAGGCGGTGATGTCGCGGGCCCCTGACTCTCGGGCCGCCGTGAACCAGCGCTCCTCCATCGCGGATCGGAATGACTCGTCGACGGTCACGCCGCCAGGAGAACGCTGGCCGGAGCCCGCCAGGAAAGAGGCCAGCGTCTGGGTGGCGCGCTGGGCGCCAGACGAAATCAGGAGATCATACGGCGCCTCGAGCCGGCTTCCGATCTGTACCGCCGCCGCAATGCCTTCCGGGGTCAGCCGGTCACCGTCGCTCGCCGTGTGACGCCGCAGTTCGACAGTCTTCATTCACTGCTCAGTTCTGCGACTGCAGAGACCAGGCCGTCCCGGATGGTGTGTCCTGGACCTCGACACCGCATTGCGCGAGGATGGCCCGCAGGCGATCGGCATCCTTGAAGCGCTGCTCGCGCCTCGCCTCGCCACGCAGCGAAAGCAGGACATCGATCAGGGGCGCCACGTACTCCCGAACGCCCTCGCGCCCGCCGCCGCGTACGAGGTCGCCGAGGCGGACGACCAGGTTGCGCATCTCGGCCCGCACCCGGTCCCGCTCATCGGTGCCGACCAAATCCGCCGCCCACGCGTTGAGGACGTTCTCGGTCTCGAGGATAGCCGCGACGACTCCGTCGACATCGCGTCGATCGAGGGCATCGCGACCTTGAGCGCCCCACTCCCGCGCCTGCTCGAGCATTGGGGAGACAGCTGTGCCGTCCGGCTCGGGTCGACCGCTGGCCGAGTCTGGCACCGCGGCCGGAGCCACCTGAGGATGCGATAGCTCGCTCAAGGCAAAGGTCGTCCGCTGCCAGCGCCGGTCGATCCCACGGCGTCGGACCGTGACCCCTCCGCGACCTCGCACCGTCACGGATTGAGCCTCGAAATCGATGATGCAGGCGGTGTACTCATCGACTCCGAGGATCAAGACATCCTCAGGGAGCATCGATTCGAGGAGGCGAAGCCGCGGCTCGCCCATGTAGCAGAACCGCGTGTCGTGGGTTCCGCCCTCGCGGTTGTCGTAGTGGGGGATGACGGCGCATCGAACGCCAACCTCGCCGAGCAGGTCGAGCCCTTCCGTCCAGGACGGATCGGCCCCGACCTTGTAAATCTCGTAGACCGGAAGTGCGTAGGCGCCGAGGCCAATCGCCGCGGCGCTGGCGAAGGCGACGCATCCGCCCTGGCGGAGCTTCGCACGGAGCCGCTCCCGCACGGCGCCGTCGTGCCAGTGCCTCAGCGCGTATGTTGGACTACCGGGCCCCGCGAAGACATAATTGGCATCGCCGAGCCGGCTGAGAAACTGCTCGAACTCGAGCGCGGTGGCCCGTCCGCCGTGCCGGTAGGAGGCGAGCCTGATCTCGCACCCCACGTGTTCGCGGAAATAGGCAATGGTTCGAGTGGCGATCTCGTCCGCGTTCTCCTGGAAGCCGAAGGGCGTGTCGAGAAGAACAGCGTTAAGTTGCGGGTCGCTCACTCGCGCGATGAGTTCCTGGTGGACCGACGTCATCGCCGGACTGGTCTCCCCGGAACCGAAAATGGCGATCATGCGCGCAGGGCGACTGTGACGCGGGCCCACACCACGATGCTACGCAGATCGAACCCAACCGTGCCCGCACCGTAGTATCGACCTGAGGTGGACCTCGACGCTTTGACTGCGGAGCTCCTGTCCCGGCCGCTGGACCAGTTCACTCCGCACCGCAATACCAGAGCCAAAGAGCTGAAGGCGTCCGGCCAGGCCGACCTGGCTCGTCAGGTCTCCGCCTTCAAGAAGCCCTCCCTGCCGTTATGGGCGGCGAACCAGCTCCGCGATCAGGCGATGCTTGGTGAGCTCCGGAGCGGCGCCCAGGCGCTGGTCAAAGCCCAGGCTGCGGCCGCCACCGGGCGTTCGAATGCGGGACGAGACTTGCGCGCTGCGTCGGAGAGATTCCAGCGGAGCCTTGAAGCAGCCGGCACCGCGGCCGTGACCAAGCTTCGCGAGGGCAGCCACGCTACCGGCGAAGAAACGCTCCGGCGCATCCGTGAGATCCTTCGGCTTGCGGCGCTCGAGGGCGGCGACACCTGGGATCGGCTGCAAAAGGGAGCGCTTGCCTCCGAGCCACGGCCCGGCGAGGACATGCTCGAAATGTTCGCCGCCGGCGCGGCACCTGTCGCGGGTAGGCGGGGCGAGCAAGCCGAGGCCCGCCGCGCCGCGGAGCTGGCGCAGCGAGCGGCGCGAGCGGACGATGAGCTGGCTGAGCGAGCGACGGCCACGGCGCGCCGACTACGGCAGGAGGCGACAGAGGCGGCGGCACGCGCGGCCGCAGCTGAGGACGAGGCCGCCCGCGCCCGAGCGCAGGCGAAGAAATCCCAGCGCGCCAGCCGACCACGCGGATCCAGCTAAGCTCCTGCTTCTCTATATTCTGAGCTCACGGCCAGCGGAACCGCGGAATTCACGAGAAGGGGATCAACATGAAGACGACCTACCCGGTTACGTTCAGCATCGACTTTCCGGATCGAGACCTCGATCGGGTCAGTACGGCGTTCCGGATTTTCGCTGTGATTCCAATCGGGATCATTCTCAGTCTATTGAGCGGCGCCTCGCTGCGATACGCCACAACCACCAACGGCACGAACGACACAGTTAGCAGCATTGCGACCGGCGGCGGCCTGCTGTTTCTCCCATTGGTGCTTATGATCTTGTTCCGGCAGAAGTATCCACGCTGGTGGTTCGACTGGAACCTCCAACTCCTCCGGTTCTCCAATCGGGTGACCGCGTACCTAGGGTTACTGGACGATCGCTATCCATCGACGGACGAGGAACAAGCCGTTCATCTCGATTTGCCGTATCCGGATGCCCGGCAGCTGAACCGGTGGCTCCCGTTGGTGAAGTGGTTGCTCGCCATTCCGCACTACATCGTGCTCTTCTTTCTGGTGATTGGAGCCGTGGTGGCGGTCATCGTCGCCTGGTTCGCCATCCTGTTCACCGGGCGGTACCCGCGTGGCTTGTTCGACTACGTGGTGGGGGTCATCCGCTGGAGCAATCGGGTCACCGGCTATGCGATGGTCCTGGTCACGGACGAGTATCCGCCGTTCAGCCTGGAGTAGGCGCGCTTGAATCCGGCAGGCTCACGTTTTGCAGGCGGACCTGGCCGCGCGCGACGAGCTTCCCATCGTCGCGACTGAGGGTCACCTGCCAGAGCTGCTGGGTTGCGCCCTGGTGTACCGCTTCCGCGACCAGGGTGAGGCGACCCCTCACGATTGGGCGCAGAAAATCGGTGTTGTTGTTGACGCCGACCGCAAACTGGCCACGGTCGATCACGGCAAGGGAGGCGCCCACGCTGGCCGCGCTTTCGATGGCGGTAGTAAAGGTTCCGCCATGGACGACTCCCCACGGCGTGTGATGGTCGGGCCCGACGTCGATCGAGCCCACCACGCGAGCCGGCTCGATCACGTCGAATCGCAAGCCGAGTGCTTTCAAGAACGCACTCGGTCGATCGAGCTGTGGCAGTCCTGACTGGGTCGCGCCGGCACGGACGCTCACGGGATCCATGCTATGCGCCGTTCTTGCGCGGGGACCCGCGCCGGATTAGAAGCGCAATCAATCCGCCGGCCAGCACGCAGAGGCCGGCGACCATGCCGATGACGGACCCGATGCCGATGGAGCCTTTGTTCGATGAATCGGAATACGTGCCCAGGCCGATATATCCGAAAAAAAAGGCGAAGGTCTGGATTCCAAATGCGATGAGCATGCCGGCGGCGACCGAATGCAGGATCGGCCTGGTGGGGGTCAGAAGGATGATGGCCGCGACAAACGTAAACATCACCACGGCGAGCGGCTCGGCGGCGAAGAGCGTGTTCCCACCGAATCCTGAATTGAAGACCGATGGGTGCGTCGGATCATCTGTGCCATACGTGATCGTCGCGTAGGGAAGCGCGCAGCCGACGAGGACGCCGGCCGCACCGATGAGCGCGGCGATCCCTCCGGCCCGCGCGGGCCAGCGTTGGGAAGCAGTCGGAGCGTCGATAAGAGCCACCGTTGACCCCAGCCTAGCAATTCGAACGTGTCCGACCTGAGGTGTGCACGCGGGCGGATTTTGCCCGATACTGTTGCGGACCCTTTGGCGTTTAGGTATTCGTGGCGGCGGTCCTGAACTCGACGAGCTCGCGCGTCGCCCTGGTGGGCGTCGCCGCGTATCTGCCTCCAAACACCCGCTCGAGCGGCGAGGTCGAGAGCCTGATCGCGCAAGCCAGCCCCGAGGTCCGGATTCCGCGCGGCATCGTTGAGCTGATGACGGGTATCCGCTGCCGCCGCGTCGCGGGCGACGACGTCAACGGCTCTGACCTGGCGGCGGAGGCGGGGCGCCGGGTCCTCCGCAAGACCGGCGTCGACCCGGGCGACGTCGATCTGCTGATCTACGCCTCCGTCAGCCAGGACCTCGTGGA
>VBEE01000102.1 GCA_005881715.1 Chloroflexota bacterium | reverse complement strand
GTCACCGGGGTCACCGGAGCCCGGGCGCAGCTGGATCCGGCCGTCCTGCCGCTCATCACGCAGGTGCGCCGGCATACGACCCTGCCGGTCGTGGTCGGCTTTGGGATCTCGAAACCGGAGCATCTGGCAGCGCTGGAGGGGAAAGCCGACGGCGTCATTGTCGCCAGCGCCCTGCTGGACGCAATTGCCCAGGCGCCCGATGATCCCGCCGCCCAGGTCCGCCGCTTTCTGACGCAGTTGCGGGTGAAGCCCGCCTCCTGACCGCGTCGCAAGCCCATCCGCTGGGCCGCGTCACATCGTCGGGAGATGGCCCAGTCGGAAGAGGTTCCCTCAACCGAGGGGGATGCCGAGGAGCGCCGGTTGATCGATCGGAGCGCGGCGGGGGACCAGGAGGCCTTCCGCCAGCTCGTGCTCCGCTATCACCGGCTGGTGATCAACGTTGCCTTCCGAGCGCTCGGCGAGGTCGCGCTGGCCGAAGACGTAGCCCAGGACGTCTTCGTCAAGGTTTACAAGGCGTTGCCGGCCTACCGCCACGACAAACCGTTCAAGCACTGGCTGCACCGGGTGGCGGCGAACACGGTGACCGACTCGCTCCGGCGGCGGCGGCCCGTCGTGTCGCTCGACGGGCTCGACCAGCCACTCGTTAGCGCCGGCTCCGATCCACAGGACATCGCGGCCCGCCACGACCTGCAGCGGGCGGTCCGTCACGCGATCGCGAGCCTGCCGCCACACTACCGTGACACCATCGCCCTGCAAGCCTTCGGCGAGCTCAGCTACGACGAGATCGCCAAAGCCCTTGACATTCCGCTCGGCACTGTGATGTCACGGCTGAACGGGGCAAAGCGCCTGCTCCGGGAGCATCTCGGTGACCTGGTTAGCCCGTCGGAGGAGGCGAATACGGCATGAAATCGGGCCGTTTGATCTTGCAGAGGCTGTGGTCCGAATGTTGAGTCATGCAACGACGCGCGACTGGCTGATCCCGTACGCGGACGGGATGCTCGCCGTGGATGAGCGCCGCCGGATCGACGGTCACATCGCCGGGTGTGCGAGCTGCGCCGGGGAACTGCGCGAGGTGCGCGAGCTCAACCTGCTGCTGGTCACGCTCCCGCCCGCCCCGCCAGTGGCCTTTGCGCCGTTCTGGCTGAACCTCCAGGCAGTCTTGCCACAGCGCCGACTGATGCGGATGCCTCGGATCCAACCCTATCGGCGGCTCGGCATCGCCTTCGCGATGGCCGTCACCGCCGCGCTCGTGGCAGCCGGCAGCGCCTTCGCCGCGCCGGCCGCGCTGCCGGACAACCCGCTCTATCCGGTGAAGCAACTCGAAGAGGGCGTGCGACTCGCGCTCGCACCGGCGAATGAGCGGATGCCGATTCAACTGCAGCTGGCGAATGAGCGGCTTCGGGAAGCCCAGGCGATGGCGGCGAATCACAAGCCGCTGCTGGCTGAGAACAGCCTGCGCGCCTTCCGCGTGATCGTCGACGATGCCGCGGCAGCGCTGAAGAATCCGGCAGACCCGAAGGCCGCCAAGACCACCAAGGACGCTTTGCACAGTCTGCACCTGAGGCTCGACGCGGTCGAGCGCGAAAACGCCAACCGCGGCGACGACGATCAGGAGGTCAAACAGCTTGTCGCAGCCGCGAACGACGAGCTCGACCGGATCGAGCAAGAGGATGCGGTGGCGGCGCCGCCCACCCTGGTGATTGGCGAGCAGGCGACGCCACGACCAACCCCGCGGCCGACCCCGCGGCCCACGCCGCGTCCCTCGGACAAGGATCACCGCGACTAGGCTCGCGGGCCATCGACTGCGAAAGTCCCATTAGACTCATTTTGTGGGCGCGCGCGAAGAGGTGCTGGTCGTTCCTCGCGATGCCCTGTTTGCCGGCGATGAGTGGACAGGCTTTCGTGACACCGGTCTGGCTGAGCTGCTGGCGCGGGTGCGCGACAGCTACCGGTTCCGGCCGCGTCGCGAGGTGGAGGACGAGCCATCCGAGCCGCAGATCATCCCCTACGTCGTCTTTCGTCATGATGATCGCTACTTCCTGACCCACCGGCTGCGACGTTCGAGCGAGCGCCGGCTTCGGCATCTCTACTCGCTTGGCGTCGGCGGCCACATCAATCCCGAGGACGTCGCCGGGGCGGCCGACCCGATCGAGGCGGGGTTGCGGCGGGAATGGCAGGAAGAAGTCGTCTATGACGGCCACTTCTCCACCCGGCTGCTGGGCGCGATCAACGATCAGACCACGCCGGTCGGGCGGGTCCATGTCGGCCTCATCTTTCTGGTGGAGGGTGACCGGCCCGAGATCTCGATCCGCGAAGTCGACAAGCTGGCCGGCGCACTCCTGCCGCTGGACGCGATGCGCAGCTACTACCTGGACATGGAGTCCTGGTCGCAGCTGATCTTCGATTACCTTACCCGCGTTCCGGTCGCCTGAGCCTCAGGTCGTCAGGGCTTTCGCCAGCTCCTCGAAGTTGCGGACGTAGCGCAGCACGTCGTCCTCCGAGTGCTGGACGGAAATTGTCCAGTTCTCCTCGGCGCCGGGCGCCATGAGCACGCCCCGGTTGCATTGATAGAGCCACGACAGGTAGGCGTACTTCTTGTCGATGGTCAGATAGTCGCGGTAATTGCGGACGCGCTCCTTGCGATAGGTCACGCAGCCACGCGCCGCGAGCGTAATCGGATGGAAGGGAAGCTGGTAGTCGTTCATAACCTTGCGCAGACCGCCCTCGAGCGCTTCGGAGAGCGCATCGAAGTGCGAGTAGGCGGCGGGTGTCAGGATGGACGTCAAGGTGGTTTTCGACGCCGCCATGGTGAGCGGATTGCCATTGAAGGTGCCGATTTGCACCACCTTGTGTTCATCGATCGTCGCCATGACGTCAGCCCGGCCGCCGACCGCGCCGCACGGCAGCCCGCCGCCGATCGCTTTGGCGAGGGCCACCAGGTCGGGGGTGACTCCGAAGCGCTCGGTCGCGCCACCGGCGGCGATGGTGATACCGGTCTTCACCTCATCGAAGATCAGCAGCGCGCCGTGTCGGTGAGCGAGGTCTCGAAGCCCCGCCAGGTACCCATCTTCGGGAAGCACGATCCCGATGTTCATCATCACCGGCTCGACGATGATCGCCGCCACCTCGCCCCGGTGCCGATCGAGGGTACGCTCCAGGACCTCGAGGTCATTGAAAGGCACAACCGTGACCAGGTCGACGACCGCTTGCGGCGTACCGCCGCTGTAGGGGACCGACACCGGGGCGTCGGCCGCACCCATCAGGTCGGGTGGGGGCTCGACCGACACGAGCAGGGCATCGTGGTGGCCGTGGTAGCTGGCCTCGATCTTGATCAGTCGATCGCGTCCGGTGAAGCCGCGCGCCAGCCGAACCGCATCGAGCGTCGATTCGGTGCCGCTGTTCGTGAATCGCCACTGCGGCTGCCTGAACCGGCGCGCCAGCTCCTCGGCGACGATGGCGTCGTCGACCACAGGCTGGGCGAAGTGCGTCCCTTTTGCGGCCCGTTCGCTGATCGTCTTTACGATCTGCGGATGCGCATGGCCGACGACCATCACGCCGAAGCCATTGTGAAAGTCGACGTACTCGTTCCCGTCGACGTCCCACACACGGCTGCCCTTGCCATGATCGACGAAGACCGGCTGGGGCGCGGCGTCCTGGAAGGACGAGGCAACCCCGCGAGGGATGAACTGCTTGGCCTGCTTCCAGAGTTGATCGGACCGTTGCCGCTTGGTCCGGAACTGATCCTCCTCCTTGGCGATCAGTTCGGCGACGCGGCCGGGGGCGATCGGCTCGGCAACAGTACTCACGGCTTCCCTCCTCGAGATTGCTTCACAGCCAGTGCCGAAATCGCATCTAGTATGCATCGGTTGGCGTTCTGGGCGGTGATCTCCGCATGATCGTATGGAGGCGAGACCTCCACCACGTCCATTCCGACCAGTTTGGTCCGCAGCGCGATTTTGCGGATCGCCCGCAGCAGGTCCGCCGGCTGCATGCCGCCCGGCTCGGGCGTCCCCGTTCCCGGCGCGAACCCGGGATCGAGGACGTCGATGTCGACCGACAGGTAAATGAACTCCGGACCATCCAGCGCTTCCTGGATCGCCTGCTCGACCACCGTCTCGACGCCGCGATCGAGGAGTTCGCCCATCAGGTGCCAGCGCATCCCCTGGGCGCGCATCCACTCGAATGTCTCGCGTTCTGGCCAATAGCCGCGCAGGGATCGCTCCCGACTCGATCAGCCGGCGCATCGGTGTGGCGTGCGAGGCGAGGTTTCCCCAGCTGTCGCGACCAGTGTCCGCATGGGCGTCGAAGTGGACCATCGCGAGCTTGCCGCGGCCGTAAGCGTCGGCGACCGCGGTCGCGGATGGGTACGTGATCGAGTGATCGCCTCCAATGATGATCGGCACGATCTGGCGCGAGGCGATTTCGGCGACCCGGGCGCGGATCGCCTCGTGCGCCTGGTCCGCGCGCCCCGGATAGCAGACGGCATCGCCGTAGTCGACGACCGAGAGAACCTCGAAGGGCGCGACCTCGAGATCGAGGTGCCAGCTGGGCGGCTGGTAGTTTGCCACTCGCACCGCCCGCGGCCCGAAGCGGGCGCCAGGCCGGTATGTCGTGCTGTCGTCCCATGGGGCGCCGACGATCGCAACGTCCGGTCGCAATTCGTCGAGCTCGGCCGGCTCGGTCAGCATCCGGACTTTCATGAAGGTGGCCGGACCCAGGTACTGAGGGCCATCGACCTGAGCCTCAAGGTTGGGCGTCTTTGGCATTCGCCTACAATTCTCGCAGCGCCTGGATTTGGCGCTTCAACAATCGGAAGGGGAGGATAACCATGAAGCGTTTACCAATGGTCCTGGTGACCGTGGTCATGACGCTGGCAGCCTGCGGTGGGAGCTCGACCACATCCACGACTACGGGCGGGCCGAGCAAGGTGGACAGCATTGCCGGCGCAGTGCCGGCGTCGGTAAAGGACCTCGCGCCGCTACAGATCGCGACCGACGCAACCTATGCCCCCAATGAGTTCATCAATCCTGACAGCGGGGCGATCGAGGGCTGGGACATCGATTTTGGCAAGGCCATCTGCAAGGTCATGGGCGTCGCGTGCACCTTCAACAATGTGATCTTCTCGAATATCATTCCGCAGCTGAAAGCGGAGAATCCACGCTACCTGTTCGCCCTTTCCAGCTACACGCCGACGGATGAGCGCATCAAGGGCGGAATCGATTTCATCACCTACTACAAGGCGGGTGAGGCCTGGGTCGTCAAGGCGTCCGGCGGGCCCACCGTCAACAGCGCCGCCGACATGTGTGGCCAGACGGTCGCGGTCGAAACCGGAACCACCGAGGAAAGCGACGCCTGGGGATACATGGGCAAGCAAGTTGGCGGGACGGCGATCGCCGGTGACAAGAACAACTGCCCGGCGGGCAAGGACATCAAGGTGAGCAGCTTCGACAAGCAGACCGACGCCAACTCGGCCTTGCTGTCAGGGCGCGCCAGCATTCTCTGGGTGGATCAGCCTGTTGCCGACTACCAGGTCAAGCAGAGCGGCGGCAAGATGAAGCTGGGCGGCAAGCCTTGCAGCGTCGCGCCGTACGGCATCGCCCTGCCGAAGAACAGCCCGCTGGAGCAGCCCATGACGGACGCCGTCAAGTACCTGATCGATAACAACAGCTACTACAAAAACATCCTGAAGAACTGGGGCGTTGAGGATGGGGCTATCGAGAGCTCGGCGGTGAAGCTCAACGACACCGCCGCTGTGGGCGAGAGCTGCGTGCCGTCCTACTGAGGTAATCGTGGGCCGAGGTGGCTGATGCACTAAGACGCCCGGCGGCGATCAAGGCGGTCCCGGTCCGGCACCGCGGGCGCTGGGTGGCGGCGGTGGTCGTCCTGGCCATCGCCGCCGAGGTTCTGTACACGTTCGTCACCGCGCCCAATCTGCAATGGGGCGTGGTCGGCCACTATCTCACGCAGCGGCTGATCCTCCAAGGGATCGTCACCACGCTCGAGCTGACCGTGCTGGCCATGCTCATCGGGATCATTCTTGGAGTCGTCCTCGCCGTCATGCGGCTGTCGCCCAACCCGGTGGTATCGACGGTGAGCTGGTTGTACATCTGGTTTTTTCGCGGTACGCCGGTCCTGGTGCAGATCTTCTTCTGGTACAACCTCGCGCTCGTGCTTCCACACATCGGAATTGGCATCCCGTTCACCTCCATTCAGTGGCAAGCCAATACGAACGCGCTGATTCCGGCCTTCATGGCCGCGATGCTGGGGCTCGGCTTGAACGAGGGCGCCTACATGGCCGAGATCGTTCGTGCCGGCCTGATCTCCGTTGAGCAAGGGCAGACCGAGGCGGCCCAGGCCCTCGGGATGACGCGGCTGCTTGTGATGCGGCGCATCGTGTTGCCCCAGGCGATGCGGGTAATCATCCCGCCAACCGGCAATGAGACCATCTCGATGCTCAA
>VBEE01000101.1 GCA_005881715.1 Chloroflexota bacterium | reverse complement strand
AGGATCCGGCGCTGCTCCTCTTCGTCGGCCACGCTGTCCGACCATCGTCCGTACTCCACGATGATGACCGGCTTCTTGGGGAAGGTGGCGTGGGCAACCTGAATGGCGTGCGCGGTTCCCGGGCCGGCGTCGGGCCCGTAGAAGACGCCGTAGTACGTCGTGTAGCCGGCAACGTCGAGGGGCCGCGAGGTGTTGTCGTCCGGCTGATTGCCATAGGCGGCCTGTCCCGTGAGGCGGGTGCCGTCGACTGAGCGGTCGAGGTTGTGCAGCGTGGCGAGCGCTTGCTCCCGTTCGATGCCACCGGTTGACTCGTTGGCTAGACCGTGAAAGAGCACCGAGGGGTGGTTCATATCGCGCAGGTCCATCTCACTCAACATCTGCTGCGGGATGCCGCGGTCCATGGCGATGGCGAAGGTCGCCGGCGTGTAGTGATACAGCGGGATTTCCTCCCAGATCGCGTAGCCGAGCCGGTCGGCCAGCATCAGCAGCAGCGGATTTGCGGGGTGGTGGTCGGCCCGGATCAGCTGGATGTGGCTGGCGTTGGCTTTGTCCAGCAGGATGAGGATGTCGTCAGGGGTCACCACCGGCCCACCCCGCGGCTCGCCTTTGACCGCAGGATAGACGCGTTCATCGTGGAGCGCGACGCCCGCGTAGGCGACCGGGTCGCCGTTCAGCAGCAGCCGCGGTGCCGTCGAATCCACGGCAATCCTGCGCAGACCGAAGGTCTCGAAAATCTGGTCGACGAGGCGCTCCTGCCAGAAGACCTGAACCTGGAGGACGTAGAGCGCGGGCGATTGGGGCGCCCAGAGATCGGCGTTCGTCAGGGAGAAGGCGGCGTGCACCGCGATCGTCCCGTCATGGCCGAGCTGGCCGCCGTCGATTCGCTGCGACGCGAGCGGCAGCGCGCCGGCCGGGATCAGGCTGACCGGATCGGGGTTGGTCAGATTGCCGGGGTCGACCGTCGCCGGCAGGATGTCGAGGCCGACCTGCACCGGCGTCGCTTCGCCCCCACGCTGATGAAGCGTCACGGAAATGTCCGCTCCATCCAGGTGCGGCACGATGTCCGCGCGGGCGGCGTAGACGGAGGGCGTTGCCTCCATCCAGACCGGTTGCGTAAGTCCGCCATAGTTCCACCAGTCGGTCAGGCCCCACGGCACGATGTCCTGGCGCGTCCCCCAGGGCGGATTGTCGACGCGGACGGCAATGAGGTTGACGTCATCGGGGACCAGGGCGTCGGTCACATCAAAGGCAAATGGCGTGGAGCCGCCCTCGTGGTAACCGAGGTAGTGGCCGTTCATCCAGACGTCCGCGACGTAATTGGCCGCTCCGAATTTCAGCGTGATGGTCTGGTTCTGCCAGTCCGGCGGCACATCGAAATCCTTCCGGTACCAGGCGCCGCTCCCGCCGGCCGCGGGCGGAGGATTGTAGGAGCCCGGTACATCGATGGTTGGCCAGTTTGTGTCGTCGTAGCTTGATTGGTCGCGGCCGCCGGCGTCCGCCACGATCCGCTTGAGCGCGTTTGGCCTCGAGGCTAGCGACAGATCATTGTCCAGCCGCATCGGCTGGACCCGCCAGCGGCCGCTGAGGTCGAGGCGGCGTCGCGGCTGGTAGGAGAAGGTGGGAACGGGAATGCCATTCTGAAAGGCGATGCGGCTGCCGCGGATGGTTTTGAGGCTGAGCGTCGGTGCCAGTTCAGCCGCGGATGCAGGGCTGGCACAGGCCGGGAGGAGAAGCCCGAGGAGCAGCGAAGCAAGAACCAGACCGGAGCAGTAGCGGGCAGGACGCAACGACCCGAATTATGCCTCGAATCCGTTCAGCAGCTTCTTATGTTTTGGACACCGAGTGGTCAACGAGACGCCGCACCGCCGTCCCGCTGTCGAGCTGGAGCGCCGCCGTCGCCACCCGAGCGCACTCCGCCGCGTCGAGCCCGCGCACGCTCGCTTTGATGCGAGCCACGAGCGGTGGATGAACGCTGAGCTCGTCGACCCCGAGCCCAATCAGGAAAGGCACCGCCCCCAGGTCGCTCGCCATCTCGCCGCAGACGCCCACCCAGCGACCCTCGGAATGCGCGGCTCGGACGACCTGGTCGATGACACGTAGCAAAGCGGGATGAAGACTGTCGGCGAGCGAAGCTAGATCGGGGTTCGTTCGGTCGGCCGCAAAGAGATACTGCGTGAGGTCGTTCGTACCGAGGCTAAAGAAATCGACCTCTTTAGCCAGCACATCGGCAGTCACCGCGGCGGCTGGGACCTCCACCATGATGCCGACTTCCATCCGCGGTGAAGCGTTCAGCTCGCGCCGGGCCTTTTCGAGCAGCAGCTTTACCTGACGGACTTCATCGACCGTCGACACCATCGGAAACATCAGACGAAGCGGGTACCCGGCGGCGATGCGAAGCGCGGCGCGCAACTGGTCCATGAGCAGCTCCGGCCGCCGAAGCAGTTGCAGCCGTAGCCCGCGGACGCCAAGCGCCGGATTCGCCTCCGCCGGTTGAGGAAGTGCCGGCAGCGGCTTGTCGGCACCAACGTCGAGGGTGCGCAGGATCACCGGCCGCGGGGCCATCGCCGCCATCACCTGCTCGAGCATGGCAACCTGTTCCTCTTCCGTGGGCAGGCGGTCCGAGCCGAGAAAAAGGAATTCGCTGCGTAACAGGCCGATGCCGTCGGCTCCGGCGGCCGCGGCTCGCTGCGCGTCTTCCAGGTTGGCGGCATTGCACCCGACGTCGATGCGCCGGCCGTCTTTGGTAACGGCAGGTGCGGCATCGGTAACCAATGGCTTGGGTCCGGCAACGTGCGCAACCGATCCAGGCGAGGGATCGATGACCAGGGTCCCCCGATCCCCGTCGAGCAGGACCGACTGACCATCGGCGACCGCATCCACCAGTCCGGCGATCCCGACAACGGCCGGCAACCCGAGCGCCCGCGCAAGGATCGCCGTGTGGGCGGTCGCCGTTCCCTGCTCCGTCGCGAAGCCCACGACAAGCGTGCGGTCGAGTCCGGCGGTTTGCGAGGGCGCGAGGTCGCGAGCGACCACAATCGACGGCGTCGCCGGTGGGGGCGGCATGTCACTTACTCCATGCAGGGCGCGTCGGAGCTGCTCGACCACATCCTCGAGGTCCGCAGCTCGCGCCTTGAATACCTCATCGTCGGATGCGCGCAGCATCTCCGCAAACGGCGCCATCGTCTCGGCGACCGCGGCATCGGCCGGCCGGCCCTTTCGAATCAAGCTGGATGCCCCGTCGAGCAGAGCCGGGTCATCGAGCATGAGCGCCTGGGCCTGCAGAATCCCAGCCTCGGCCGCAGCACCGCGCGCCTGTAGCCCGGTTGCTTTTGTGGCCAGGGCTGCCTTGACGTCCCTGATCGCAATCTGTAAGCGATTGATCCCTGTCTCGCCGGTCAGATCCGTTCCTGACCCGTGGACCCGGGACTCCGCCCATCGCCAGGCGGGCGCAACCACCTGGCCGGGAGCCGCCGCGATTCCGTGGAGCTTTACCTGCGACAGGCTACTCGTCGAAGTCACGGCTAACCAGGTCGGTCAAGGCGGCAACCGCCGCATCCGCCTGTGGGCCTTCCGCGCGAACGGTGATCGTAGTGCCCTGGCCGACCCCGAGCGTCAGGACGCTCAGAATGCTCTTGGCGTCTCGGACCATGCCATCCTTGACCACCTCGACCCGGGTGTCTTTGAACCGCGCGGCAGTCTGAACAAAGAGCGCCGCCGGCCGCGCATGCAGGCCGACCTTGTTCGTGATGGTCAGCCGCTGTTCCGTGATGGCCTCCTCGCCTCCTCTGTGCCGTAGTCTGCAACCCGCAGGCCATCTGGTCAAGCTCGCTCGCGGCTGACCATCGCGCCGTAGAATTCAAGCCAGCGACGAAGAGGAGGTGGCGATGGCCACTCGGATAGTCGTGCCGCCCGCCCGCGTCGGCGCCGTCGATGGATCGGTGACCCGCCTCCTGGACGCCTTTTCGCGCGTTCCGGTCGCGGCCGTCATCAGTCGTGCCGAGGAGCTGCCTCGAGCGCTGACCTCGCAGGTGCCGGTCGTCTTCTTTCTTCGCCCGCCGGCGTTCCATCTCGGCCCGCTCGTGTGGGCGGTGCAGGCTCGGGGCAAGATGGCGTTCGTCCACATCGACCTGATCGCCGGTCTCGGTAAAGACCGCGCCGGGATCGCGTTTCTCGCCCGCGAGATCGGCGTCAACGGCATCATCACCTCGCATAGCGCCCTGGTGGCCGCCGCCAAGGCGGAACGCGTGATCGCGATGCAGCGGTTGCTCCTCCACGATGACCTGGCCCTGCCTTCGGCGCTGGCCGCGCTGGACCACGCGCGGCCCGACATCGTCGAAGTGCTTCCCGGCGTCATCTTCCCCCTCGTCGTCGATCGGATTCGGGCGAGGGTTCCGTTGCCGATCATCGTGGGCGGGTTCGTGACGGAGCCGGAGCAGCGCAACGCGGCGCTCGAGCGGGGAGCGGTCGCGATCAGCACCGGCACGACGAGCCTATGGCCGTGAGGACACCCGGCCTCTCCGGGGCCATGTTGCCGGCAATCCGCGACGGCAGCTCGCTGAACCAGGCGCTCGACCTTGGATACCGTCAGGTGCTCGTGGAACGGGGCAGCCTGCTGGCGATGTTGGGCTCATTGGTCACCGCCGCCCGGCAAGGCATTGCGATCTTCGTCAATCTCGATGGCGTGGAGGGGCTGGCCGGCGACAGCGCCGCGTTGGCCTTTCTCGCAACCGACCTGGGGTTTTCGGGAGTACTCTCCGTGAAGCCGCACTTACTCCGAGATGCCAGCCGCTTCCGGCTGCGAACGGTGCAGCGGATCCACGCCCTCGATTCGACCGGGCTGGAGACCGGGCTCAACAGTATCGTGTCGCCGGCACCCTACGCGATCGCGATCGCACCGGCAGTGGCGATTCCCCAGGTCATGCCGACGATTCGCGTGACCACGACGGCGCCGGTCTGGGGCACCGGCTTCATCACCTTGGCCGACCAGGCGAGCGAGGTCCTCTCGGCCGGTGCCGATGTCGTTTCGAGTTCGCGCCCCGAGGTCTGGCT
>VBEE01000100.1:5148-5714 GCA_005881715.1 Chloroflexota bacterium | reverse complement strand
TTGAAGGCTTTGGGTTTCCCGCACTGGAGGCGATGGGCTGCGGAACGGCCGTGATCGCCTCGAGCGCGGGGGCGCTTCCTGAGATCGTGGGCAGCGCGGGCATCCTGCTCAGCCCGGACGATCCGGGTGCCTGGAGTCAGGCGATGCTCGAATTGGCCGGTGACCCCGCGCTGCAGCAACGCTTGATCGCGGCCGGGACCGCGCGCAGCGCCGAGTTCACCTGGGACGCCGCCGCCCACAAGACCTGGCGCGTCCTCGACGCCGCCGCTCGACGGGGTCAGGCAGAAATGACGGATTCGTAGACCGCGCGGTGCGCGGCGGCGCTCGCGGACCAGGTGTAAGTGGCCGCCCGGGCGCGACCGGCCGCCACCTGGCGATCGCGCAGCTCGCGGTCCCCGAGAAGGCGGCGCAGGTTGGCCGCCAGCGCCTCGTCATCCTCCGGCGCCGTAAGGAGGGCGGCATTTCCGGCGACTTCCGGGATGGCACCGGCGTTGGATGCGATCACCGGGGTGCCTGCGGCGAACGCCTCCAGCACCGGCAGGCCGAACCCCCCATCCAGTGAGGGG
>VBEE01000100.1:0-5138 GCA_005881715.1 Chloroflexota bacterium | reverse complement strand
CGGCCTGCGCCATCTGATAGAGCGCTGGGAGGTCGGGCATCCCGGCATAGCCGACGAAGCGCACCGAGCCAGTCAGCTCGAGGTCGCGCACCGCATCGACCACCGGATGGTACTTCCAGCCAAAGCCGCCGACCACGATCAGCGGAACGCGTTCCGGCGCGGGGATCCGCGCCAGGGCCCGCAGCGTGGTGATGTAGTTCTTCCGCGGTTGAACCGTCCCCACCTGCAGAACGTACCGGTCCGGCAGAGCGTAGCGGGTCTGGACCTCAGCCCGCACCGACGGCGATGCCGGAAGCGCGAACTCGGTCTCGACGCCGTGCGGAATTACGCGGCATCGCGCCGCCTCCACACCAAAGAGTCGCATGGTGGCCGCCTTCGTCGCCTCCGACGGACAGATGATCATGCGCGCCTGATGGACAGACCGCGGAACCACCACTTTGGTCGCGAACCACTGGTCCCCCGGAAACCATTCGGGGTGAGCATAGATTGCCAGGTCATGAATGGTGACCACGCCAGGAAGACCGACGAAAAGCAGCGGCAGCGAATTGGCGGGACCATGGATGAGCTGGGCGCGATCCCGCCGCATCCGGAGCGGAGTCATGACCTGTGGACCCAGGAGCCTGGGCGTTCGCTCTCCATACGTCGTTACGGCGACGCCGTGACCCTCGCGGAATGCCGTGAGAAGCGCGCGCACGTAACGCCCGACCCCGGTGGCGTCCTCATGGTTCAGCGCCCGGGTGTCGAGCGCTACCCGAATTGGTGCTGTCGCCGCCGCTCTCGACCGCCCTTCAGGCGTAGGTATCGATCCGAGCCTGCCGAGAAAGCGCCGCCACGACATGCCGGGCGGGGAACTTGGTGAAATCCTCCGCCCAGAGCGCCGCCACCCGCTCGCCCATCGGCGGGATATCGGGCCGGCTCGCAACCGCCAGCACCACCGACCCGGCCGCCGCGGCTACGTGGAGCGCGTCACCGTCGTGGCCGATCACCGCAAGGCTGAGCTCGCTGAGCACCGCCACCTCGTCCACCGTCATGTCTGCCAGCTTGACGACCGTGGTCTGCTTGGCAATGCCACCCCGCGTTTCCCGCACGACTCGCTCATCGCCGACGCCGGACAGCAGAATCACGCGCTCCGCCGTCGCCTGGTTGGCCACCACGGCGAAGCGTTCCGCCGGCCACGAATGACCCGAGCGGCCAGACGACCAGCCGCCACCGCCCGGAATCAGGACCAGGGGACGCCGGCCGCCGCCGATGAAGGCGGGCCAGCGGGCGATCGCCTTCGCCCGCACCGCTTCCGGTGGGTGCAAGGTGGGAGCATCCCCCGGGCCGAGTACCGGCCGGTTGCCCGCGGCCGCGGCGAGGCGCCAGTTGGCTTCCACCGGGTGCATCCCACGGACCGCGGTGAGCCGCTCGGTGGCGGCCCAGTCGTTGGCACCGGCCACCATCAGGCGGCGGGGAACACCGGCGAAGTAGGTCAGCGCGAGATGAAGAAATCGGGCTGGGAATGGAACAACGACCGTTCCGATCGAGCCGCCGCGCAAACGCCGAAAGACCCGCAGGAGCTCGCCCGGCGAATCATCGAACACGAAGGCGCGGCCCACGGACGGAAGACCAAGCAGCGTTCCAACGGCGTCGCCCGAGGTGAAGACCGTGGCGCCCTCACAGGCGCGCAGCAACGGTTGCGCCATCAGCGCCTCCCGGACGCCGCCCCCGAGCAAGATGGCAACCCCCGATGAGGGGCGAGGTGCGGTGCTCATGTGATGTAGTGCTGCCCCCGCCGGATCACTTGCAAGTTGTCGAGGGCCATCCCGGTTCCGACGGCCACGCAACTCTGGGGATCGCGAGCAACCCGGGCGGGGATCCCCGCGTGGCCCGTGAGAAATTCCGCAATCCCGGGCAGCAGCGCACCGCCACCGGTGAGGATGACCCCATTGCGCTTCAAGGAAGGGCGCCGGTCTTCGCCGGCCTGGGCGATCACCCGCTCCAGGCCGGCCGCGATCGCGAGCAGTGGCGCCTGGATCGCAACCTGGACCTCGCCGCCGGAGAGACGAAGCCGGGGGTTGTGGCCGTCCGCGGTGGCGGTGGTGGTCACCTCGAGCCAGGTCTCCGCGGCGGGAACGGTCGCCGAGCCGATCGCGACCTTCAGGCGCTCGGCTTCACCAGGCTGCAGCCGCGCACCGTGGGTCGCTGCCACGGCGTCCTCGATCGCCCGGTCGAGGCTGTCGCCGCCGATCCGAATCGATTCGAGAGCGAGGATCTCGCCCTGCGCAATGGCGGCCACGTCGGTTGAGCCGGCGCCCAGGTTCACAACCAGGATCCCATCCGTCGTCGCCACCGGGATTCGGGCGCCGATCGCGGCCGCCATCGGCTTGTCAATCAGATAGGCGCTCTTGGCGCCCGCATGCATGGTGGCTTCGAGCATCGCCCGCCGCTCGACCCCGGTTACCATCGGCGGCACCGAGAGCATGACGTCCGGGCGGAAAATCCGTTGCCGGCCGACGATCCGGCCGATCAGGTGCTGGACCATGGCCCCGGCCGCGTCGTAATCCACGCCGTCCCCGTCGCGAACCGGGCGGATGGCCCGGGCTTTGCCCCCGCGTCCGAGCAGTTCCGAGGCCGCCCGCCCGACGGCCAGCACCCGTGCACCTTTCTCATCGGTTGCCATCAACGCCGGTTCGTTCACCACGATGCCCTCGCCTTTGACATAGACGAGCACTGTCGAGGTGCCGAGATCGATGCCAATTTTCTTGGAGAGCACGGCGACCTCAATCCCCTACGACCCTGGAGAGATCTGGCCGGACCTCAGCCTCGCCGTCGACCCGCGTGATATGCGCACCGAGTCGCTCGAGCTTGGCCACGATGTCCTGATAGCCCCGGTCCAGGTGATAGATATTCTCAAGGACGGTCGTCCCTCTGGCGCAGAGAGCCGCCACGACGAGGGCAGCGCCGGAACGGATATCCGGCACATTGACCGAGCCGCCGTGGAGCGCGCTGGGTCCAGAGACCATTGCGCTGCGGCCTTCCACATAGATGTCCGCACCCAACTTGCGGAGCTCAGGCACGTGTTGAAAACGGTTTTCGAAGACCGCCTCCGAGACGACGCACCGACCGTGCGCCTGCGTCATGAGGCTGACGAAGGGCGCCTGCAGGTCCGTGGGGAAGCCGGGGTGCGGCCAGGTCGTCACGTCGACCGGCTGCAACCGCTCACCGCCCCGCACCCAGAGGCTGTGCGTCCGATCTTCCACCTCGACGCCCGCCGCCCGCAACTTGAGGATCAAGGCCCGCAGGTCTCCCGTTACAACATCTTCGAGCACAGCCTCACCACCCGTCGCCGCGATGGCGATCGCGTAGGTCCCGGTCTCGATGTTGTCGGGGATGACGCGATGCGTCGCGCCGCTCAGCTCGGGTACGCCCTCGATCTGCAGTACGTCCGTGCCAATACCCTGGATGCGGGCCCCCATCTTGCCCAGAAAAAATGCCAGGTCGACGACGTGCGGTTCGCGGGCGGCGTTGTGGATCGTGGTGATGCCATCAGCGGTGGCGGCCGCCATCATGAGATTTTCCGTACCCGTCACCGTCGGCATGTCGAGATGGATAGTGGCGCCGGTCAGTCGGTCGGCGCGGGCGACGTAGTCGCCGTCTTCGAGCTCGACGCGAGCGCCCATCAGGCGCAGGCCGACGATGTGCTGTTCAACCCGCCGCATGCCGATGTCGTCGCCGCCGGGCTTCGCCACCCGAGCCTCGCCCCGGCGCGCCAGCAGCGGCCCCATCAGGAGAAACGAGGCCCGCATCCGGTTGGCCATGGCTGCCAGGACCTCGCTCTTGGCCAGCCGCTCAGCATCGACCTGGAGTTGCTGAGGGTCCAGCCAGCGAATCCGCACGCCCATTCCCTCGAGGAGCCGGACCATGGTGGCGACGTCCTCGATGCGTGGCACGTTCTTGATCCGGCACTCTTCCTCCGTCAGCAGGCAGGCAGCCAGGATCGGAAGGACGGCATTCTTGGAACCGCTGATGGGCACACGCCCGACCAACCGGGATCCCCCCTCGATCAGGAGCTGCGCCACTGACCCCCTAGGGTAACAGTCCGCGCCGATCCGGGCCGTGAATGCTGGCTATCAGATTTGCGCTGGTCAGACCCGCCGGCGACGGCGGAGCTCCGCCAGCCGCAGCCGGGCTTCGGCTCGGGCCAGCGCGGTCGTCGCGGCGGCCTGGTCGGCATCGGAGAGCTTCTGTTGCAGCAGGCTCTCGGCACGACGGCGCGCCTCTTCGGCGCGGGCTTCATCGATGTCGTCGGCCCGCTCCGCGGAGTCCGCCAGGACGGTGACCTGGTCCGGCCGCACTTCCAGGAACCCGCCCGAAACGAAGAAGTACTGTTCCGCGCCCTCGTTGCGGACCTTCACGGAACCGGGCGCCAGCGGGGTCAGCAGGGGGATGTGCCGCGGCAGGATGCCGAGCTCGCCCTCCGAGCCGGGAGCGACCACGAAGTCGGCGTCGCCTTTGAACCGCCGCCCTTCGACCGTGACGATGTCGACGTGGAGTTTATCGGCCATCCATTATCGCGACTGCTGTCCGTCCTTTGCGGCGGCCTTCGGTTGCGGCTTCTTTGGCTGCTCGGCCTTCGGTGGCGGCGTCTTCGACTGGTCGGCCTTCGGCTGTTCGCCCTTCGACTGGTCGGCCTTCGGCTGTTCGCCCTTCGACGGCTCGGCCTTTGGCTGCTCGCCCTTCGGCTGGCCATCCTTCGGTTGCTCGGCTTTTTGCTTCGCCTCTTCCCGCCCGCCGCCTTCACCTTTCGCCGCCTCCACGGCCTCGTCGATCGTCCCGACCATGTAGAAGGCCTGTTCGGGGAGATCGTCGTGCTTGCCGTCGAGGATTTCACCGAAACCGCGGATCGTCTCCTTCAAGGGCACGTATTTCCCGGGACGGTTGGTGAACACTTCGGCGACGAAGAACGGCTGCGAGAGGAACCGTTCGATCTTGCGGGCGCGGGATACGAGCAACTTGTCATCCTCCGACAGCTCGTCCATCCCGAGGATGGCGATGATGTCCTGCAATTCCTTGTTGCGTTGCAGCACCTGCTGCACGCCGCGAGCCACCCGGTAATGCTCCTCGCCCACGATCTCAGGGGTGAGGAACCGGGAGAA
>VBEE01000026.1 GCA_005881715.1 Chloroflexota bacterium | reverse complement strand
ATGGGGCGATGAGCCTGGTCAACCCGCTTGCGGCGGTCGGCCTCATGGAGAGGATTGCAGCCTTGCGATTGCGATCGTTCGTCAGCACCGCGGCAGGCAGTGCCCTCGGGCAGATGCTCCGCCGGATCGCCCGCACTCGGCAGTTCGAGGTGATCAACGTGGTCCGCCGGGCGGACCAGGCCGAACGGCTCCGCCGCGAGGGGGTAGATCATGCCCTGGTGAGTGAGGACGGCGACTTCGACGCGCGGTTGAAAGACCTCTGCGCCAGATTGAACGCTCGAGTGGCCCTTGATGCCATTGGCGGAACGATGACGGCGCGTCTTCTCGCGGCGCTGCCGCGGAACGGTCGGGTCATCCTCTACGGAGCCCTGGCGGAGGAAGCCTCGGTTCTGAACCCGGCCGAGGTCATCTTTGCCGACAAGGTGTTGGAGGGCTTCTATGTGCCGAACTGGCTGGCGAAGAAATCGCTGCCGCAGATGATCCTGATACAAAGGCGGGTGATGCGGCTGCTCGGGAGCGATCTCACGACCGCCATTCGCGCTCGTGCCCGACTCGACGAGGCAGGCCCCGCCATCGCGGACTACGCGAAGTCGATGACGGGCGGCAAACTCCTCATCCTTCCAAACGTTGCGCCAGCGTGAGCGCCAGCACAGGACACGCGGCGACGGCCTGGCGAGCATGCTCGAGCAGCGCAGGCGCGATGGTCCCGGCTTTGACGATCGGATATCCCCAGTCATCGAGCGCGATCACCTCGGGCAGCAGCTCGGCACAGAGGGCGTGACCGTCGCAGCGGATCCGGTCGACCTGCAGCTGTTCGCGCATCACGCGACCGCCTCAGCCATCGCGACCGGCCGTCCAACCGCCGGCGCCCGGTGCACGCAGAAGCCCCGCTGGTGCGCGGCATAGTCATCGGCAAAGACGCCGAGCGCGCTGCGTAAAAGTCCGGTCGCGCCGTCCGGATGCTTGCAGGCTCCACGACCGGCAAGCTGGCCACTCCAGCGGGCTATCCGTTTCAGGTCGTCCGGCTGCGCCGACCGCGCGGCCAACCGGCGACAGGCCGCGTCGATGGCGCCCAGGCCAAACAGGCATGGGCCGCACTGGCGCGCACTTTGGGAGGCGAGGTATCCGATGATCCGGGCCGTCGCCTCGACGCCGCAGGTCTCTTCCGCCAGGAAATAAAGCACGCCGCATCCGAAGGCATGGCCGCGCGCGCGCAGCGAACCCGGCGCCAGCGGCAGGGCCCAGACGTCGTTGATGTCCACCCATCCGCCGAAGTACCCACCGAGCAGAACGGCCTGGACGGGACGCACCAGGCCGCCCCCACTGGCGGCAACCTCGGCCAGCGTCGCGTCGAGCCCGATCTCCATGACACCGGTGCGGCGCACGGCGCCGGAGAGCGTGGCCAGGCTCGTGCCGGCGTCATCGCCCCGGGCGACCAGCGCTGCTGCTGCCAGGCTCTCGACGTTCTGCACCAGGGTCGGCCGGCCGCCCACCCCGCGCTCGAACGGCCGCGGCGGCGTGATCGTCGGCCGCGCATCGCCGGCGTTGACGAAATGCACCGCTGCCGACTCCTCGCCGGCCACATAGCCTCGCGGTGCCTGGATGAGACGGGCACGGCCTCGTAAATCAGCCGACCGCTCCGTCAGGGCGTACCGCATCGCCGCCTCCGCCGCCTGGTGCTCCGCACCGACATAGAAGATGATGTCGTCCGCGCCCACGGCGTCGGCCGCCAGCACGGCCCCGTCGATCACGAGATGCGGTCGCGCCGCCATGATCGTGCGATCCTTCAAGCTCAACGGCTCACCTTCGGCGCCGTTGGCTAGCACGACACCCTTCCGATTGGCCCGCTCCGCCACCGCGCGCCACTTGCGGCCGACCGGGAACCCTGCCCCACCGCGCCCGGCGAGGTTGCTCGCCTCCAGCCGGCCGATCAACGAGCGCGCCGCGGCCGCTGGGAGCAGACCAAAGCGCTGCTGGTGAGCACCGTAGCTCTCTGTGCCGGCGGTGAGCGGCGGGCCGGATAGCAGCCTATCCATTGACGCGCACCTCCCGCCACGCGGTCGGTGATGCGCGCCCCCACCTCCAGGCAGCCGCCGCAACAACGCCGCCGATGCAAACGGCCTCGATCGCCCACATCCACAAAAAGCGCGTATCGGTCCCGGTGCCGATCCCGTGGATCACAGCGACCGGCCACATCGCGTAGGCGAGCCAGTGCACCGCCCGCCAGGCCTGGTAGCCGAATAATGGGCGCAACAGGCTGGTGATCGCGATGGCCAGCAGTAGATAGACGGCCACCACGCCGAGCCCCAGCCAGAACCGGCGGTAGGAAGAAGAAAAAGGAATGAGTGCGGCGTTCCAACCCAGTGCCGTGAAAGGATCGACGACGGCCGTGATGATGTGCAGCGCGAGGAAGGCCAGGGTCGTCAGCGCCAGGTTGCGGTGGAAGCCGGTGGTGAGGAAACGAGGCCAAGCAGGAGTTTGCCACCGCATGCTGGAGACGATGCCGAGCACGACGACCCCGCTGAGGAGGATGAGCGTGACGACACCGGCGCCGCGGGTCGCGTACCAGAGGATGGTGTCACTCATGCCGCCCCGCCATTCGGATCGGGCCACGGTCCGATGTAGTGGATGGTTCCGTCGTTCTCAACCAGCCTCGCAGGCAGGCCATGGACCGTCAGCCAGTCGATGGCGGCCTCGCCCTGTACGATGGCGGCGGTCGCCGCGATGTTCGCGTCGACGGCACTAGCCGCCACCACCGTGACGGTACGCCAGGGCCCCAGGGGGTCGCGGGATCGATGATGTGATGCAGGACGGTGCCCCCGCGCGTCCAGCGCCTCACGGTTGTGCTCGACGTCGCAACCCCGCCGCTGCCGACGCGGATCACCTGTCCATCGGAATCGGGCGCCACCCGGCTGTCTTCGGCGATCAGGATCCGCCAGCCTCCAGGCGGTGGCGTGCCTGCGGTGGCAATGTCGCCACCAAGGCTGACCATCACCCCACCGGCCTTCACTACCCCGTGGGCAGCGCTGGCTGCCAGGTCGGCGGCGAGCGCCTTGCCGGTCGAGCCGAGGTCGAGCTCGACGCCCGCCGGGAGGAGAACCCGCCGCGACACAGCATCGAAGCGGACCGTGCGCCAGCCGGCGATCCGCCAGGCGCGGAGCGTGATCGGGCCACCGTCTTCCACGATCTTTGAGAAGTCGTCGTCATAGCCCGCCAGCCTGACGGCGGCGCCGACCGTCGGGTCCACTGCGCCGTTGCTCAGCCGCGCCGCCCGCAACGACGCGGCGAGCGCGGTGGCGAGCAGCGGACTGACGCTGACGGGCCGGCCCGCACTGGCGTTGAGGTGAGTGAGCTCGCTATCCGGGCGGAAGCGGCTGTAGGTTGAATCCACATCCAGCAGGACGTCACTGACTGCCACTTCGGCTCGGCCCAGCGCGGCCTCGTCCGTCGTCACGACATGCACCGAGGTGCCGAGGGCCTTCCAGCTCTTGAGCGCGACCGCCATCATGAACCTCCGCTGGTCACCGTGCCGCTGCCGTTGCCGGCCGTGGTCGGTGCCGCGGTGGCGCTTGGCAGGCTGTCGCTGCTCGCCGTCGCGCTCGGGCTCGCTGAGGTCGTGGAACTGCTGTCCGTGCTACTCGATGAGGAGGAATTGAGGGCGGTGCTCGATGCGCTCGAGGACGTTCCGGCGTACGAGGCTGCCGCCACGTAGCTGACGCCGAGGACCGCCACCGATGCGCCGGCCGCCGCGGCGAACGTCAGCCGCTGCAGCCGCTGCAGCCCCCGGTCTCGTTGGGTCGGGGTTAGAGAGTTCATATCGACATGCTGCGCCCCGCTACCTTGCAGATCCGTGATAGGCGGGTAAGAAAAGGGTGAGGCGCGCTTAGGCGTCGAGCGACGCAAGCGGCGGGAACTCGGGTGATCCCGCCCGGTTCAATGCCGGCCGGCCGAGCAGCCGGGGCCAGGTAACCGCCATGCTCGCCCCGCCGGCCGCCGATGCCCCCACTTCCCATCGGCCGTTCGTGGCCCGAACCACTGCATCGGCGATCGCCAGGCCGAGGCCGGCTCCACCAGCCTGGTCGGTCTCGCGATGGAATCGCTCAAAGATCTGGGTGCGCCGCTCCGGTGGAATACCGGGACCCGAATCGTCGACCGCGAGCAACACTTTGCCGCCGTCGGCCGCCACCCGTAGGTCGATCGTGCCGCCGTCGGGCGTGTACTTGCACGCGTTGTCCAGCAGGACCCCGATGAGGTGGTCGAGCCACTCAGGGAGCGCCGCGATCACGTGCGATTCTCCACTGAGCCGGACACTGAGCCGCTGTTGGCGGGCTTCCGCAATGGCGGCAAAGCGGTCCGCCGCCTGCCGCGCCATGATGGCCACGTCGACCGGTTCCGTCTTGCTCGGCGGCATCGCTTCGAAGCGAGCGAGCCAGAGCAGGTCATCCACCATGACCCGCATTCGCTTGCTTTCTTCGTTGACTCGCGCGAATGCCCGCTGGTACCAATCGGCGTCTCGCGGGTGGGTCAACGCCAGTGATGTCTGCGCCTGGATCACGGCCAGCGGCGTTCGCAACTCGTGTGACGCATTGGCGGTGAAGTCCATCTGCCGCTGGCGCGCCTGCTCGATCGGCGCGGCGACGCGACGGCCGATCGCGAACGCACCGAGGAAGACCACGAGCAAGAGCACCGGTCCGATCAGCAGTTCAGCCTGGATCAGATTGGCGCGGGCCTGGTCGACGGTGACCATCGACTGGCCGACAACGGTCCAGTCGTCTCCGGTGAGTTCGCCCGCGACACGCAAATCTGTTCCGGATACGGTTATCGTCTGGGGCGCCTGGATCCGGCTGTACGGTGCTGGGAGATTGACGGTGGCTGCCTCTGCGCTGCTATCCGCGTAGTTGCCGTCCGGATGAAACCTCCACCACAGGACGGGCGCCTCAAAGCGTGGTGCGCCCGGAGGTCCCTGATAACCACGGCTGGGACCGCTCCGCTGAGCGGCCATGGCGGTTAGCCATTTCGACAGCGTGGTGTCCACGTCGGCCGTGAGGTTATGGGTCACGATCAAGACGACCGCAACTGCGATCAGAAGGTAGAGTGCCGCAACAACGCCGGTCGCTGCCAGGGCCACGCGTTGGGCGCCGGACCGGACCAGGTCGACACGAGGCATGCTCAACGTCCTTTCACCCGATCCTATCCTGCTCCGGCCTTCCTTTCGTTTTCATGACGCTAATAGTGTGCCGCAGCCGATCGAGACAAACGCGAGAGGGGCCGGACGGTCCGACCCCTCCCGTATCCCTTGGTCCGCGTTATGGGACTGTCGGGACCTGGCCGGCATTCTCCTGGGCCTCCCGTGCCGCGCTCTCACCCGCTTCGTGGGTCGCATCCTCGTTCGGGACGAATTTGCCCGAGTTGGCGCTCGGCGACGTGGCGGCTGCCGCCGTGCTCGAGGTCGCGGCACTCGCGGCCAGCGGGCCGGCCAGCGCAGCGCCGATGACGCCGCCACCCAAGAGCGAGCCGGCGATCGCGGCGCCGACAAACATCCTTCGCATCCGGTTCATGGTTGATCACCTCCTCGAATCGTTGATGAACCGAGGATGCGGCCGGGTGCCTTTCGAAAGGATTACGGACCGAGAGTCGATCAAGACTGACTTGTTAGGCTGGTGTGAAACCGTGACCGAGGTGACAAATCCCCGACAGATCACTGATTTCCTGCGGAGCCTTCGGGCGGTTCGGGAGTTCAAGCGACAGCCGATTCCTGATGCTGTCGTGCAGGACATCCTCGAGGTGGCGCGCTGGTCGGGCAGCGCGAGCAATCGCCAGTTCGCCCAGATCATCGTCGTCCGCAAGCCGGATAGCCTGCAGGCGTTGGCCGGTGCCGGCGGATACGCGGGCCACCTGCGCGGCGCGGCGCTGGCCATGATCCTGGTGATGCCGGGCGAATGGGCCGAAGGCGAAACCTTCGACGAAGGCCGGCTTGCCGAACGAATCATGCTCGCCGCCGCCGCCCATGGCCTCGGCGCTTCGATCGGCTGGTTTTCGCCGGAAGGACGCCCGAAAGCCAGAGACATCCTGGGCGTGCCCGGTCCGAAAGTGGTGCGGACGGCGATTTCGATGGGATATCCCGCTCGGGCTCCGCGGCGCGAGAAGCGAAAGCCGCTCAACGATCTCGTGTTCGAAGAACGCTACCCATCCTGAGAGAGCCACTAGTGACCCTCAGCCAGATCAACCTGGTGGTCCAGGACATGGAACAGGCGCTCGACTTCTACCGTCGCCTGGGCCTCACCATCAAGGACCCTGTCGAATGGCCGCCAGGAAGTGGCGCGCGGCACACGTCCGTTTCGATGGCGAACGGGTTCGGCCTCGAGTTCGACAACATCGCCGGGGCGCGCACCTGGAACCCCGGGCTCGATGAGGCGCCCGCGCCGGGCGGCCGCAATGTGATTGGGTTTGCCCTGCCGTCGAGCACGGAAGTCGACCGACTCCACGCCGAACTGACTAGCGCGGGCTATCGCAGCCGGCTCGCGCCGCACGACGCATTCTGGGGCGGGCGCTACGCGATCGTGCTCGATCCCGACCACAACCAGGTGGGTCTGATGGGCCCGATCAACCCGCAGCGGGGCTTTACGCCGACGGTCTAACCCCGGCCGCGCAGGATGGCGGCGGCCGCCCGCTTCACGGTCGGCACGACCTCGTCGGGCGTGCGATCACTGCCGGCGAGCATATCGAAGCTTTCAAAGCTGGTCAGGACAAACAGGAGATCCACCAGGTCGTCGATCGGTTGGGTTTCGGCTGGTGTCGCGAGCCGTGACAGGATCACCCGCAACCCCCTGCGGCGAAACTCATTTCGATCGGCCAGCGTCTCGAGGAGCTCCGGGTCGAGCACGGCGATCGCCCGCAACCGGCGATGCACGACCCGGGCGGATGACCAGAAGTGAGCGAAGATCTCGATCAGCCGGTCCAGCGCCGCCAGCGGGTCCGGCTCCTGGAACGCCGACGGTAATTGCGGGATCCCGCCCCGGGCCGCGAGATCGTCGAAGAGCGCCTCGAGCAGGCCGCGCCGTGAGCCGAACTGGTAGTAGACGGTCATCCGCGCGACGTCCGCGCGGCGCGCCACTGCGTCGAGGCTGAAGCTGGCCTCCTTCTCGAGCTGCTCCCGGGCGGCCTTCAGAATCCTCGATCGGGTCTCGTCCGCAGCCACCTGTCGCTGACCGAGACGGTAGGGCCGCGGGCTCATCTCAGACTTGACATCGGTTTATTTCATCAGTCAGTATATACAACGAAATATCGGAGCGTCAACCGCGATAGAAGGAGGCTCGATTCGAGATGGTCCATAACCTGGTGCTTTTCGCTCACATCCTGGGCGCCTTCGGGCTGATCGCCGCCTACACCATCGAGGCGATCGGACTGCGCGGACTGCGGGGCGCCACTCGGCGCGACGAGGCCCTGCTGTGGTTGCGCATCTCTCGAGGGATCGTCATGCGGCTGGCCCCTGCCTCGCTCGGAGTCATCCTCATCGCCGGTCTTTACCTGATGGCGACCTATGGGGGGCCGAGAGGCTGGATCGTTGTTGCTCTCGCCAGCTTCGTCCTGCTGGCTGCCGTGGGCGGGGTCGGAACCGGCTTGCGGATGGCCCGCATCGGGCCCGCCGTCAACCGCGCAGCGGACCCTCTGCCAGACGAATTGCGAACCGCGCTCCGCGATCGGGTGCTGTTGCTTTCACTCGACGTCCGGCTGGCGATGGCGGTCGGCATCCTCTTTCTCATGACCCTCAAGCCTTCGGCGCTCACCTCGGTCGTGGTCATCGTGCTGGCCATTGCCGTGGGGCTGGTGGCCGGCCTGCTCCCGGCGCGAGGGAGCCGAAATGAGCTCCGCCCTGCAGCGGGCTGAGCCCACGCATCCGCAGGCGGCTGACCGCCGGTGGATCGGGCTCGCCTTCATCGCCCTTGCCCAGCTGATGACCGCGCTGGATGCGACCATCGTGAGCATCGCGCTGCCCTGGGCGCAGCGGGCCCTGGGCGCGTCCGACGCCGAGCGGCAGTGGGTGATCACCGCCTACACCCTTGCGTTTGGCGGCTTGCTGCTGGTCGGAGGACGGATCGCGGATACGATCGGACGCCGGCGCGCATTCCTCATCGGTCTCGGCGGTTTTGCCCTGGCCTCGGTTGTCGGCGGCTCCGCGCAGAGCTTCCTCGTCCTGCTCATCGCGCGAGCGGCCCAGGGCGCCTTCGCGGCGCTGCTCGCGCCGACGGCCCTTTCGCTGCTGGCGGTGACGTTCACTCAGCCGCGCGAGCGAGCCAGGGCGTTCGCCCTTTACGGCGCCATCGCCGGAAGTGGCGCGGCGCTCGGGCTTCTGCTGGGCGGCGCCCTCACCGAATACCTGGACTGGCGCTGGTGCCTCTACGTCAACGTGCCGATCGCGCTCGTGGCGGCGATCGGAGGCTGGCGGGTGCTGAGCGGCGGGAACGGCGGTCACCGTCAGCGCTTCGACTTTCCGGGTGTGGTGCTCGCCACCGGCGGGCTGGTCGCGCTCGTCTATGGCTGCACCCAGGCGGTCTCCGCGGGCTGGGGATCCGGCACCGTGATCGGGCTGCTTGCGGCGAGTGCGGCGCTCCTCATCGGCTTCGCCGTCCGCGAGGCCCGCGCCGCGGCGCCGCTTCTCCCCTTGAGCATCGTCCTCGACCGCAATCGCGGCGGCGCCTACCTCGCGGCCGCGTTCGCCATCGCCGCCATGTTCGGCGCCTTCCTCTTCCTCACCTATTACCTGCAGGTGGTGCTTCGCTACCCACCGCTTCAGGCGGGCCTGGCGTTCGTGCCGCTGACGCTCGCCTCACAAGCCGGTTCCTGGGGCATCGCCAGCGTGTTGATGCCGCGGATTCCCGCCCGTGCGATCATGGCGCCCGGGGCACTGGTCGCGGCAGCAGGGATGTTCGTCCTCACCCAGCTGCAGGTCAATAGCGGCTACCTGACCCTGGTGCTCCCCGCGGAAGTTCTGCTGGGCATCGGCATCGCCTGCGTGATGGCGCCTGCCTTCAACATTGGAACTCTTGGTGTGAATCCGCGACAGGCCGGCGTCGCGGCCGCGACCGTCAATGCCGCAACGCAGGTCGGCGCGTCGCTCGGGACGGCGGTGCTGAACACGATCGCGGCGAGTGCGACCGTCGCCTACCTCGGCAACGGCCTGAAACCCTCAGCTGGCCTGATCGCGCAGGCGCTGGTTCATGGCTACGCGACGGCGACCAGCTGGGCCGCCGCCATCCTGATGGTAGCCGCGCTGCTGATCGCCCTGCTGATCAACGCGGGCCGGCCGGCCGCATATCATGCGCCGTGATGGTGAGTCAGGCGGGTTCGCCGTCTGGGTCCGGCCGGCGCATCCTGAAGCGCCTACGGCCCGACTAAACTCGGGGGAGTCAATGCCTGAGGAGACGCTATCGGTCGTCGATAATCGCACCGGCCGCCGCTACGAGATTCCCATTCGGGACGGCGCGATCCCGGCCACCGAACTCCAGAAGATCACGACGGACGGGGCCGGCACCGGGATGATGAGCTACGATCCCGCCTTCCTCAACACGGCCAGCTGTCGCAGTGCCATCACCTATATCGACGGCGAGCGCGGCATTCTCCGCTACCGGGGTTATCCCATCGAAGAGCTGGCCGATAAAAGCAGCTTTCTCGAGGTGGCCTATCTCCTGATTCATGGCGAGCTGCCCGATCCCGAGCAGGCCCGCGAGTGGGTCGAGGCGATCACCCATCACACCCTGCTGCACGAGAACATCAAGAAGTTAATCGATGGTTTTCATCACGATGCTCATCCGATGGGCATCCTGGTCGGCACCGTGGGGGCGCTCTCGACCTTCTACCCCGACGCCAAGGACATCTCCAAAGCCGAAAGTCGCCGCCTGCAGATCCTGCGGCTGATCGCGAAGATGCCAACCCTGGCGGCGTTTGCCTATCGGCACGCGATCGGTATGCCGTTCGCCTATCCGGACAGCGACCTTTCGTACTCCGGCAACTTCCTCAACATGATGTGGAAGGCAACCGAGCTGAAATACGAGCCCAACCCGGTGCTGGAGCGGGCGCTCGACGTGCTCCTCATCCTGCACGCGGACCACGAGCAGAATTGCTCGACGAACGTGATGCGGGCGGTGGGAAGCTCACATGCCGACCCGTTCTCGGCGACCGCCGCGGCCTCGGCCGCACTCTACGGGCCGCTGCACGGTGGCGCCAACGAGCAGGTGTTGCGCATGCTGAAGGAGATAGGTTCGATTAGCCGGATCCCCGAGTACGTCAAGCGGGTGCGAGCCGGCGAGCTGCGGCTGATGGGGTTCGGTCACCGGGTCTACAAGAACCATGACCCGCGGGCCCGCATCATCAAGAAGGTGGCCGACGATGTCCTGGCGGTCACCGGGCGCAGCCCGCTTCTCGATATCGCGTTAGAGATGGAACGGGTCGCCCTGGCGGACGACTACTTCATCAAACATCGTCTGTATCCCAACGTCGACTTCTACTCCGGCATCATCTACGCCGCCATCGGGTTTCCGGTCGACATGTTCCCGGTGCTGTTCGCCATCGGTCGAACGCCGGGCTGGCTGGCCCAGTGGCAGGAGGGCCTGCTCGATCCGGAGCAGAAAATCGCCCGGCCGCGGCAGGTCTATACCGGACCGGCCGAGCGCCACCTGCCGGGGGTCCGGCAGCCGGCCGCCGCGCGCTGACCGAAGGTCAGGAGCCTTCGCTCACCTCGTACAGCTCATTTGCCGGATGGCCAGCCGTGCGATGGACCGCCTCGACCGCCTCCTTGTTCGGGCCCTTGGCCAGGCAGAACACCTTGCCCGCCTTGGAGTCGAGCCAGTAGCGGACGTACTCGACCCCCGTCCCCTTCTGCGCCTCGACATCCTTCTTATGGGCCTCCATCAGCTGCTGCAGTGTCACGTGCATTCCCTCGTGAACGTCCATGTACGTCGGCATGCGTCTACCTCCAGTTCAGGTTGTCGGATCGGACCCCGTCATATGCTAACGCCGCGCGCGCCCAGCCAGCAGCCTCGCTTCAGGAGCCTAGGGCAGCAATCGGAACCAGCGGAGGCTGAACAGGCCGCCGACAACGAGGATGAAGGTGCCGAAGGCCAGCAACGGTACCGTGAGGTCGAGCTTGGTTGTGACCCAACCAATCCGTGAACCCAGCTCGCTATAGATCTTGCTGAGCTGAGCCTCATCGGCCGCATAGTAGTAGTGGCCGGCGGTGGCGCTACTGATCTGCTGCAGAGCTTGCTCATCCACCCCGTCGACGATCCGCCCGCCAAGCAGTGTCGTCTGGTTGCGTTGCCCGATGCCGACCGTCTGGACCGGGATCTTGGCTTGTGTGGCGTTGGTCGCCGCGGTCATCGGATCGATGCCGGTGTTTGACGTGCCGTCGGTCAGCAACACGACCATGGCTGAATTCTGAGACTTCGGGCCGTTCGGATCCGTGATATTGGCGAGCTGCGCCACCGCGACCTGGATGGCGTCACCGATGGCGGTGCCACCACCGGGCGCCAGGGTCCCCAGCGCATCTTTGACCGAACCCTTGTCCTGGGTGAGCGGCTGAATGACCTGCGCCTGCGAGTTGAAAATCACCAGGCCGACCTGGGCGTTGGCCGGCAGCTTGTCGATCAGGGTCCGACCGGCAGCGATGGCCGCCGCGATCCGGGTCGGCTGCACGTCGGTCGCGGCCATCGACCCGGAGACATCGACCGCCAGCATCACACTGGTCTGGCCCTTCGGGATCCGGATGCTCGCCTGCGGGCGCGCCATCGAGAGGAGCAACCCCGCGAGGCCCGCGATGAAAAGGATCGCCGGGAGGTGCCGGCGAAAGCCGGGTCCCTTGCCCATCACCTGGCTGAGCAGAGCGAGGTTCGTGAATCGCACCGCGTAGGCGCGGCGCCGTCGCTGGCTCGTGACATAGAGCCCGACCAGCAGCGGAATGGCCAGCAGACCGAGCAGCAGCCAGGGAGACTGGAAGCTCACGGCGTCGCCGGCGCAAGCCGCCGGCCGCGCTGCGCCTCCCGTTGCTTGATGAACCGGATCAGCTGCGGCACCACCTCGGAGGTTGTGCTCAGTTCGGCCACGGCGGCGCGCGCCCGCAAAAGATCCTTCCGGATCGCGTCGCGTTGCCCCTGGGCTGCCTCCTGAAAACGGGCCCGCAGGTGCGCGCTCCGTGTGTCAACCAGGATCTGTTGTCCGTTCTCGGGATCCTCGAAGGTGACGATGCCGACATCCGGAATCTCGCCCTCTCTCGGGTCTCGGATCCAGACCGCAATGACTTCGTGGCGAAGCGCCAGCGAGCTCATCGGTTGTTGCCAGCCGTCCGGCGTCATGAAATCACTGAGAACGATGAACAGCGACGGGCGGCGGACCAGGCGGCCGGCTTCGGTCAGCGCCCGGCCAAGGTCGGTCGGTCCATCCGCCGGGCTTTCTGCGGCGTGATTGACCCGGGCGACCAGCTGCAACAGCGCAGTTCGGCCGGAGGATGGAGGGATGATGGCGCGTACCCGTTGGTCGAACAGCAGCGCCCCGACCCGGTTGCCGCGCCCGATCAGCAGCTGGCCGACGACTGCCGAAAACTCGAGCGCCAGCTGGCGCTTGAGGCAGCGCGCCGTGCCCCAATCGAGCGAGCGGGTTACGTCGATCAGCAGCCAGGCATCGAGGCCGCGATCGGGCAGCGACTCACGAACGTACGGGCGGTCTGACCGGGCCGTGATGTTCCACTCGATGGTCCGCGGGTCGTCGCCCGCCTGGTACTCGCGGACATCCGTGTACTCCAGGCCCGCGCCTCGAAACGACGAGCGCTCATCGCCACCCGGGTGAAACCCGAGCCGGCGCAGCACCGGCCAGCGCGACCGGCGCATCAGCTCATCGATCCGCACCGTGCCGGTGATGGCGTCAGGAGGCAACCCGGTCTCCAAGATCGATGCGCGGCGGAGGGAAGCGGTCGAGCACGCGGCGAACCACAGTCTCGGCGGTGACGCCGGCCGCGATTCCCTCGTAGGTGAGAACCAGCCGGTGACGGATCACCTCGGGGGCGACTTCACTGAGGTCGTGCGGCAGCACGTAGGAGCGGCCGCGCATGAAGGCCAGCGCCCGGCCGGCAGCGACCAGGTTGATGGACGCGCGCGGGCTGGCGCCGTAGGCAATCGATGGGGCAAGATCCTCCAGCCCCTTCACCTTGCCCGGGCGGCTGGCATAGGCCAGGGTGGCGGCATAGGTACGCACCGCCGGGTCGACGTAGACCTCCGTCACGGCTTTCTGCATCTCCTTGAGCTGATCGAGCGTGACGACCTGGTGCAGCTCGATCTCGGGACCGGTGATGCGTTCGACCACGACGACCTCTTCCTGGAAGGAGGGGTAATCGACCAGCACCTTCAGCATGAACCGGTCGAGCTGAGCCTCCGGCAGCGGATAGGTGCCGTCAGTCTCGATCGGGTTCTCGGTGGCCAGCACGACAAACGGGTCGGGAACCTGATGGGTCTCTTTGCCAATCGTGACCTGACGTTCCTGCATCGCCTCGAGCAGCGCGGACTGCACCTTGGCCGGCGCCCGGTTGATCTCATCGGCGAGCAGCAGATTGCAAAAGACGGGGCCAAGTTCGGTGGTGAAATCGCCGCGACCGGGATTGTAGATCCGCGTGCCGATCAGGTCAGCGGGCACGAGGTCCGGGGTGAACTGGATTCGACCGGCAGCGCCGCCGATGACCTGGGCAAAGGCTTTGACGGTGACGGTTTTCGCCAGGCCGGGCACGCCTTCGAGCAGGACATGGCCCTCAGCCAGCAACGCGATCAGCAACCGCTCCAGCAGCCGGTCCTGACCTACGATCAGGCGTTTGACCTCGAACAGGATCTGTTCGATCGGCGCCGGAACGCGGGCGGCCAGCTCGCGCGCCGTTTCGGTGGGGCTCGCGCTTTCCGGTTGAGCCAGCTGCGGTCGGTTGATCATGGCGTCCTCCCTGGGCGTTGACAATGACAGTCTTTCGATTGAAGGCTATCGAGATGAGCCGAATCTGAGCGCTTGGTAAGCAAAATCTAAGATTGACGGCGGCACCCGGCCGCCTACACCCAGGTCGTGGTCGCATCCGGTCGGCCGAATCGTATTCGTATCGGGCCAGGTGTCCATGGATGCCGAAGGCAGACTGGTGGCGCCTGGCGATTTTTCCGCTCAGGCCTGGCAAGTCTAGGCCAACCTGCTCGAAGTTGAGGCCATCGCCGTAAGCGACAATGCCTGACATGGCCCAAGGGCTTCGCACTCCCCTTTGCCGGGACCTGGGAATCGAGTACCCGATATTTTCGGCTGGCATGGGGACAGGAGCGGGCCCCGATCTCGCTGCGGCGGTCTCCAACGCCGGCGGCTTCGGGGTTATCGGGGCATCCGCCTTTCTTCCAGACGCGATCCCGGGGCTGATCGCCCAGGTTCGCGACCGAACCCCGCGGCCATTCGGGGTCAACTTCATCATCGACGAGCGCGATTCTTCCGACGAGGACAAGGCGATCACGCGCCAGCAAGTGAGTGCCGCGATTACCGAGCGGGTGGCGGCCGTCATCCTCTTCTGGGGCGATCCGGCGCCGTACGTGGAGGAAGCACACCGATATGGTGTTCGGATCATCATCCAGGTCGGTTCGCTCGACGAGGCGAAAGCGGCCGCCGCCGCCGGAGTCGACGCCGTGATCGCTCAGGGGGTCGAGGCTGGCGGACACGTCGAGGGCACGACATCGATCTGGACACTGCTGCCGGCGGTGGTCGAGGCGATCACGCCCAGGCCGGTGCTCGCCTCGGGCGGCATCGGGGACGGCGCGGGGGTCGCGCGGGCGATCGGCCTGGGAGCGCAGGGGGTCTCCCTGGGCACACGTTTCGTCGCAAGCGATGAATTCTCGGCCCATCCCGCGTACAAGCAGCGCATCGTCGAGGGCACCGCGAGCGATACCGTCCTCAACGAGCTCTATGACGTCTGGTGGCCAAACGCGCCGCACCGAACGTTGCGGAACAAGACGCTCGCCGAGTGGGAGGCAGCGGGGCGCCCGCCCTCCGGACACCGTCCCGGCGAGGGGACCTCGATCGGCAGGCGGCGGATTGGATCGGGCGACATTGTTGATTGGCCCCGTTACGCGATCGGCGTGGCGCCCCCGGATTTCGACGGCGACATCGAGTACGCGCCGCTCTGGGCAGGCGAATCCTGCAGCGTCGTCAATGACATCAAGCCCGCCGGCGACATTGTCCGGGACCTCGCGCGCGACGCCGACGCCATCCTGGCCGCGGCCGCCGGCATGCCGGAGACGGAAAGCCGACCTTCATGATGCCCCCGGGCCATGGTGGGGGCCCTCCATTCTGGATGTGGGGGCGGCAGCGCTCCCGGAATCCCGACACCGGACCTGCCAACAGCGGCCTGACTGGCGATCCAGTCATCGAGGAACCGGTCCAGCCGCAAGGGCCGAAAGACCTTCGCAGCCGGTGGCGGAACCTGAAGGAGTCGGTCCGAGGCACGACGGCGGCGCTTCCCGAGGTCATCCGGCTGGTGTGGGACGCCAGCCCTCGGATCACCGCGGGACTGTTCGCCGCCACCGTGGTGGCGGGCGTCGTTCCCGCCATGTCCGCCTATACCTCGAAGCTCCTTGTTAACGCCGTCGTCGCGGGAATCATCATCAACCAGAAGCACATCCCCGACCGAAACCCGATCGACCTTAGCCCCTGGCACCTGGTCTTCACCTCGCTGAACGCGATCGTCTTCCTGGCGGTCGTGCAACTGCTCATCTTTGCCCTGATCGCCTTCCTCAGCACCGTCCGGAACATCACGCAGCAGCTCTTGCAGAACGCCGTGTCGATGCGGATCCAGTTGATGGTGATGGAAAAAGCCGCCTCGCTCGACCTGGCGTTCTATGAAGATCCCGCCTCCTACGATCTGCTGCGGCGAGCGCAAACCGACTCGATCAACCGGCCTGTTCAGATGATCTCGACCGCCTTCGGCCTGGTGCAGACGACGCTGACGTTCATCACGATGATCGCGTTGCTCGTCGCCGTCAGCCCGCTGCTGGCCCTACTGGCGCTCCTCTCGCCCATCCCGGCGTTCATCGCCGACACCCGCTACGGCTGGCGCGGCTACAACATCGCTCGCTGGGGCTCGCGGTTGCTGCGCCGGATGAATTACCTGGTCACGTTGCTGACCACCGACAGCTACGCGAAGGAAGTCAAGCTCTTCGGGCTGGGCCACTACTTCATCGATCGCTACCGGCTGATCGGCAACACCTACTACGGCAGCCAGCGGCGCCAGGTGGTGCGTCGGTACCTGACCGGTTTCCTGTGGGGAAACCTCAGCACCATCGCGACCTCCGTGACCTATCTATATGTGGCGGTGCAGGCGATTGCCGGGAGACTGACGCTCGGCGACCTCACCCTATACACGACGGCCGCCCAGTCGGTTCAGAACTCGATCCAGGGGATCCTCGGCGGGTTTTCCGGCATGTACGAACACAACCTCTACCTGAACAACCTCTTCGAGTTGATGGACACGAAAACCAGTTTGCCCTTGCCGGCCAAACCGGTCCCCGTCGACGGCGCCCTGCGCGGAGAGATTCGCTTCGAGCATGTCAGCTTCGCCTATCCCGACGCCAAGGAGAACGCGCTGGCCGATTTGAGCTTTACGATCTCGCCCGGGGAGACCATCGCTATCGTGGGCCGAAACGGCGCCGGCAAGACAACGCTCTTCAAGCTGATCTGCCGGCTGTACGACCCGCTCGATGGGCGAATCCTGATCGACGGCGTGGACCTCCGTGACTACGATCCGGCAGCCCTGCGCCGCCAGATCGGTGGCATGTTCCAGGACTACGTCACCTACCAGGCGACCGCCGCGGAAAACATAGGGCTGGGTAGCCTGGCGGCGATCGCCGACCGGGATGCCATCGTCAAAGCCAGCCGGCAGGCGGGCTCTGACGGCCTGATCGATGGGCTGCCTCAGGGCTATGACACGGCGCTGGGGAAGTGGTTCGACGCTGGCGTGAACCTGTCCGGCGGCGAGTGGCAGAAGGTGGCGCTGGCACGCGCCTTCATGCGCGACGCCCGCATCCTGCTGCTCGACGAGCCCACCTCGGCGCTCGACGCCCAGGCGGAATATGACCTGTTCGAGCGGCTTCGCTCCCTAACCCGAGGCCGGACGGCGGTCTACATCTCCCACCGTTTCTCCACCGTTCGGCGCGCGGATCGCATCCTGTTCCTCGAGCACGGCCGCCTCGTCGAACAAGGCACCCATGAGCAACTGATCCGGCTGGGCGGCCGGTACGCGCGACTCTTCCGGTTACAGGCGGCGGCCTATACGGGCGAGGATGTCGTGCCCGAGGAAGTCGACCTCGATGTTGCGCCGAGCGCCTGATTGACGCGACGCGGCTGGCTGCTGTTCGCGGCCATGGCAGTGATCTGGGGGATTCCCTATCTGCTCATCAAGATCGCGGTGGGCGAGCTGACGCCCGTCACGCTGGTGTTCCTGCGCACCGCCCTCGGTGCCGCCCTGCTGCTCCCGATCGCCGCCGCGCGTGGCGGCCTGAGGCCGCTCCTTCCCTACTGGCGATGGGTCCTCGCGTATACGGTGGTCGAGGTATCGCTCCCCTGGTTCTTGCTCTCCGACGCCGAGCGAGGGCTTTCCAGCTCGCTGACCGGATTGCTGATCGCCGCTGTTCCG
>VBEE01000025.1 GCA_005881715.1 Chloroflexota bacterium | reverse complement strand
AGGGCATTCGCCTCCTCGGCGCTGAGCTGCTTGCCGGTCTCGCGCAGCAGCGCGTTGACGAACAGCCCGCCGCTCATCCCGATTCGCCGGTGGATGCGCCAGACCGAGAGTTCCATTCCCGCGTTGCCGAGCACCTCGTGCCAGGCGAGCACATGCTGGTAGACGCTGTCGACCAGCGTTCCGTCGAGGTCAAAGAGGAGCGCCGGGGCCCCGTGAGCCATCCCGCTAGTGTGGCACGCGGCTTAACCGGGTTTTAATCCGGAGCCGCTAGACTGCACGCCCATGTCACGCATTCCTCGACTCGCGATCGTCGCTCATGACGGCAAGAAGGCTGACCTGGTGGCCTTCGCCACGTTCAACCGCGATCAACTGTCCCAATGCCAGCTCGTCGCGACGAGTTCGACCGGCAAACTGCTCGGCGCCAAAGTCGGGCTCGAGGTTGAATGTCTCGAGTCCGGCCCGGTCGGCGGCGACGTCCAGATCGCGAACCGGGTCGTCCAGGGCGACATCGACGCCGTCGTGTTCATGGTCGATCCGCTGGACAAGCACCCGCACGAACCCGACATCCAGACCTTGCTGCGCATCTGCAACGTCTGCAACGTGCCGCTTGCCACCAACAGCGCCACGGCCGATGCCCTGGTCGGCTCACCACTGCTGCCCGCCCTGCGCGAGGCTCGCTGAGTATCGGCAGCCCGGTTCGGGGTGGCTAGCGGACCGGCACTTCCTCCCCATCCTGCGCCCAGCGCGTATGGAAGGAGCCCGCGCGGTCGATCCGGCGGTAGGTGTGCGCGCCGAAGTAATCGCGTAAGCCCTGGACCAGGTTGGCCGGCAGGCGCTCGCGCCGGTAGGCGTCGTAGTAGGCCAGGGACGAGCTGAAGGCCGGCACCGGGATGCCGCGCTCGACCGCCACCCCGATCACGCGTCGCCAGGCGTCTTGCGTCGAGGCAATGGCGTCGCGGAAATACGGCACCAGCAGCAGGTTCTTGATGCCGGTCTCGGCCGCGTACGCCTCGGTGATCCGATTAAGGAACCGGGCACGGATGATGCAGCCGCCGCGCCAGATCCGGGCGATCGCTCCCAGCTGCAGATCCCATCGATTCTCGGTAGAGGCGGCCTGCATCTCCTCGAATCCCTGCGCGTAGGCAACGATTTTCGAGGCATACAGCGCGCTGCGCACATCGTCGATCAGCGAGGCCGGCGCCGGCGCCTTGCCTCCACCATTGGGACCGATCAGCGTGCGGGCCGCGACCTGGCGATCCGCCTTCAGCGCGGACAGCGATCGGGCGAAGACCGCCTCGGTGATCGCGGTCACCGGGATGCCAAGGTCCAGCGCGGACTGCGAGGCCCACTTGCCAGTTCCCTTCTGTTCCGCCTCATCGACGATGACGTCGACCAAAGGCCGGCCGGTCGCGCGATCGCGCTTGGCCAGGACCTCGGACGTGATCTGAATCAAGTAGGACTCGAGGTCGCCCTTGTTCCATTCGGAAAAGATGCGCGACAGGTCCTCGGCACCGAGGTTGAGAGCGTGACTCAGCAGGTCATAGGCTTCGGCGATCAGCTGGATGTCCGCGTACTCGATCCCGTTGTGGACCATCTTCACGTAGTGGCCGGCACCGCCGGGACCGATGTAGGTACAGCACGGTTCGCCGTCGACGTGGGCGCTGATCTTCGTCAGCATGGGCTCCACTTGCTGATACGCGTCGCGGTCGCCGCCGGGCATGATGCTCGGACCGAGCAGAGCGCCCTCCTCACCGCCGGACACGCCAGTCCCGATAAAGCGGAGGCCACGTGCCTCCAGCGCCTTGCCTCGCCGCACCGTGTCGAGGAAGTAGGAGTTGCCGCCGTCGATCAGGATGTCACCGGCCTCCAGATGCGGCGCGAGGTGATCGATGGTCTCATCGACCGGCGGCCCGGCCTTGACCATCATCAGGATCCGGCGCGGCGTATCCAGTTGCCGCACCAGCTCCTCTGGCGAGTGCGCCGGTGTGAGGGCGCCCTCTTTCCCGTACTGCTTCATGAAGTCGTCGACGCGTGACGTTGTGCGGTTATAAACGGAGACGCCAAAGCCATTGCGAGCGAGGTTGCGGGCGAGGTTCATGCCCATCGTCGCCAGCCCGACGACGGCGATGACGCTCACCGCGCTTTCCGGCTCGCTCGTCGCAGGCTGATCCCCAGCATCGACACCACGATCAGCGGGATCAGCCACCACGCAACGATGTGATTGACGTTGAGCACCGCCGTCAGCATCAGTCCGATGGCGACGGCGGCCGCCATGGTCCAGTCATCGCCGACGATGAATTCGTACAGGAACCGCGCGATGGCCACGATCCACGACAACGGTGGGCGCATCGGCTAGGCCGCCGGACGCAGGCCGAGAGCCCGGTTCCGCTCGAGGGTGATGTAGGTGAGAGCCGTCGCCGCGTAGAGAACCAGCAACCCGGGGATCGCGGCATCACCACCAGGCCACTCGATCCCGAGGCCCTCGATTGCCCAGAAGCTGCCGAAGGTGCTGAGCAGAACACCGACGATCAGCTGGAGCAGGCTGCGTGGAATGCGACGGACCGTCTGGTGCAGCGAAAATCCGATCGCTCCGATGATCACCAGCGCCCCCACGCCGCCCACCACCGCCGCGCCGAGTTGGTTGGAGCCGGCACCGAAGGTGACCGCGATGAAGGCGACCTCGAGCCCCTCCAAGACGACGCCTTTGAAAGATAGGAACCAGGCGGTCCAGTCCATACCGGGGCCGGTCCACTCGGCGGTTTCGTGCGGGTCCTGGCCGCCGATACCGGCCAGCCCTCGCGCCGCGACTCGCATGATGCCCTTGCGAAACCACTGGAGGCCGAAGGTGAGCAACAGCGCGCCGACTATCAAGCGCAGCGGTCCGATAGGCACCTGGCTCAGGGCAGCGCCCAGCACGACCACGACCATCGCCAGCACGCCAAAGCCGGAAGCGGCGCCGATCAGCGTTGAGCGCCAGCCGCGGGTGGCACCGACGCCGACCACGATCGTCACCATTTCGATCGCTTCCACCGCCGAGGCGAGGAAGGTCGTGATCAGGACGGCGACGACACCGGTCACCGTTCGACTCTACCCCGTCGTCCGGGGAGGCGACTCGTCCTCAGCCGGCACCCGCCTTTTGAGCGGCTCGGAGACCGCAACGGGGTCGCTGGCAGGAAACGTTTCCATCAGGGCCTCGTCCAGCGCGTCGTAGCCGTTCTGGCCGTCGGTCTCGGCGGACGTCGCTCAGGACTCCACTGCGACTTTGTCGAGCTCGGCCAGGTCGGCCGGTGGCAGGTCGAGCGCCACAGCGCCGAGGTTCTCCTCGAGGTGCGCGACCTTCGAGGTCCCGGGGATGGGCAGCATGACCGGCGAATGCGCCAACAACCAGGCCAGGGCGACCTGGCTGGGCGTTGCCCGATTGCGCCGCGCGATATCAGCGAGGGCGCCGCCGGCTTCGCTGAGCTCGCCACCCTCAACGGGGCGCCATGGAATGAAGGCGATCTCTTCCAGCGAGCAGGCCTCGAGCACCCCCTCCGAGGAGCGGTCGAACAGGTTGTACCGGTTTTGGACCGACACGATCGGCGTCAGCTTCTGCGCCTGCTCCAGCTGGTCGGTGGTGACATTCGAAAGCCCGATGTGGCGGATCTTGCCTTCGTTCTTCAACTGCACCAGCGCGCCCACCGATTCCTCAAAGGGAACCTGTGGATCGGGCCGGTGGAATTGGTAGACGTCGATCTGGTCCACGCGCAATCGCTTGAGGCTGCCCTCGCACGCCGCGCGAAGGTGCGCCGGGCGGCCGTCGGGGTTCCAGCGTGCGGGGCCCGGACGGGTCAGTCCTCCCTTGGTCGCGATCACCAGGTCGTCGGGATACGGGTGGAGGGTCTCGGCGATCAGCCGTTCGCTGACCTCCGGACCATAGGCGTCGGCCGTATCGATCAGGTTGATACCGAGCTCGAGCGTCCGGCGCAGGACGCGCTTGCACTCCTCGCGATCCTGTGGTTCTCCCCAGATGCCCTCACCGGTGATCCGCATGGCGCCAAAGCCAAAGCGATTCACCGTCAAATCGCCTCCAAGATCGATCGTTCCCGCAAGCGCGGCGTTGATGGTGGTGGTCCGCTCTGCCATGGCATCCTCCTTGATGGTGGCCGGCTGTTCCCTGATTGTTATCCAAAAGGGTGAGGACCCAACCCATTGAGTTCATCTTCGACCGGGACGGCCTCGCGTAGGATGCCACCGTGAAGCTTGGGCTCATCCTTCCCTACGAGGGCGGGCTGTCTTTCGACGATGCGCTCGCGATGACGCAACGTGCCGAGGCTCTTGGCTTCGATTCGGTCTGGGTGCCGGAGGCGTGGGGAACCGACGCCATCTCCCTGCTGGGAGCGCTCGCCGCCCGGACGGCGCGGATCCGGCTGGGTACCGGCATCGTCAATGTCTTCAGCCGTACCCCTTCGCTGCTTGGCCAGACGGCCGCCACGCTTGACTTGATCTCCAATGGGCGCTTCATCCTCGGGCTCGGCACGAGTGGCCACCAGGTCGTCAGCGGCTGGCACGGCATGCGATTCGACCGGCCATTGCAGCGAATGCGGGAAACTGTCGAGATCGTGCGCCGCGTCCTGCGCCAGGAGCGTCTCCGGTTCGACGGTGAGATCTTCACGCTCGACCAGGGGCTGAAACTGCTTGCCCGGCCCGTTCGACCAACCGTGCCGATCTTTCTGGCGACGCTGACGCCGGCGGGGCTGCGCCTCACCGGCGAAGTCGCCGACGGGTGGATTCCGACGTTGTTCTCGCCCGACCATCTCGATCTGTTCCGCCCCGACCTGGAGACCGGCGCACGCGCCGCCGGGCGGTCGCTCGACTCGCTCGAGATTGCTCCTTACGTCTCGGTGCTCGTCGACGACGACCGGGCGCGAGCGCGGGACGCCATCCGGCCCTGGGTTGCGCTCTACGTTGGCGGCATGGGATCGCGGTCGAAGAACTTTTACAACGAAACGGTCGCGCGCTACGGCTTTGCCGATGAAGCCCGCGACATCCAGGATCTCTATCTGAACGGCAAGAAACTCGAGGCGATCCGCCGAGTGCCCGACGCGCTGGTGGACGGGATCACCATCGTGGGACCGCCCGGTTATGTGCGCGAGCGTATGGAGGCGTGGTCGTCGGCGGGCGTCACGCTTCTGCTCGCCTCCGTCCATGAGAAGACCCAGGGTGATCGGCTACGAACCGTCGAGACCCTGGCAGCGGCCGGGAGCGCGGTCCACTAGGATCAGCTCAAAGCAACTTCGCTCAATGGAGGTGGCACAGATATGCCCGTGCGCACAGCGGAAGCCCGGTGGCAGAAGTCGCTCCAGGATGGCTCGGGAACCATGCGGGTGGGAAGCGGCGCCTTCGAAGGACGATACAGCTTCGCTAGCCGGATGGAGAACGGCACCGGGACCAACCCCGAGGAGCTGATCGGCGCGGCGGAGGCCGGATGTTTTTCGATGGCGTTCGCCAACGCCCTGTCGGAGGCCGGCCACAAACCGCAGGAAATCCGCACCTCGGCCAAGGTCCATTTCGACAAGATCGACAAGGGCTGGACCATCACCCAGATCGAGCTCAGCACGGAGGGGAGCGTGCCCGGCATCGATGAGGCGACCTTCAAAACCATCGCCGAGGATGCCAAGAAGACCTGCCCCGTTTCCAGGGCGCTGGGCGCGACCCAGATCAAGCTCGCGGCCACCCTGAAGACCGGGGTCACCGCCTAACGTCGGCGCTAATTTCCCTCCCCCGCCCGCGAGGAGGGTCAGGCTGCAGAATTTCCCTCCCCCGCTTGCGGGGGAGGGTCGGGGTGGGGGCTCTATGAAAGCGATGCAGCTTCGCGCGCCCAAGGCGCCTCTGCAGCTCGTCGACCTTCCCGTTCCTTCACCAGGTGACCGGCAGGTTCTGATCCGCGTTTCGGTTTGCGCCGTGTGCCGCACCGATCTTCACGTCGTCAACGGCGAGCTGCCGGACCCCAAGCTGCCGCTTGTCATCGGGCACATGGTGGTGGGCCACATCGCCGGGCGGGGTCATGGTGCGAATCGCTTTTCGCCGGAAGAGCGCGTCGGCGTGCCCTGGCTCGGCTTCGTCGACGAAACCTGCCGATTCTGCCGGCGCGGTCTCGAGAACTTGTGCCTGCAGGCGAAATTCACCGGCTACCACCTCGATGGCGGCTATGCCGAGTACCTCGTCGCCGATGAGCGCTTCTGTTTTCCCTTGCCTGAGAACTATTCGGACCTGCAGGCGGCGCCACTGCTCTGCGCGGGATTGATCGGCTATCGCGCCCTGCGACTGGCCGGCGACGCGCAGCGGGTTGGTCTCTATGGCTTTGGCGACTCGGCGCACATCATCGCCCAGGTTGCCCGCTACCAGGGCCGTCGCGTCTTCGCGTTTACTTCGCCGGGTGACATCGAAAAGCAGGACTTCGCCCGCGGCCTGGGAGCGGAATGGGCTGGCGACTCACTGACGCTTCCACCCGAACCCCTCGACGCAGCGCTGATCTTCGCGCCGGTCGGCCCGCTGGTGCCGGCCGCGCTCAAGGCACTGGACCGCGGCGGCGTGGTGGTGTGTGCCGGGATCCATATGAGCGACATCCCGTCCTTTCCCTACGAGCTCCTCTGGGAGGAGCGCCAGATCCGCTCCGTCGCCAACCTGACCCGCCGCGACGGCGAGGAATTCCTGGAACTCGCACCCCGGGTGCCGGTCAAGACGGAGGTGCATGCCTATCCCCTGGGAGAGGCGAACGCCGCCCTCGACGATCTCGCCCACGGCCGCTTCCAGGGCGCCGCAGTTCTTACCATCGGCTCATGACAGGGGCAGCGGAAAGCTGCACCATCTGTCATGCAACTGAAAGGTCAGGTCGACCATCCTTAGGACTGTCTAATGAAACGGCTTCGAGATCGCCGCATTCTGATCATTGGCGGCGTGGCGGGTGCCGCGCTCCTCGGCGCGGTCGCCCTGGGCATCGGCTATTTCGTTGTCTTCGCGGGTTCCTCGCCGCAAAAGCTGGCACTCAGCTCGCCCAGCGCGACCCCGTCATCCAGCGCATCGTCGGACAGCACGCCGAGTGCGGCCGCCGGAAGCTGGACGGTGGCCTCCGGTTCCCAGGCGGGCTACCGCGTGCGCGAGCAGCTGGCAGGATTGTCGGCGCCCAGCGACGCGGTGGGTCGGACCTCGTCTGTGCATGGCGGCATCACGATCGCGGCCAGTGGATCGACTTACAGCGTGACGGCGGTGTCAATCACTGTCGACGTCAATACCCTCACCAGCGACAGGTCGATGCGCGATCAGCGGGTCCACCGGATGGGGCTGGAGAGTGACCGCTATCCCACGGCAAGCTTCGTCCTCAGCACTCCCATCACCGTGCCCGCCGATGCTGGGAACGGTCAGGCTTTTCAGATCTCGGCCACCGGCAAGCTGACCCTTCATGGCGTGACGCGCACGGTCACCATCCCCATCGATGCCCGGCTCAGCGGCTCGCAGATCGAGCTGGTCGGGTCGATCACGTTCCCCTTTAGCGACTTCGGGATGACTCCGCCCAGCATCGGTGGTTTCGTCAGCGTCCAGGACAATGCGACCATGGAGTTTCAGTTGAAACTCGCCCGCAGTGGTGCTTAGCGATGCGAGTCCTGGTCGCCGAGGACGATCGTGGTCTGCGGGAGGTCCTCGTACAGGGTCTTGAAGATGCCGGCTATTACGTCGACTCGGTCGACCGTGGGGACGATGCGATCGAGCAGCTGAAGTTCTACGAGTACGACGTCGCGATTCTCGACTGGAGAATGCCGGGCGTGCCTGGCGTGGAGGTCGCATCCTGGGCGAGGCGCAATGACCGCCCTACCGCCATCCTGATGCTGACCGCGCGCGATACTCCGCCTGACCGAATCCAGGGCCTCGATGCGGGTGCGGATGACTACCTCGTCAAACCGTTTGACTTCGGTGAGCTCGTCGCGCGGGTGCGCGCCCTTCAACGCCGACCACGAGGCGTCGGTGCACCGGTGCTCAAGCGTGGCTCCCTGTCGCTGGATCCGGCGCGTCGCCATGTGACCCTGAACGAAAAGCTGTTGAACCTGACGGCCGCGGAATTCCATATCCTCGAGCTCTTGATGCGGCGCTTCCCGTCGGTGGTCGAACGCAAGGCCATCGCGGAGCATGCCTGGAGGGACGAGACGGAGCCGCTCGGCTCGAACGTGATCGATGTGAAGATGAGCCGGCTCCGGGCCAAGCTCGTCAACTCGGGCGTGCGGATCGTCACCGTCCGCGGTTCCGGCTTCCGTCTCGAAGAAGCGTAGTCAGGATCCCTCCCACAAGGGAGGTTGTGTGTCACCGTTTCGAAAGGTTGGTCGGCGCATCATGCCTTCATGAGATCGCATTCGAAATTTCGGGAGGTTGTGGTGATGACAGATGAAATGCGGCGCATGATTCGGGGCGCGATCGGCGGAGCATTCCTCGGAGGGCTTAGCGGCTCGGTGGCGGGATTTATCGGAACGCTGATCGTTGGGCTCGAGCCCCTGGTGTTCCTGGCCTGCGGCGTCTACGCGGGTATCGCTTATGGCGGAATCGTCGGCGCGCTGATGGGCGCACGTGATGAGCAATCGGAAAGCGAGCCGGTGTCGGCTGGCATTCCGCGGCGCGGACTCGTCCTTGCGACGGCGGTCGCTCGGTCGCGCGCCCACTGATCCAGCAGCCTTTCCCTCCTTCCCCACGTCCCGGCCGCCTTGGCCGGGACTTTTTCGTTGACCGCTGACTACTATTGATGACGTGATTGCGACTGGTGCGGCCCGTCAGATCGCAGAATGGCCGGAATTACCCTACGACGCCTGGCTCCCCACCCTGGACACGCTGCACATGAATCTCCAGGTGATTGGCAAAGTCCGGCTCGCGTTAACCGGTCGCGAACCGCAGTGGGCGAACGTGCCGCTCTATCTCACCGCGCGAGGCCTGACCACCACTCCGCTGTGGAGCGGCCAATCGGGCTTCGCGATCGACGTCGATCTCATCGATCATGAGGTGATCGTCGCCCTGAACGACGGCCGCCGGGAACGCGTCGCGCTGCGCGCCCGGCCGGTTGCGGAGTTTTATCGGGAACTGATGGATCGGTTGAGCGCGCTCGCGATCAACGTCAGCATTACGACGACGCCATCCGAAGTCGAGAACCCGATTCCTTTTCCACAGGACACGGTTCATGCCGCGTATGACCCCGATTGGGCTCACCGCTTCTGGCGCTTGCTGGCGCGGATCGACCTGGTGCTCAAGGAACATCGGGGCCGCTTCCGCGGCCGGACCACGCCCGTCTCGTTCTGGTGGGGCACCTTCGACCTGGCGCTCGCGCGGTTCTCGGGTCGTCCCGCGCAGCCTCCACCGGATGCCGGCCTCATCCGGCGAGTCAGTGGCGACGCCGAGCAGGTCTGCGTCGGCTTCTGGCCGGGGAATGCGAAATTCCCCGAGCCCGCCTTCTTTGCCTATGCCTACCCGATGCCGGACGGTCTGGCGGACGCGGCCATCCACCCGGACGCCGCGCGCTGGAATCCGTCCCTCGGTGAGTTCATCCTGCCCTACGAAGCGGTGCGGCGAAGTCGTGATCCGCGGCAGGCCATCCTCGATTTCGCCGAATCGACCTTCCAGGCGGGCGCCAGCCTGCAGCGTTGGGAGCCGACGCTGGTGACGCCTTACTAGGTCGTAACCCGAAGCGTCGTGGGCAAAACGGAACGCCGCAGCATCGGCGCCGTTTCGTCCGGCCATCGCTCGCCGTATTTTTCTCGATAGCCGGCGCTGACCTCACGGATGACAGATGGTTTCTTTTCAGGCTCGGCGCGAGCCTCGACCTTGCGCCGGCCAACGCGAATCGTGACCCGCGGATTCGTCAGCGCCTCCTGATACCAGCGCCCCTTCTTGCCTTTGAAGGACCGAATGTAGACGCCGGTCTTTACCGGCACGATCCAGATGGTAGTGCGATGGACCGGCGACTTTTTGTCGCGGCGCGTCTCGATGTCGACCTCGTCGCTCTCCGCCAGCTTCCAGAGAAGATCCTGGTTCTTGCCCGCCATCTCCAATCCATCCTAGCGCGATCGAACCGGTAGGCTGTCGTGATAACCGGGGACACGGTGCGATGAGCTGGAGAGCCTTTGGCGAGGCGTTCGTCACCCTCGTCGTGATCATGGACCCGCTTGGCAGTGCGCCGATCTTCATCACTCTGACCGCGGGGCGCCCGGTCGCGGCACGCCGGCGAGCAGCGCTCGAGGCCGCCGCCGTCGCCGGCGGCCTGGTCGTGGTGTTCGCCCTGTTCGGCCGGCTGATCCTCGATTACCTGCACGTCTCGGTGGAGAGCCTGACGATCGCGGGCGGCATGCTCTTGCTGCTCGTCGCGTTGCAGATGCTTCGAGGCGAAGAGATGGCTCAGCCGGAAACGGCGAACGTCGCGCTCGTTCCGCTGGCCACGCCGCTCCTCGCCGGCCCGGGCGCGATCGCCGCTGTAATGGTCCTGACGAGGCGGTATGAGGATGCGCCGGGGCGCATCGGCGTGATCCTCGGCATCATCGCCGTCGTCGTGGTGGTCGCGGTCGGACTCCTGCTGGCGGACCAGATCGCCCGGCTGCTGCGGCCCTCGGTGATCCAGCTGTTGACCCGGGTGCTGGGGCTGCTGCTCTCCGCGATCGCGGTGCAGTTCATCATCGACGCAGTCAAGATCATCGCCGTGCGTTAACGGATCAGGAATCCGGTGCCAATCGGGTCGTCCGTCTCCAACACGAACTGGTGATAACCGGTCAGGTGCGCTGAGCCTTCCACCTCGGTGATCACAGCCGGGTACTCGCCGACGCGATCCTCACCCACCACCCGCGAGGCGAAGCGGCCGCCGATGACGCTCTCATGCATCAGGGTCGTGCCACGGGCGAGCTCACCCCGTCGATCCAGCAGCGCCAGTCTGGCGGAAGTCCCGCTGCCGCAGGGTGACCGGTCCACCTCGCCGTCGGCAAAGACTGTGACATTGCGGTTGCCCATGGTGAACATGACCCCATAAATCCCTTGAAGCTCGGGCTGCAGTGGGTGAGCGATATCGCGGTCGGCCTCGATCGCGGCCTTGATGTCCCGACCGATGTCGATGAAGCGCGGCACGAATGCCGGCTCGATCGGCAGCTCGAAGCGTTCCGCCGGCACGATCGCGTAAAACGCGCCGCCGTAGGCGATCGCCACCTCGACGCGCCGCCCGGCGACGGACACCGTCAAGCGGTCCTCCAGGACAAAGCTGGGAACATTCTTGAAGCGCACCGACTGGACCCGTTGGTCCTGCGTGACCGCGACCGTCGTGAGGCGGCCCGACGGCACGTCAACCACCACCTCCGTCCTCCGGCCGGAAGCCGGGACCAGGGCCGCTTCGATCGCCCAGGTGACCAGCGCGATGGTGCCGTGGCCGCACGCAGTGCTATAGCCGGCGTTGTGGAAGAAGACAACTCCGAGTTGGGCCCCGTCGTTCTCCGCCTCGGTGACAAAGCCACCGTACATGTCGGCGTGCCCGCGCGGTTCGTACACGAGCAACTGGCGGATGTGGTCCAGATGCTCCAGCGCGAAGCGCCGCTTCTCCAGGATGGTCTTTCCCCGGAGAGCCGGCACGCCGCCGCTGACGATCCGAAATGGTTCACCGGCGGTGTGATAGTCGACGGTGCTGACCATCAAATTTCGGCCGACCATCGAATCGTCCATCGCGTCATCCTGACACAGCCTTCCAGTCTGGGCTAGGCTTTCATCAGCGTGATTGGCCATGCGTGACCTGGGTTTGTTGCTGTTACGAATCGTCGCCGGGATCACCCTGGCCGCCCACGGCTATCCGAAGCTGTTCGGCGGCCCGGGCAAACAGCCCCACCCGCTACTCGCCCGCACGATGGGCCCGAACTACCCGGCGGCGGTGGAGCGAGGCCGACCGGGATTCGTGGCCGGCCTAACGAAGATGGCCGTGCCCTATCCCGAGCAGGCGGCAACGCTTTCAGGACTGACCGAACTCGGCGGCGGGCTGGCCCTGGCCGCAGGATTTCTCACGAGGCCCGTGGCGTTGGCCGCCGCCTTCAACATGGGCGTCGCGACCTGGAAGGCGCACTGGAAGAATGGCTTCTATGGTCAGGGCGGCTTCGAGTTCCCGCTGTTGCTCGGCACCACGGCCCTGGTGATCGGCCTGACCGGGCCGGGAGCGATTTCGGTCGACGCCCTGCTGCTTTCATGATTCGCCTCAGGCTGGGACTGGCGATTGGTCTCGCGCTCTTGCTTTATGGGACGGTCTTGGTCTTTCTCGCGTTCGACCGGCAGTCGCATTCGGCCAGCGATACGCTTCGACCGTTCGTCATCACCATGGCCCCCGTCTGGATCGTGGCGGTCGCCGCCGCAATGGTCCTGCTCCGATCCAGAGAGAAGTAGCCGCCGGCCTGCCCGGTCCTCATCCAGCGGCCAGGAATTCCCGCACGAGTCGCGCCAGTTCCTCGGGCTGCTGGCGGTGAAGGAAGTGGGTTCCGCCACGGACCGCGACCAATCGACCGCGCGGCAGCTCGGCCAGGATCTCTTCAGCCTGCTCCGGTCGTAGCATGCTTCGCTCGCCCCGCACGATCAGCGTCGGTGCGACGATCGCCGCCAGCTCGCGGCGAAATTGCTCGCCAAGGGTTTTCGCGTCTTCGACCAGCGGCGGAAAGATGGCCGGGTCGAAAGCGGGTTCCCATTGGCCGTCCGGCCGCGCCCGGTAGTCGCGTCGGATCTCCTGCTCCGTCACGGAGAGATCGAAGGCACGCATCGCCAGCAGCGCATCACCCGGGCTGGCGTAGGTGAATGGGTGCCGCGGCTCGGGCGTCGGACTGTGAATGAACCGGCTCTGATGCGGGGCGGCCGGCTCGACCAGGATGAGCCGGGTCACCCTCGCCGGATTTCGCGCCGCGAACAGCCAGGCGACGGCGGCGCCCACCGAGTGGCCGAGCAGCGCGAACCGGTCAACTCCCCGCACCGCCGTCGCCACGTGCTCCACCAGCGAGCCGTAGTGATAGTCGCGGGCCGGTGGCGCCTCGCCGTGGCCGGGCAGGTCGAGGGCCAGGACGGCAACGTCTGGTTGCATCAGCGCGACGAATTTCTCCCAGGAAGCCGCCCGGTCGCCGAGTCCGTGCACGATCACCAGCGTCGACTGACCTGAAGGTGTTCGCCCTTGCCTCATCGCCGTTCGGTGATTATCGGACCCGTTTGGGTAAAACCAGAGAATGATCCTGCCCGACCCGGTCGGCTGGCCGCTGACCGTCGCAGCCGCAAGCAATGTCACGCCCCAAATGCGGCGGATCGAGCTCAGCAATCCGGCACTGGCGGCGTTCGACTACCTGCCGGGACAGGATATGGCGCTCGCCTTCTCGAAAGACGACGGCACGACGGTGCGCCGCCGCTACACCATCCGGCGGTTTGATCGCAACCGTGCTTCGCTGATGATCGATGTGGTCTTGCACGGCGACGGTCCAGGGATGCGATGGGCGCGGGCCGCGCGACCCGGCATTTCAATCGACGCGATTGGACCGCGCGGGAAGATCACGCTCGTTGACGACGCCGAGTGGCACCTCTTTGCCGGCGACGCAACGGCGGTTCCCGGCGCCTTCGCCATGATGGAGACGCTGGCCGGCGAGGTTCCCGCTCATGCCTTCCTGCTGGTCGACGGGCCCGAAGAGCGCCAGCGAATCACCGCCGATGGTGCGCCCCGGACGATCGCCTGGCGATACGAAATGTCGCAGCCGCCCGAATCATCGGGGCTTGTTTCCGCCGTCGCCGCCGCCGATTTCCCTGGTGGACGCGGCCATGCGTACCTTGCCGGCGAGGTCGCCCTGGTGTCGGCGCTTAAGGCCGCTCTGTTGAACCGGGGTTGGGGCGCGGAGCAGATTTCGGCCAAGGCCTACTGGAACCGCGGGCGGGCAAACGCGGGTCATGGCGAGCCCGAGCTCAAGGCCTCGTAGGCAGTCGCGTGGCTGCGGCTATCACGTAAAATGTTAACGGGACTCTAACGTACAAAAAAATCCCCGAAGGAGGCTGTCAATGGCCACACCAAAGCAGAAGTCGGCGGCACGAAAGAACATCAAGCGGGCACGATCGGTACAGAGCGCTCGGGCGCGCGGCGCGCGCATCCCGAAGAAATCCCCGGGCCTGAGTACGAAGCAGCAAAACCGAATGCGGACCCAGACGTTTGCGTTTCCCAAGGAACGAAAGGAGCCGCTCAACGACGCGCGTCACGTCCGCAACGCGATCGCGCGCTTCGACCAGGTCGAGGGCGTCAGCGATAGCGAGCGGGACGCGGCCTGGCGGCGTATTCGAGCGGCGGCGAAGAAATTCGGCGTCGAGGTTCACGAACGCGGCTGGCGCCAGTT
>VBEE01000024.1:25086-49005 GCA_005881715.1 Chloroflexota bacterium | reverse complement strand
CGACAAGGTCAATCTGCTCGTTGGCCCGTTCTCAAGCGCACTGACGATTCCCACCTCCGCCGTGGCCGAGAAGTACAAGATGGCTTTCGTCGAAGGCGCGGGTGGGGCGCCGGCGGTGTTCCAGCGCAAGTTCAAATACATCTTCTTTGTCCAGCCGGCGGTCGCCGAGAAGCAGGCCGATCCCTTTGTCAACTACATCCTCTCCCTGCCGGCTGACCAGCGCCCGAAGAGTGCGGCCTATCCGCAACAGGATGACCCGTTCGTGAGCGCCACCGAAGATGGGGCGCAGGCGCGCCTGGAGGCGGCTGGCATCAAGACCGCCTACAAACAGGTCTACCCGCCAACCCAGACCGACTTCGCGTCGATCGCGGCGGCCGTGAAGCACTCCGGCGCGGACATCGTGCTGGGCGGCACCATCTTTGACGACGCGGTGGCGCAGGTCCAGGCCTACTCGGCGATCCACTACCAGCCCAAAGCGATCTATTTCACCTCCGGGCCGAGCACCACCGGACCGTTCAAGCAGGCGTTGGCGGACAAGGTCAGCGGGATCATGACCGGCGACGGCTGGGTGCAGAGCTCCAAAGAGCCGGGCAACGCCAAGTTCGTCGCCGACTACCTCAAATTGTTCCCCAATAAAGACAACCTGGTACCGGGGGAGGCCGCCGAAGGCTATTCGGTGGGCCAGGTGATGGCGGCCGCGGTGAAGGCAACCCAGTCGGTGGACAATACCAAGATCGCCAACTGGCTGCATGGCCACAAGGTCTCGACCGTCCAGGGCGAGATTGGTTGGGATGAGCTCGGTCGGCCGCAGGGCAGCTACCTGCTTGAGCAGTGGCAGAATGGGATCGTCCACGTGGTCGCGCCGAAAGGGGATCCGAATAAGGACGCTGATCCGGTGTATCCGAAGCCGGACTGGTAAGCGATTGCCGGGGCCACGACCCCCTGAATGAGCCCCGGCCTTCTCGCCCAGAGCCTGGTGCTCGGCATCCTGACGGGCGGAATGTACGCGCTGATGGCCGCCGGGCTCACGTTGATCTTTGGCGTGATGAAAGTGATCAACGTCGCGCACGCCGCCATCATCGTGATGGGCGCCTACCTCTCACTAACCCTTTTTCGGCATCTGGGAATCGACCCGCTGCTGTCGGTGCTCTTGCTGATCCCCGTCTTCCTCGCCCTGGGGGCGCTCATCCAGTGGAGCGTCGTCAACCGGCTGGCCGAGCGCGATATCACGCTGACGGTGCTGATGACCTTTGGCTTTGCCATCATCCTCGAAGGGCTCCAGGGAGCGATCTGGACGTCGTCATACCAGGGCATCAAGACCGGGTACTCGCTGGAAAGCTTTCAGCTGTTCACGCTCTACATCCCGGTGGTCCGGCTGATCTCGGCCGGCATCTCGCTGCTCTTGCTGGCCGGGCTTTATGCCCTGCTGACCTTCACGAAGCTCGGCCGGGCGATCCGGGCCACGATTCAAAACCGCACGGCGGCGCAGCTGGTCGGTGTCGACGTCCGGCTTGTCACCACGGTTAGTTTTGCGATCGGCATCGCGATTGCGGGCGCCGCGGGACCGTTGCTGGGTATGCTCTTCACCTTCTATCCGGCCACCCACTGGCTGTGGATCGGCAAGCTGCTCGCGATCGTGGTGCTCGGGGGTCTGGGGAGTCTGCGGGGCGCATTCGTGGCGGCCATGTTACTCGGGATCGCCGAACAGGTCACCAGCGTAACGCTGGCGCTCGGCTGGGCGCCGATGATCTTCTACGTCTTCCTCTTCGGGGTGCTGGTGGTGCGACCGCAAGGGCTGTTCGGTGCCGTCGAACGGCAGAGTCTATGAGGATCGATCGTCGGTGGCGCCGGGGCTGGCCGTGGGCCGGGCTCGTCCTGTTCCTGTTGGTCCCCTTAGTCCAGCCCGAGGGGTTCTACCTCGATCTCCTGATGTTTACCTTCATGTACGCCGCGATGTCGGTGGGTTGGGACATCATGGGCGGATACGCGGGCTACGTCTCGCTGGGTCACGTCGGCTTTTTCGGGCTGGGCTCCTACGCCGCCGCGCTGCTGCTCGTCCACCTCGGCCTCCCGGTCTTCCTGACCGCGCCGTTGGTTGGCGTCATGGCATCGATCCTGGGGGCCGGTCTGGGCTTCATCTCGCTCCGGACTCGCGGGCCTGCCTTCGTGATCGTCACGCTCACCTTCACCTACGTGGCCCAGCTCTTGATGCTCGATCTAAAGAGCGTCACCGGTGGAAGTAAGGGACTGTTCTTGCCGCTGCTCGATCTACCGGCAAACCTGGTCATCGTTCCCTTCTATTACGCCATGCTGGCGCTGCTGGTGATCGCCGTCCTGGTCTCGGTCGCGATCAGGCGGTCGAAATTCGGCCTGGGCCTGATCGCGATCCGTGAGGACGAGGGCAAGGCCGAAGCCTCTGGCGTCAATACGTCCCTCTACAAGATCCTGGCCTTTGCGATCAGTGTCTGGTTCGCGGGCACCGCCGGCGCCCTGCACGCCCAATACCTCAACTACGTCGACCCGGACCTGGCTTTCGAGCTCATCATCACCCTCAACCTGATCATCATGAGCCTCTTCGGCAGCCGCGGCATCGTCTGGGGCCCGGTGCTCGGCGCCTTCATCATTTACCCCCTCTCCGCGTACCTGATCTTTCTGCTCCCCTCCCGACTGGCCGGGCAGGTCCACCTGGTCGCCCTCGGCATCGTGCTGGTGCTGGTGGTGATGTTCTTACCCGACGGCCTGATTCGGAGCTACCAGGCATGGCGCAGAAAGGGACCGATCGACCGCCGTCCGGTCGAGGCTCGCGCCTCGATCGTGGAAGCGGCTGGATGACGGACGACCTGGCGATCCATTCAGTAGCGAAGTCGTTTGGCGGCATCACCGCGCTGTCCGACTGCAGCCTCGAGGTTCGAGCCGGGAGCATCACGGCGCTGATCGGACCTAATGGCTCTGGCAAGACGACGCTGTTCAATTGCGTGACCGGCTTTTACCGGCCGGAGCAGGGTGACATGCGATTCGGGGACGCCGTGCTGGTCGGGCTTCGTCCCAATGAGGTCGTCCACCTGGGGATTGCCCGGACGTTCCAGGTCACTCGCATCTTCAAGAACATGACCGTGTTGGAGAACATGATCGTGCCCATAAGGCAGCTCGGCCTGCGCACCCTCTTCACGGCCGGCATCAAGGGTCACGAGCGCCAGCGAGCGGAGGAGCTTCTCGAGTTCTTTGGCATCGCCTTCCTGCGTGACGAGCTGGCGGGTCGTCTATCGTTCGGACAGCAGAAACTGTTGGAGCTGGCGGCAGCCCTGATGGCCGAGCCGAAGCTGCTCATGCTCGACGAACCCGCCGGCGGACTCAATCCCGTGATGATCGACCGGCTCACCGCCTATATCCGTGAGCTCAATGCCGGCGGCATGACGTTCCTGATCATCGAACACAACATGGGATTCGTCATGCAATTGTGCGAGCCGGTCCTCGTCATGCATCGCGGCCGGGTGATTGCCCGGGGGACGCCCGACGCCGTACGGGCCAACCCTGCCGTGCTCGATGCGTACCTGGGAGACTGAGGATGCTGCTGCAACTCGAGGGCGTCATCGCCGGATATGGGTCAGGCAGCGACATCCTTCGGGGGGTCGACCTCAGTCTCGACTCGGGGGCGTTTACCTGCTTGATCGGCCCCAACGGGGCGGGGAAGTCGACCCTTCTGCGGACGATTTCCGGTCTCCTCCGGCCGCGCCAGGGCCGCATCCTGTTTCGAGGGCGGGATATCGGCGGGCGCCGACCCGACCTTCTCTTCCGCGACGGCATCGCGCACGTCCCCCAGGGCCGCAGTAGCTTCGCGCAGATGACGGTGTGGGAAAACGTGCTCATGGGCGCCTATAGCCTGGCCGACCAACGGCAGGTGGATCAGGGGCTGACTCAGGCAGCCGAGCTTTTTCCGATCATCCGCGAGCAACGGCACAAAGCGGCGGGTCTCCTGAGCGGTGGCGAGCAGAAGCAGGTCGAAATCGCCCGCGCCATGGTGAGGCAGCCAACCCTGCTCCTGCTCGACGAGCCAACGCTTGGGCTGGAGCCGCGCGCGGCCCGGGTGGTCGTCGAGAAGATGCGGATGCTCAATCAGCTCGGCACCACGCTGCTCCTGGTCGAGCAGAACGCGCGGATGGGACTATCTGCGGCCAAGTGGGGCTGCATCATGGAGCTGGGGACGATCAAGCTCCAGGGAATGGGCGATCAGCTCCTCAACGACCCGCAAGTCAAGCGCCTCTACCTCGGCCAGGCGGCGGAATCTGCATGAGCGAGAGCTTTGACGTCGTGGTCGCCGGGGCCGGTCACAACAGCTTGATCACGGCCGCCTACGCGGCTCGAGCCGGCTTTCGCGTGCTCGTCCTTGAGGCGTCCGAGCGGATCGGGGGTGACGCGACCAGCGAACCGCTCACGCTTCCAGGGTTTCTTCACGATTCCTGCGCGAGCGCCCACAACCTGATCCAGGCCAATCCGATGCTGCGGAACAACGAACTGGAGCTTGGTCGCTACGGCCTCGAGTACATCCGGCCAGATCCCGTTGTCGCCATGCCGTTTCTCGACGGCGAAACGCTCACGATGTCGCTGGACCTCGAGCGGACCGTCGCAGAGCTGGCGCGCTTCTCGGCTCACGACGCCAACGCCTACCGCACCCTGCTGGCGGATTGGGAGGTGATGGCGCCCGTCGTCGAGGACGAGCGGGCTAACCCGCCACGGTTGCCGAGCGAGGTCGCGGCGCGGACGGAGGCGAGCCCGATGGGCCCCGCAATGGAACGGATCCGAAGGTCCAGCGCCCTCGACCTGATCGCGGAACGTTTTGACGAACCGCACGTTCGGGCGTTCCTTGCCTGGATGGCGTTCATGACGGTGGAGGCCATCGACGAACCGGGTACCGGGCTGCTCGCCTTTTCGCTGATGGCTGGACGCCAGCGCTCCAGCTGGACGACCCCACGCGGCGGGTCGATCCGGCTTCCGCTCGCGCTCGCGGCCGTGATCGAGGAGGCCGGCGGGACGGTGATGACCTCGAAGTCGGTCCAGCGGATCCTCGTCGAGGGCGGTCGTGCCGTGGGCGTGGAGACGGCGGACGGTTCCCACTTCGAGGCAAAAAAAGCGGTCGTGTCGACGATCCATATCAAGCACCTTCCCGGCGTGGTTGGGGAACGGCACCTGCCGGACAGCTTCGTCGAGAGTGTCGGTCGCTGGAAGCCGAGCATCGCTATGTTCGTGACGCACTACGCGCTGTCCGAAGCGCCCCGTTTCGGCGCTGGCCATGGGCGGGAGAGCGTTGCGATGGCGGCCCTGGAATCGATCGACGAACTGCGGGCGCTGCTGGCTGACCAACGGTCCGGTCGAATCCACCTCGATGAGCCAGTCCTGCTCGCGATCACGTCAAGCCTGGTGGACTCGAGCCGGGCGCCCGCCGGCCAACACACCTTCAAAGTGGTCACCTTCGTTCCCTATGACCTCCCGGGTGGGGCGCAACGCTGGGATGATCTGAAGGCGGAGGTCTCGGCCGCGATCTTCGACAGGCTTTGTCGGCTGTCGCCCAACCTCTCATCGCGGATCGTGCTGGCCGAGCACGTGGAGAGCCCGCTCGACATGGAGCGCAGGAACCCCGCGAACTGGCACGGTTCTTGCCACGGGGGCGCCGCAGCGCCCGACCAGGCCGGGTATTTCCGCCCGGCGGCTGGTTGGTCTTCGTATCGCATGCCCATTGCGGGTCTGTATCAGACGGGTGCCTGTACTCACCCGGGCGGATCGATATCTGGATTCCCGGGGCGCAACTGTGCCGCGGTCTTGCTGAGCGATCTTGGCTCGAGCCTGGACGAGGCCGTCAACCCAAAAAGGCTGGCGGCGAAGCCGTGAGCGCTCTGGAGACGACGAACCGGGTGCAGGTGGCGGCGCATCACTGGCGGCCGCGTTTCGTCGCAAACGGGATCGACGTGAATGACTTCGACGACACGGTCGCCAAGACCACGGAGTGGAAGGACTGGGGACCGAATTGGAAAGCGGTGGGGGAGATCCACGAGGCGCTGGGGCGGTCGGCAGAGGAGTCGGGGCGAGCTCTCACCGCGACCCAGGCCTATCAGCGCGCGGCCTGGTGCTATCACCTGGGCAAGTTCCTCTGGTTCGAGGATCTTGATCTCCACGCTCAGCTGCGCGACCGGGCGGTCTCGGTTTACCGCAGGGCGCTACCCCATCTCGATCCGCCCGCGGAGCGCCTCGAGATTCCCTTTGAAGGCCATATCATCCCGGCCAATCTGCGGCGGCCGTCGGGGCCTCAGCCGCGGCCCCTGGTGCTGCTGGTGCCTGGACTCGATTCCTCCAAGGAAGAGCTCTTTGCCATCGAGGAAGACTTCCTCCGTCGAGGGATGGCAACCCTCACCATCGATGGTCCGGGTCAGTCCGAGAACGCCGTGGACTTCGCCATCCGCCCGAACTGGGAGACCGTGATCACGCCGGTGCTCGATCAGCTCGAGCGGTTGCAACCCGGAGTCGATCAGCGCCGCATCGGGTTGATGGGGATCAGCATGGGTGCGATTTACGGTCCACGAGCTGCGGCCCACGAGAAGCGGCTTCGGGCGGTCGTCGGCCTGGCCGGCCCCTACAACCTGGGTGAATGTTGGGATGCGCTGAATCCGCTTACGAAAGGCGGCTACATCTTTTATACGAAGTCGGCGGGCGAAGCCGAGGCCAAGCAGAAGGCGTATACGTTCAACCTCGAAGGGGTGCTCGACCGGGTCACCCAGCCCCTACTGGTGATCCACGGTGGGCGCGACCGGCTGTTCCCGCCTGCGCAGGCCGAGAGAATTGCGCGCGAAGCACCGGCCGCCACCCTCGTGATCTATCCGGATGGCAACCATGTCTGCAACAACATCGCGTACAAGTACCGGCCCTTGATGGCGGACTGGCTGAAGGAGATGCTGGGATAGGGCCGCCGCGCCCTCGCCGCCAGACGCTACTGGGGTTTCGGGAGGCGGCTGTACGGCGAGCGCCGCTGGACTTCGCTGTTGAGCCGCGCCAGTGCGGCTTCGGCGCCGAGGTGCTTGCTCAATCGGCTGACGTGTTCAATCGGGACGAAAACCCGGTGTCCTTCGGCGTAGTCGAGTTGGAAGTACTCTGCTGTCGTTCCATCACTGGCTTGCATCAGCTTGGTGCCCGCGTACCGGCTGAGCCCGTGGGTAACATGCACGACCAGCTCGCCGAGATGAAAGGGGGAGGCGAACTCTGAGGCCAACCTTGGTAGTGTACCCCCCTTCTGCCCACCTCAAACCTAGCAAAATCGGCCGCCCGTCAGCCACGTCCAGCGTAGGCTTTGATAAAAGCGCAGCTCCGGCGATTGAAGGAGGTCATCCTGATGAAGATCGCGATCATCGGCGCGGGCAATGTTGGCGGCGCGCTGGCGAAGACTTTCTCGAGGGCCGGGCACAGTGTCGTGATTGCCGATCGCGACCCGGAAGAAGCTGGCCAACTGGCTGCCCAGGTTGGCGGTACCGGCACGGCAGATCTCGGCCGGGCGGCCTCACAAGCCGAGGTAGTGGTTCTGGCCGTCCCGTTTGCGGCCAGCGCCGAGCAGGTCTGCAAAGCCATCGCAGGACAGGTCAAGGGGAAGATCGTGATCGACGCGACCAACCCATTGAAACCGGACTTCAGTGGGTTGGCGACCGAGGGTGGCCCTTCCGGGGCCGAGCGCATTCAACAGTGGCTGCCCTCGGCGAGAGTCGTCAAGGCTTTCAACACCGTGTTTGCGTCGAACCAGGCCGAGCCGGTCGTGGAGGGAGAGCCGGTGGATGGCCTGGTGGCGGCTGATGACGAGCAGGCCCGAAAGACGGTGCTCGGGCTGCTGGCCGACATTGGCTTTCGGCCGATCGATGTCGGGCCCCTGGCGCGGGCGCGCGAGCTCGAGGCGCTCGCCTTCCTGAACATCATGCTGCAGGTCACGAAGAACGGAACCTGGCGGTCCGCGTGGAAGCTCCTTTCGCCGCCGCCTGGTGCCGTCAACACGGCTCAAACCGCCCAGACCGGCGCTCGCCGTGGCGAGGTTGGGTAGCTCTGACGCCGGCTCATGCTAGACACTCACGAATTCGAGTGCTATACCTGTTGGCGGCAGGCGGATAGGCGGGCTCAGAGGAGGTGCGTATGAGACGCAGGGTCGCGGTCACCATCAATGGCACCAGCTACGAACACGAGGTCGAGCCTCGGACGCTGCTGGTCTATTACATCCGGGAGCAGGCCGGGCTGACTGGAACACACATCGGGTGCGATACCAGCAACTGCGGAGCGTGTACCGTCGAGATCGACGGGCATACCGTCAAGTCGTGCACGATGTTCGCCGTCCAGGCGGACGGGGCGCAGATCACGACCATCGAAGGCCTGGCGAAGGGCTCGACGCTGCATCCGTTGCAACAGGCGTTCTGGGATGAGCACGGCCTGCAATGCGGGTTCTGCACTCCGGGCATGATCATGGCCGCCAAGCAGCTGCTGGATCGCAATCCCAGCCCGAGCGAGCGGGAGATCCGGCTTGGACTCGAAGGCAACCTCTGTCGCTGCACCGGCTACCACAACATCGTCAAGGCGATCCAGGCGGCCGCAAAGGTGATGGCGCCCGGCGCCGAAGCCAAAGCGCCCGCATCCGTCTCGTAAGGCGAGGGAGTTCAATATGGCCATTTCCCAAATGGTTGGCGCGTCGATCAAACGCCGCGAAGACCCACGGCTTGTAACCGGCACCGGGAGTTACGTCGACGACCTTCCGCAAACCGCCATCGTGCATATGGTGGTCGTCCGCTCCACCGATCCCCATGCGCGCATCACCGGCATCGATACCACGCGCGCGAAGGAAGCCGACGGTGTGATCGCCGTCTTCACCGGTAAGGAGCTGTTGTCAGAATTTGGAGCCCCGCTGCCGGTAACCGACTGTTTCGTCCCAACCAAGAAATACCCCAAGCACTATCCCCTCGCCATCGACAAGGTGCGTTACGTGGGTGAGCCGGTTGCGATCGTGCTGGCATCGAGCCTGTCGGCGGCGCAGGATGCAGCCGAGCGGGTCGAAGTGCGCTACGAGTCCCTCCCACCCGTCGTCGACATCGAGAAGGCGATCGAGAAGGGCGCCCCGGTCCTCCACGACGAGGTCGGAAGCAACCTTTCTTATGACGTCAAGTTCGCCGCCGGCGACATCGAGGCGGCTTTCCGGGAAGCCGAAGTCAAGATCACGCAGCGCCTCATCCAGCAGCGGCTCATCCCTATCGCCGTTGAGCCGCGTGGCGTCGTGGCCGACTACAGAACGTGGGCCAGGAAGCTCACCATCTGGTCATCGACCCAGATCCCGCACTTCGTCAAGGTGTGGGCCGCGGTCATCCTGGGCATCCCGGAGAGTGATGTCCGGGTTGTCGCCCCGGAGGTGGGCGGTGGCTTCGGATCCAAGATCCGGGTCTATCCCGAGGAGATCCTGACGGCGCTGGCGTCGCGCCGGCTGGGGCGCCCGGTCAAATGGATCGAGGACCGGGGCGAGAATACGAAAGCGACCCACCATGGACGGTCGCAAATCTGGGACGTGGAAATTGCGGCCAAGCGTGACGGGACCGTGCTGGGTATCCGGCCCACGCAGTGGCTCGATCTCGGGGCCTACTGCAGCCAGTTCGGCACATTCCAGGTGCTCGGCATGCTGGTCGCGCAGGGCGCCTACAAGATGAAGGCCTTCGACGGCCGTGCGGTTGGCGTCTTCACGAATCGCACGCCGACCGATGCCTATCGCGGCGCCGGCCGGCCCGAAGCGACCTACCTGATCGAGCGCGTCATGGACCTGGTTGCCCGCGAGACCGGGGTCGATCCGGTCGAAGTCCGGCGAAAGAATTTCGTTCGCGTCGAGGACCAGCCGTTCACCACGCTCCTCGGTCTGACTTACGATTCGGGCGACTACCGCATCACCCTTGATCGGGCGCTGCAGATGGTCGATTACCAGGGACTGAGGCGTGAGCAGGCGGAAAAGCGCAAGCAGGGCAAGTACCTCGGCATCGGCCTGTCCACCTATATCGAAATCTGTGGCCTGGGGCCGGCGGTGCCGACCCAAGCCGCGGTCGGGGTCTCGCTCTGGGGAATGTCGGTCGTCAACGTCCACTTCACCGGCAAAGCCACGGTCATCATCGGCAGCTCGCCGCACGGCCAGGGTCATGAGACGACGTATGCCCAGGTCGCGGCGGACGTCCTCGGCATCCCGGTCGAGGACATCGACGTCCAGCACGGCGACACCGCCATTGGACCGATGGGGATGGACACCTATGGCAGCCGAAGCACCGCGCTCGATGGAAACGCGGTGCATATCAGTGCCATGAAGGTCCAGGAGAAGGCCAGGAAGATCGCGGCCCACCTGTTGGAGGCGGCCGAGGGCGACGTGGTCTACGAAGGCGGCAAGGCCTACGTCAAGGGAACGCCCTCGAAGGCGGTCACCATTCAGGAGATCGCGGTGGCGGCCTTCCAGACGAGCCGTCTCCCGAAGGGGATGGAGGGCGGACTGGAGGCCACCACATTCTTCGATCCGACGAACTTCGTCTGGCCGTTCGGCGCCCACATCGCCGTCGTGGAAATCGATGCCGAGACCGGCGCGACCCGGATTCTGCGCTACGTTGCCGTCGATGACTGCGGCACCCGAATCAATCCCATGGTGGTCGATGGCCAGTTGCATGGCGGGATCGCGCAGGGCATCGGGCAGGCCCTTTTCGAGGAAGCCGTATATGACGAGGCCGGTCAACTGCGAACCGGCAGCCTGCTCGATTATCTGGTTCCGACCGCGGCCGACCTGCCGTCGTTTGAGCTCGAAGCGACGATCACGCCCAGCCCGGTGAACCCGCTGGGTACCAAGGGCATCGGCGAGGCGGGTACGATCGCCTCCAGCCCGGCGATCATCAATGCGATCGTCGATGCGCTGGCGCCATTCGGCGTCAAGGACGTTTCGATGCCCGCCACACCGGAGAAGGTCTGGCAGCTGATGCACCGCAACGGAGGGACAAAGCGATGATTCCAGCAGCCTTCGACTACGTGGTTCCCCGCACCCTGCCCGAGGCGGTCGCCGAACTGGTCAAGCGTGGGCAGGAAGCAAAGGTCCTGGCGGGCGGGCACAGCCTGATTCCCTTGATGAAGCTGCGGCTGTCGACGCCGTCCTTCCTGGTGGACATCGGCCGGATCAGCAACCTCAACTACATTCGCGAGGAAGATGGCCACGTGGCCATCGGCGCGCTGGCGACCCATCACGACATCGAGTTCTCCGACCTGCTCAAGAAAAAGCTGCCACTGCTCAGTGGCGCTGCCGCCCAGATTGGCGACCCGCAGGTGCGCAACCGTGGGACGATCGGCGGGGCGGCCTCGCATGCCGATCCGTTCGGCGATTTCCCGGCGTGCCTGCTGGCCCTCGACGCGGAGCTCAAGGTCGTGGGCCCCAAGGGCGAACGGAACATTGCGGCACGAGACTTCTTCGTCGACACGTTTACGTCGGCGCTGGAGCCCGATGAGATCGTTCGCGAGATCCGCATCGCCACACCACCGACCGGCAGCACAGGGACCTACCTCAAGTTCAGCCGGCGGTCGCAGGACTGGGCGATCGTCGCGGTCGCGGCCCAGGTCACCGTCAGCGGCCACAATGTCGCCAACGTAGCGATCGGCCTCACCGGTATGGGCAGCCGTCCGCTGCGGGCAAGCGGTGTGGAGCAGGCGCTGCGTGGCAAGGGCGCCCACGACGAAGACATCCGCGCGGCTGCCGAGCGAGCCGCGGAAGGCACCGATCCACCCCAGGACCTGAACGGCTCACCTGACTATCGCCGGCACCTGGCCCAGGTCCTCACCCGGCGCGCGCTCGAACAGATCACGGCACATCACTGAGCAGGCCGCAAGCCCGCTGCCCCGAATGACTCCCCTCCCCCTTCAGGGGGAGGGTCGGGGTGGGGGCGGGCGACCCTACAATTCGGTCATGAAGGACCTGCCGGTCTCGTCGATTGAGGACGTCGAGCGAGCGCTGCACGAGCATCGCTACGTTGCCGACCGGAGCCTGGCGACCACCATCTTCCTGGCGCTTACCCTCGATAAGCCGCTGCTGCTGGAAGGCGAGGCCGGGGTGGGAAAGACCGAGGTCGGCAAGGTCCTGGCGGAGATCCTCGATTCCCGGCTGATCCGGCTGCAGTGCTACGAGGGGATCGACGTCAACAACGCAGTCTATGAATGGGCCTACGCGAAGCAGATGCTCCATATCCGGCTGTTGGAATCCGCCGGCGCCAATCGCGAGGAGACCGAGCGCGAGATCTACAGCCCTCAGTTCCTGGTCAAGCGTCCGTTGCTGCAGGCCATCGAGAGCGATGGCGGCAAGGCGCCGGTGCTCTTGATCGACGAGATCGATCGGGCGGACGATGAATTCGAGGCCTTTCTCCTCGAGCTGCTCTCCGATTTCCAGATCTCAATCCCGGAGATCGGCACCATCAAGGCTGATAAGCCGCCGGCGGTGATCATCACCTCGAATCGAACCCGCGAGATCCACGATGCCCTCAAGCGCCGCTGCCTGTACTTCTGGATCGATTACCCCTCCGTGGATCGCGAGTACGAGATCATCACGGCCCGCGTGCCCGAGGTCCCCAAGAAGCTGGCCCGCCAGGTGAGCGCGTTCATCGGCGGCGTTCGGCATCTCGACCTCTATAAGTTGCCCGGGATTGCCGAGACGCTGGACTGGACTCGCTCGCTGATCGCGCTGGGCGAGGCGGAACTCAGCGAGGCGGCTGTCCAGGCGACGCTCGGTGCCATCGTCAAGTACCAGGAGGATCTCGAACGGCTGCGCGGCGCGGGCTCGCGGGAGCTCCTTGCCCGGGCCGTTAATGCCTGACCCCGGCACCGTCCTGACCCGAAACTGGTTGCACTTCGGACGGATCCTTCGCGGTCTTGGTTTCGATGCCGGCCCGGTCCGCATGCTGCCCTTCCTGACGACCCTGACCGTGATCGACCTGGGACGTCCGGACGACCTGCGGACGGCGGTCCACGCGCATTTCGGTCGCCGGCGCGACGAGCTGCCCATCCTGGATCGGGTACTGGCCGCGTTCCTCGGCGCCCATCATGGGCCAGATGGCGACGCCGCGGCGTCGTCGCAGACCGCCGTGCGCGAACAGGGCGAGGTCATGTCTCGCACCGCCCGACAGCTCAAGGTGCTCGATGAGGACGATGGCTCCGAAGGCGCGGAAGAGCAGAAAGTGGCGAGCTACTCGCAGGTCGAAGTGCTCCGGCAGAAGGACTTCGACAGCCTTAGCGAAGCCGAGATGGCAGAGGTTCGCCGGCTCATCCGGCTGATGCGGCTTCCGGCCGGCCTCACCCGATCCCGACGGACTCGGGCCGGCGGTCGAGACCGGCTCGACATTCGCCGGCTGCTGCGGCGTAGCCTGCGATTTGGCGGCGAGCTGCTGGTCTTTAGCTGGAAGAGCCCGGCCGTTCGCCCGCGTCCACTGGTGCTGCTCTGCGACATCAGCGGTTCGATGGAGCGGTACACACGGTTGCTGCTGAATTTCGCCTACGCCCTCAAGAACGCCAGTACCCGGGTGGAGACCTTCGTTTTCGCCACCCGCCTGACTCGCATCACGCGCCTGCTCCGTTCGCATGACATCGACGCGGCCCTCAACCGGGTGACCGCCTCGGTCGACGACTGGTCGGGCGGGACTCGCATCGGTGAGGCGATCGAGACATTCAATCGCCGCTACGCGCGGCGGGTGCTGGGACACGGCGCCACCGTGGCCCTGATCAGTGATGGCTGGGACCGGGGTGACGCCGCCCAGATGCGGCGAGCTATCGCGCGGCTGCAGCGCTCCTGCCACCGCCTGATCTGGATGAACCCGTTGATGGGCGCGCCCGGCTACGAACCGTTGACGCTGGGCCTGCAGGCGGCGCTGCCCTTTGTCGACGATTTCCTGCCGGCGCACAACCTTGCCAATCTCGAGGCGCTCGGTGCGCTGTTGCTGGAGACGGCGAGCCGGCGCCCGGTCCGGCGGCAGACGCCGGTGGTCGCAACGGCCTGAGGACTGCTGACTACACTTTGAGACGTGCGTGACGTCATGACCGAAATCTCGGCCTGGCTCGACGGCGGCGATCCGGTGGCCGTGGCAACCGTGATCAGCACCTGGGGGAGCGCGCCACGGCCGGCCGGCTCTCGGATGGCGATCAGCCAGTCGGGAAAAATCGCCGGCTCGGTCAGCGGCGGATGCCTCGAAGGCGAGGTCTTCGAGCAGGCGCAGGCCATCCTCAAAGGCAAGCCCGCCAGCCTGTTTCACTACGGCGTGAGCGACGACCTCGCCTGGACGGTCGGCCTCAGCTGCGGCGGCGAAGTTGACGTGCTGATCGAGCCGCTCACTGATGTGCATCGCAAGCTCATCGGCGCTCTCCAGGCCGAGCGCCCCGTGGTGCTGGAGACCGACGTCGGCGCCACGCCCGGCGCTCGCCAGCTGCTGACCCCCACCGATGCCGGAGCGCCCCAGCTGCTCGAGCAGGAGAATCCCGTTCGTCGCGATAGCACCTTCCTCGAGCCCTTCCCGCGGCCGCCAGAGCTCTTCATCTTCGGAGGGTCGCATGTCGCGATCCCGCTGACCCGCCTCGCCGACGGGCTCGGATTCCGCGTCACCGTGGTGGATGCGCGGTCGAAATTTGCCGATCGCGAGCGGTTCCCCCAGGCGCGCCGTGTCATTCATGCCTGGCCTGACGAGGTCCTCAAGGAGCTGCCGATGGACGGCTCGACCTATGTCGTGATCTTGACCCACGATCCGAAGTTCGATGACCCGACGATTACCGCGGCGCTGCGCGGGCGGCCCCGCTACATCGGTGCCATCGGCAGCAAGAAGACCCATCGCGAGCGGGTCGCCCGGCTCACGGCGGCGGGCGTTGATCCGGGGAGCCTTACGCGAGTGCACGCGCCGATCGGGCTCGACCTGGGAGCACAAACCGCCGAGGAGACGGCGCTCGCGATCCTGTCGCAGATGGTCGCCGTCCGTCACGGGAAGCAGGGCGGCCCCATGCCTGGTCTGACGGTCGGGTCGGCGGCGTGAGGGCTGAAGCGCTCCGGGGATCGCACTTGAACGCGGCGGCGATCGACGGCGCCGTGCTGGCGCAGACGCTACTCGTTCCGGACGACCACCATCGGGTGCTGCTGCTCAAGGGACGCATCCTCACCAGGAAGGACTGGCCGGCGGTGGCCGGTGCGCGCGTCGACGAACTGCACGTCGTCCGCATGGAGCCGGGCGACGTCCATGAAGACGAGGCCGCTCACCGTCTGGCAAAGCTCGTCAGCGGACCGGGTGTCGTCCAGCACGGCCCGGTTGAGAGCCAGGTGCGGCTGAGCGCCGAGGTCAACGGCATCTTCAAGGTCGACGTCCAGCGGCTCGAGGCGCTGAATGCGATCGGGGACATCTCTGTCTTCACCTTGTTCGACGGCCAGCTGGTCTCGAAAGGCAAGACTGTCGCCGGCGTCAAGGTCACGCCGTTCGTCGTTTCGCGGTCGCGGCTTCGCGACGTTGAGATGGTGTGCGCGGGCGCCGATGGGGTCGTCCGGGTGCTCGCTTTCCGTCCCATGCGGGTGGCCATCCTGGTTCGGGAACGCCTCGAACCGGCGCAGCGGGAGAAATTCCAGGCCTCGATCGAGGTGAAGGTGGCCTGGTTCGGTTCGACGATCAGCGAGATCCGCTACGTCCCCGACGCGGTCGATACGGTCCGGGAGGCGATCGCCGGGCTCGTCCGCGATGCCGACCTGGTGCTCACCGCCGGCGCGAATGCCACGGACCCGCTGGATCCTACCCTGCTTGCCCTCGAGCAGCTAGGCGCCCGGATGGAGAAGCAGGGCGCTCCGGCCCATCCTGGCAGTGCCGTCTGGCTCGCCTACCTGGATGACCGCCCGATCTTCGGGGTCGCCGCCTGCGGGATGTTTTCAAAGGCGACGGTGCTGGACCTCATCCTGCCGAGGCTCTTCACCGGCGCTCGCGTCACGGCCGGCGACTTCAACAGCCTCGGCCACGGCGGGCTGCTCTCCAAAGACATGGCGTTCCGGTTCCCGCCGTACGGCGCCTTCGACACCCTCGACGCCTGATCATCGGAACTGACCTCGGCGTTGACAACACCTGGCGCCGAGGCTAGGGTGATATCGATCGTCGGCGGTTGTTGCGTCACCAGAGGAGGGGTCTGTCAATGCTGCCAGCGCCGTTTGAGTACCACGCGCCGAACACCATGGACGAGGCGCTCGGCCTCCTCGACGAGCTCGGCGAAGACGCCAAGGTCCTGGCGGGCGGCCAGAGCCTGATCCCGCTGCTGAAGCTGCGATTCGCGAGTCCGGCGCACCTGGTCGACATCAACAAGATCAAAGACCTCGATTTTCTCGAGGAGCGCGACGGGATGTTGCGCGTCGGCCCACTGTTCCGCCACAAGTCCGCGGAGCGCTCCAGCCTGCTGGCCTCGCGCTACCAGGTCATGGCCGACGCCGCCCCGCAGATCGCCGACCCCATCATCCGCAACCGTGGCACGATCGCAGGATCGGTCGCGCACGCGGACCCCTCGGGTGACTGGGGAACGGTCTTACTGGCGCTCGACGCCGACCTCGTCTTGCGCTCAAGGTCCGCCACCCGGACGGTGAAGGCTCGCGAGTTTTTCAGCGGGCCGTTCAGCACCGCCCTTCAACCTACGGAAATCCTGAGCGAGATCCGGATCCCCGCCGCCCGGCCGCAAACGGGCGGCGCATACCTCAAGCTCGAGCGCAAGGTCGGCGACTTCGCCACGGTCGCGGTCGCGGTCCATCTCCAGATGGAGGACGGCAAGGTCGGTTCGGCGGGAATCGGCCTGACGGCGGTTGGACCCCAGAACATCAAAGCGGGGCAGGCAGAAGCCGCGCTTCGAGGCGCCAGCCTGGACGACACCACGATCAAGGAGGCAGCCGCGCTGGCGGCCGAGGCCGCGGAGCCGACGGCTGACCAACGCGGGTCCGTCGAGTACAAGCGCAACGTCGTGCGGGTCTTTACCGAGCGCGGACTGAAGCGCGCCTACGAGCGCGCCCGGGGAGGTGGATGAGCGTGAGCCAGCCGATCACCGTCACCGTCAATGGCGACAGGAAAACCGCGGAGGTCGAGCCGCGGCTCCTCCTCGTGCACTTCCTCCGGGAAACCCTACGACTGACCGGGACACATATCGGATGCGATACCACCCATTGCGGCGCCTGTACCGTGCTGGTCGAGGGCGTTCCCGTGAAGTCCTGCACCATGCTCGCGGTCCAGGCGGATGGTCAGCAGGTGACCACGGTCGAGGCACTGGCCGCGGGCGGCACGCTGCATCCCATCCAGGCCGCCTTCAAGCAAGAGCACGGGCTCCAGTGCGGCTTTTGCACTCCCGGCATGATGCTGACCAGCATCGCGCTGCTGCAGGAAAAGCCGGATCCGACCGACGAGGACATCCGCTGGGCGCTCTCGGGCAACATCTGCCGGTGTACCGGCTACATGAACATCGTCAAGGCGGTTAGGAGCGCAGCCGCCCAGATGAAGGCGGCCGCCGCTGTACCCGCGGCGACTGCCGCGGCGAGGAGCTGAGCCATGGCTGTTGAAACGCCGCTCAAGGGAAACATCGGCGACAGCATCCGGCGCAAGGAGGACGATCGCTTCATCCGGGGCAGGGGCAACTACGTGGACGATATCGCCCTGCCCGGCATGCTGCACATGGCCATTCACCGCAGCCCGTTTGCCCATGCCCGGATCAAGTCGATCAAGACCGAGGCCGCCCAGGCGGTGCCTGGAGTGGTCGCAGTGGTGACCGGCGCGCTGCTGGCGCAGCACAAGCTCGCCTGGATGCCGACGCTCTCGGGCGATACCCAGGCGGTGCTGGCCACCGACAAGGTGCGCTTCCAGGGCCAGGAGGTTGCCTGTGTCGTCGCGACCGATCCCTACGTGGCCCGCGACGCCGCGGCGCTCGTCGAAGTTGACTATGAGGTGCTGCCGGCTGTCGTCACCCCGCAGCAAGCGTTGGAGCCGGACGCGCCCCTGATCCGCGATGAGAAGGACGGCCAGACGAACAACCATATCTATCACTGGGAAGCTGGCGACAAGGCGAAGACCGACGAAGCCTTTGCCAAGGCCGACCGGGTCGTCTCGCTGGATACGTTCTATCCACGCTGCCATCCGTCACCGCTCGAGACCTGCGGCATCGTCGCCGACGTGAACTCAGCGACCGGCCACGCCACCCTCTACATGACCTCGCAGGCACCGCACGCGCACCGCACCCTGTTCGCCATCGTCGCCGGGTTGCCGGAGCAGAACATCCGGATCATCTCGCCTGACATCGGCGGCGGCTTCGGCAACAAGGTGCCGATCTATCCCGGCTACGTCGTCGCGACCGCCGCGTCCCTGCTCATCGGCAAACCCGTGAAGTGGGTCGAGGACCGCAGCGAGAACCTGATCTCGACCGGGTTCGCCCGCGACTTTCACATGAGCGGCGAGATGGCGTTGAGCAACGACGGGCGCATCCTCGGGTTGCGGGTCAAGCTGCTCAGCGACAATGGCGCCTTTTACGCCGATGCCCAACCGACGAAGTTCCGGGCCGGGCTCTTCCACATCGTCACCGGCTCCTACGACGTCGCGGCGGCTCACGTCGAGGCGGACGGCGCCTACACGAACAAGGCGCCCGGCGGCGTTGCCTACCGCTGCTCCTTCCGGGTAACGGAGGCCTCCTACCTGATCGAGCGCCTGGTCGAGAGCGCCGCGCTCGAGATGAAGATGGACCCGGCGGACATCCGGCTCAAGAATTTCATCAAGCCCGAACAGTTCCCTTACATGTCGGCCACCGGTTTCGAGTACGACAGTGGCGATTACCCCAGGGCGATGCAGGTCGCCCTCGACAAGCTCGGCTACCAGTCGCTGCGCCAGGAGCAGGCGGAGAAACGGAAGAAGGGCGAGTTGATGGGGATTGGGGTCGCCAGCTTCACGGAAGTCGTCGGCGCCGGACCCGGCAAGCACTACGACATCGCCGGGCTGCGGATGTTCGACTCCGCGGAGTTGCGCGTGCATCCCACGGGCAAGGCGATCCTCAAGCTGGGCGTCAAGAGCCAGGGCCAGGGGCACGAGACCACCTTCGCGCAGATCGTGACCGAGGAGCTCGGCATTCCCGCCGCCGATGTCGAGGTCCAGGAAGGCGACACCGATAACACCCCTTATGGGCTGGGCACCTATGCGAGCCGAAGCACGCCCGTCGGCGGGGCCGCCACAGCGATGGTGTCGCGCAAGCTGCGCGACAAGGCCAAGAGGATCGCGGCCCACCTGCTCGAGGCTTCCGACGCGGATATCGAGTTCGACCAGGGCAAGTTCTTCGTCCGCGGCTCGCCCGCAAAGTCCAAAACGATCCAGGACGTGGCATTTGCCGCCTACACGAACCTTCCCGACGGGATGGAGGCGGGGCTCGAGGGCGTCACCTACTACGACCCGCCGAACATGACGTTTCCGTTCGGCACCTACTTGGTGGTCGTCGATATCGACCGCGGAACCGGGCAGGTGAAAGTCCGCCGAATGGTCGCGGTTGATGATTGCGGCGTCCGCATCAATCCGATGATCGTCGAGGGGCAGATCCATGGCGGCCTGACCGAGGGCTTCGGCATCGCCTTCATGCAGCTGATCACGTTCGACGAAGAAGGCAACTGTCTCGGCTCGAATTTCACCGATTACCTGTTGCCGACGAGCTGGGAAACGCCCAGATTCGAGATGGGCGAGACGGTTACGCCCTCACCCCATCATCCGATCGGGGCCAAGGGCGTGGGCGAATCGGCGACGGTCGGTTCGCCGGCTGCCTTCGTTAATGCGGTGATCGATGCGGTCGCCCACCTGGGTATCACGAACATCGATATGCCCGTGACCTCCGACAAGGTTTGGGCCGCGCTGCACGAAAAGGGCGCAGCCGAATAACGATGTCACTCGCGGATGACGTGCTGGACCGGGCGGCGGAGCTGCGTCGGCGCGGCGAAACCTTTGTCGTCGCCACCGTCGTCCGGGTCGAGCCGCCCACCTCGGCGCAGGCGGGCGACAAGGCGCTGATCACAGCCGATGGCAAACTGTGGGGCTGGGTAGGCGGTAGCTGCTCCGAAGGGTTGGTGCGGCGCGAGGCGCTGGTCGCGATGGGCGACGGGCAGCCACGTCTGGTCAAGATCGCGCCCGACGAGGCCCCCGACTATCAGCCCGGCGTTGTCTCGCATCGCAGCACCTGCCCGAGCGCCGGCAAACTGGACGTCTTCATCGATCCGCAGCTGCCGCGGCCCCTACTGCTGGTCGTGGGTGGGACGCCGGCGGCGCACACGCTGATCAAGCTCGGCGCGACAATTGGCTACTCGACGTGCGCGGTGCATCCCGGCGCGGTGGCCGCCGATTTCCCCGAGGCGAACCTGGTGATCGATTCGCTCGACCTCGGACCCGCCCGGCCCAACGCGAGCACCTGGGCTGTCGTCGCCACCATGGGGCACTACGACGAGGATGCCATCGAGGCGCTTCTTCGCCATGACGTCGCCTACATCGGGCTGGTTGCCAGCCGCCGTCGCGCCGCTACCGTGCTCGGCGTCCTCCAGGCCCGCGGCATCAGTGGCCTCGACCGGGTGCAGCGCGCCGCCGACAGCGCGGCCGGCAGCTCGCAGGAGGAGATCGCCCTGGCGACCCTCGCCGAGATTGCCGCCGAACGGCATGCGCACGAGCGACGCTACGCCATTCCGGTTCCGGAGACCGCCACGGATCCGATCTGCGGCATGCAGGTCGAGGTCACGGGCGCGCTGCACACGCTAACCCTTGGGGAGACCACCCATTACTTCTGCGGTGCCGGGTGCCTCGATACTTTCAGACATACCCCCTCCCCAACCCTCCCCGCAAGGGGGAGGGAGTAGGGGGCTCGGATTTAGGATCCGATAATCGGTCGGACTTCGATCGCGCCGACGCTGGCCGAGGGGACCTTCGCGGCGTAGGCGATCGCCTCGTCCTGGTTCTTTGCCTCGATCACGTAGAAGCCGATGATCTGCTCGCTGCCGGTGGTGGCTGGGCCGGACGCTGTCTTTGTCGATCCGTTGCGGACGCGGACGGTCGTTGCCGTCTTTGACGGCTGGACCGGGTCGCCAGCTTTGAACATGCCGCGCCCGGAGACTTCTTCGTAATAGCGACCGAACGCCGCCTCTTGCTGCTGCATCTGTGGGCTATCGGGCGCCGGCATCTTCGACTCATCGGCGTATAGCAAATACAGGTACTTGGCCATTTCCTCTCCTCGTTTCAGACGGGCCGTGCCTGAGCGAGCACCTGCTCCCTCGTCACGCCCTCCATGTTGTGGACGGCTTTGGCGTGCTGCTGTACGGCGGCCACCAGCTGTGCTTCATCGTCGGTCTGCTGGGCCCAACCGCACTCGCACTCGACGCGCTTTTGCATTCCGCACCTCCTCGAAAAGATCGACTGAACCGCCGCCCTTTTCACGCCGGGGGCGGCTGAGCTCCGGGTGCCTAAGATCATGACTGGAGGGGTTTGGCAAATGTTTGGCGATCCCACGTTGCGGATTTACCTCGCCGGCGAGGTCGCGATCGAGCGGGGCGAGCAGCTCTTGCGCGAAGCGGATCTTCCGGGCCGGCAGGGGCGCCTGGCGCTGGTCTACCTCGTGATGGAACGCGAACGCGCGGTTCCCCAATCGGAGCTGGCTGAGCTGCTCTGGCCGGAATCGTTGCCGCCCTCCTGGCCCGTCGCGTTGAGCGCGGTCGTCAGCAAGCTGCGCCAGAAGCTGGGCAACCTCGGGCTCGATCGCGATCGGATCATCGCGAACGCGTTTCGCTGCTACCAGTTTCGGCCCCCGAGCGAGAGCTGGATCGATCTCGAGGCCGCGGCGGACGCGGTCCATCAGGCGGAGGGGGCCCTGGTTGCGAACCAACCGCAGGCGGCCTATGGCCCGGCGCTGATCGCCGCCACCATCGCGCGGCGCCCGTTCCTCGTCGGGGAGGACTCACCCTGGATCGTCAGTTGCCGCCAGCGCCAGCGCGAACTGCTGGTGCGCGCGCTCGATTGCCGGGTGGAGGCGCTGCTTGCCAACGGTGAGGTGGCGCTCGCGCTGGACCAGGCCCGGGCGGCCGTCGAGCTCGAACCGTACCGCGAGTCGGGCTACCGCCGGCTGATGCAGGTGCTCGTCAGGCAGGGCGATCGTGGCGAAGCCATCCGCGTCTACAACAACTGTCGCCGCCTGCTCGCGGATGAACTTGGGGTGGCGCCGTCGAGTGAAACCGAGTCGTTGCGCCGCTCGCTGGCCGGCTAGCGATGGATCTCGGAGCCGACCTCGTCCTTCGCCAGGTCGCGGTCGCGCGAGGAGCCATTGCCGGGGAGCGGCGGGGCAATCGTCGGGTGGAATGAGGCCGGCGGGCTGATGCCAGCGGCGGCATAGATCTCGTCCTGGTCGAGGGTGTCCTTCTTCAGGACCGCCTCCGCCAGGCGATCCAGCCGATCGCGGTTCTCGGTCAGAATCCGGACCGAGTCGCGGTGACACTCATCAACGATCCGGCGGACTTCCTCGTCGAGCAGCCTCGATGTCTCCTCGCTGAAGTGCTGCGCCACAGCGCCGTCGCCGGGCTGGATCAGGTTGAGCGGTCCCAGCTTGGGAGACATCCCGAAGCGCGCCACCATCGAGCGGGCGATCTGGTTCACCTGCTGGAGGTCGCTCTCGGCTCCGGTCGTGACCGCCCCGTAGGCGACTTCCTCCGCTGCCCGGCCGCCGAGCGCCAGTGTGATCCGGCCGCGCAGGTAGCTCTCCGGATAGTTGTAGCGGTCGTCGATTGGCTGACTGTATGTCGAGCCGAGCGATAGCCCGCGCGGCACGATCGTCAGCTTCTTCACGGGATCCGCTCCCGCGACCAGCAAGCCCATCAGCGCGTGGCCCGACTCGTGGTAGGCGATCAACCGTTTTTCGTCGGGCCCGAGCACGATCGGGCGGCGGAGGCCGAGCACGGACCGTTCGATGGCCTCGTCGAAGTCGGCCTGCGTGACCAGGTCCTCACCTTTTTGGGCCGCCAGCAAGGCCGCCTCGTTGGCGATGTTGCGCAGGTCGGCGCCGACGAAACCAGCGGTCGCCCCGGCGATCTCGCCCAGGTTGACGTCGGGTGCGAGGCGAAGGTTGCGGGTGTGGATCTTGAGGATCGCCTCGCGGCCGGCCCGGTCGGGCGGAGAGACGGTGACGCGCCGATCGAACCGCCCTGGACGTAGCAGCGCGGGGTCGAGGACCTCGGGGCGATTCGTAGCGGCGAGCACCACGACATTCTGGTTCGGGGTGAAGCCGTCCATCTCGGTCAGAATCTGGTTGAGCGTTTGCTCGCGTTCGTCGTTGGCGCCGAAGGTTGTCGACGAGGCGCGCGAGCGGCCAATGGCGTCAAGCTCGTCGATGAAGATGATGCTGGGGGCCGCCTCCTTGGCTTTGGCGAAGAGGTCGCGAACGCGCGACGCGCCCACCCCGACGATGGCTTCGACGAACTCCGAGGCGGAGAGGCTGAAGAATGGCCGGCTCGCCTCGCCCGCCACCGCCCGGGCGAGGAGCGTCTTGCCGGTGCCCGGCGGGCCGACCAGGAGGATGCCGTGCGGGATCTGCGCGCCAAGCCGCTGGTACTTTTCTGGTGTCTTGAGAAAGTCCACGACCTGGGCCAGGTCCTGCTTGGCCTCGTCGATCCCGGCAACGTCGGCAAAGGTCGTCTTCGGTCCCGAGTCGGGAGTGTAGAGCTTCGCCCGGCTCTGGCCAAAGGCGCCCAGAATGCCACCTGGGCCCGCGGTTTGCATCCGCCGGCTCAGGTAGAGAAAGCCGCCGATCAGCAAGAGAGCGGGCCCAAAGCTGATCAGCAGGGTGAGGAGCGCCGATTGACCGCCCGGCGGCGTCGCCGTGATCGGG
>VBEE01000024.1:24516-25063 GCA_005881715.1 Chloroflexota bacterium | reverse complement strand
CCTGGGCAAAGACGGGCCGTTCTGTCTGGAAGGCTGCCCCGCTGGCGGAACCGTAGGTCACGGAACTCTTGAAATCGCCCTGGATCGAGTTTCCCTGGGCGGTGACGTCCTTGACGTTGTCGGCATTCACCTGCTGGATGAAGGTTGTGTAGGGGACCGTGAGGCGCGGGGGCCCGCTTGTGAATAGAACGCTGATCAGGTAGTTGAGGAGGAGTAGGACCACGAGGTAGATCCAGAAGCCACGGTTGCGCCAAAAAGGCGCCGGGCCACCAGCCGGCGCACCCGGTGTGCGGGTGGTCGGTAGTTGTGGTCTCCTGGTCGGGTTCGACGCCACGCGTTCCCCTTCTCGCTTGGACTCTACACGGGTTGGCAGAATCGTCAGGATGGCGTTATGATTACCTGATAGCGGATATACACTATTAATGGAGGCTTGATATGACGCTTACGCACCTGCTCGTCCTGCTCATCGTCGGCGCCCTGGCCGGGCTCATCGGTGAGAGGCTGGTGAGCCGGGGCATGCCGGGCGGCTTGATCGGCGCCATCGTCG
>VBEE01000024.1:23962-24384 GCA_005881715.1 Chloroflexota bacterium | reverse complement strand
CGGCGATTATCGGCGCGGCGATCGTCGTGCTCCTCTTCAGCCTGGTGGCCGGCGGAAGCGCTTTCGGGCGGAGCTGGCGCCGCTCCTAACGACAGAACGCGCGATATCAAGACCCGGGCGTTGCGGCGTCCGGGTCTTTCATTAGGGACTGTTAGAGGCAAGCCAACCAAAGGCAACTTCAGCCTTGCGTATTTGGTTTGCGTCGCCGCACAATAAGCTCTTCACTCGTAAGCGGCACGAACAATCAGGAGGGGAGACAAGTGCGGAAACTCAGATCCTTGACGTTGATGGCGTGCGCCGGCGCGCTCGCGATCATCGCCGCGGCGTGCGGCAACTCGACCGGAACGACGTCGGCCAGCGCGACCGTGCCGGCCGGGCTCGGCGTTACGTCCTTCGACGCCAGCTTCTCGGTGATGGCCCAG
>VBEE01000024.1:16397-23665 GCA_005881715.1 Chloroflexota bacterium | reverse complement strand
CAACGTCTATTACGTGAGCTTTGACAATGAAAAGGTTGGCGAGCTGATCGGCCAGGGCTTCCTCGACTGCGTTACCAAGTGGGGAGTTTCCAGCCCAAAGGTGTTCCAGCTTGACGGCGGCGAGGACACGGACCCGAACGCCGTTTCCTTCGCGCAGGGCTACAACAAGATCATCTGGGCGAAGACGGATTCGCCATTGCCGACCGGCACCACCAACGACAAGGGGATGACCCTCGTCGGTGACAAGGTCGCCCCCGGCTGGGTAAACGCCCAGGGTCAAACGATCTTCCAGCAGGCATATACAGCCAACAAGAGCATCAACGCCACGGTTGAGGCGAACGATGGCCTCGGCAACGCGGTGATCACCGTCCTCAAAAACTCGGGCGTCCCCGCCAAGAAAGTGCCGACCACGGGGCAGGACGCGACCCTGCAGGGCATGCAGAATGTCTTGCTGAACTACCAGTGCGGCTCGGTTTATAAAGCCGTCTACCTCGAGGCCCAGGATGCGGTTGCCCTGGCGACCATCCTGCGGGCAGGCCAGACCCCGCCCGCGTCGTTGCTGAACGGCACGACTTCACCGCCATCGGGCACGAGCGGCAACCAGCAGCCGGCGTCGTTGCTGAAGCCGATATGGGTTGACTCGTCCAACATGAAGGACACCGTGATCAAGGACAACTTCGTCGACAAGGGCACCCTGTGTACGGCCGTCGGTGCGGCCGCCTGCACCGCAGCGGGGATTAGCTAGACCGGCGCAAGGCGCCGCCGCATCGCGGCGGCGCCTTGCTGCTGCCCAACGCGATAGAGTGGATTCGTGGCCCAGGACACCGTAGCCCGGGCAGTCAGAGATGCTCCGGTGTCCGGAGAATCTCTACTGAAGGCACGGGGCATCGAGAAGCACTTTGGCCCGGTGCAAGCGCTGACCAGTGTCGATCTGGATCTGCCCGCCGGCCAGATCACGGCACTCTGTGGGGATAACGGGGCCGGCAAGTCGGTCCTCACGAAGTGCGTAGCCGGGATCTATCAGATCGACCACGGCCAGTTTTTCTGGGAGGGCCAGCCCGTTCAGATCCACGGCCCACGTGACGCCTCGAGGTTGGGGATCGAAACGGTCTACCAGGACCTGGCACTGGCGGACAATCTGGACATCGTCCAGAACATGTTTCTCGGCCGTGAGAACGTGCGCAACGGTTTCCTCAACGAGGATGACATGGAGCGTGCGGCGAGCAAGACGCTCGCGAACCTGCGCGTCACGACCGTCCGATCCATCCGGCAGCCGGTGGCATCGCTATCCGGCGGGCAGCGGCAGTCGGTGGCCGTGGCCAAGGCGGTGATGTGGAACTCCAAGCTCGTGATGCTCGACGAGCCGACGGCTGCGCTCGGGGTAGTCCAGACCAACATGGTCCTGGAACTGGTCCGGCGGCTGCGCGACCGCGGCCTGGCAGTGATGGTCATCTCGCACAACCTCAACGATGTGTTCCAGGTCGCCGACCGCATCGCGGTGCTGTACCTGGGGCGGATGGTGGCGCAGGATCGTGCGTCGGCGTTTGACCGCCAGAGTGTCGTCGAGTACATGACGACCGGCACTTCCAGTCGCGGACAACGCGTCGATGGAGAGGCGGGCACGCATGGCGCGGGCTGAGGCGCCCGAGTCGGCCCCCGACCCCACCGCCGCCACCGAGGCAGCCGAGCTCGAACTCCCGCCCGAAATCGTCGCCCAGTCACTGGGCCAGTGGTTCCGTGGCTGGATGGTGCGGATCCGGAGTGGCGATAGCGGCGTTCTGCCGGTCATTCTCGGGCTGGTCATCATCACCCTCGTCTTCGAGGCCGTCAGTCCACACAACCTGTTTCTATCGGCGGGGAACTTGGTGAACCTGTTTCAGCAGAGCGCGGTCATCATGGTCCTGGCCATGGCCGAGATTTTTGCCTTGCTGCTTGGAGAGATCGACCTTTCCGTCGGCTACGTCGGAGCCGTCGGCGGCGTGATCGCCGTCCAACTCGTGCAGCCAAGAACGACGAACTGGCCCTGGTGGGCGGCGATCATCGCCGCGCTGCTGGTTTGTGCCGTCATCGGCGGGTGGCAGGGGACGTTGATCACCCGGCTCAGGCTGCCGTCCCTGATCGTCACCCTGGCCGGCCTCCTGGTCTTCAACGGCTTGATGCTGATCTTGCTGTTGTTGGGACCGTTCTCCGGCTATCCGAACCTGGCCGGCCTCAGCAGCAACCTCCAGGTGCTGTACAAGTTGATGTGGGGCGCGATCGATCCGATCGTGAGCTGGATCGGTATGGTGGTCGTCGTCGGCCTTGTCGGCTTTCTCCTCTGGTCAGGCGACTCCCGCCGGCGGCGCAGCGGTCTCGTGGCGCCCCCGGTCAGCCTGACGCTGATGAAGATCGCCCTGATCGCGATCGTTTCCGTCGTCGTCGTTGGGATCTGCAACATCAACCGGGCCAATACCGGCGTGGTCGAGGGAGTGCCCTGGGTCATCCCGATCGTCCTTTTCGTCTTCGGCGCATGGATGCTGCTGCTGCAGCGAACTCAATTCGGCCGCTACGTTTATGCCATTGGCGGCAATCCGGAGGCGGCGCGCCGAGCCGGTATCAAGCTCGCGGCTATACGGACCTGGTGCTTTGTCCTCTGCTCGCTCACCGCGGGCATCGGCGGTATCCTCTATGCCTCCTACCTGGGCGGGATGTCGAACAACGTCAATGGCGGCCAGCTCGTCCTCTATGCAGTGGCGGCGGCGGTCATCGGAGGAACGAGCCTTTTTGGCGGCCGGGGCAAAGTGCTGCACGGGCTGCTGGGGGGTCTCGTCATTGGCGGCATCTACAACGGCCTCTACCTGCTCTCCTTCGACGTCCAGTGGACGTTCATCGTGACCGGTTTCGTCTTACTCGTGGCCGCGACGATCGATTCGCTCTCGCGCCGGAGCGCCACCTCAGGCAGCGCCGCGCGCGTCTAATCCCCGCGCCGGAGCGCCGGGACGTTTCATTAGAGAGTGTTAGCGCCGATGTCCTATTCTTGTCATTCAGCGCCGCTTCGAAGTACACTCTCGCTGCCGCCTGGCAACTGTTGAGGCTGGCGTCTTAAAGGAGGGACAAGATGGGGAACGAGCGTTGGACTCGGCGTCAGTTTGTCGGCAGGGCGGGAAAAACCGCAGGGGGCGTGGTCCTCGGTCTCAGTCTGGCGGACTTTCTCGCGGCCTGCGGTACATCGAGCCCGGGCACCGCCGGGACCGGCAAGCTCGAGATCTTCAGCTGGTGGACCGGCCCTGGAGAAAAAGATGGCCTGGCCGAGATGTTCAAGATTTACAAGAACAAGTATCCGAATGTAACGATCACCAACTCGGCGGTGGCCGGCGGCGCGGGCTCGACAGCCAAGGCCGTGCTGGCCACGCGGATGCAGGGTGGGCGGCCCCCGGATAGCTTCCAGGTCCATGCCGGCCAGGAACTGATCGCCAGCTGGGTGAAGGCCAACAAGATGGAGGCCATCACCAGCATCTGGAACTCCGAGGGATGGGACAGCAAGATTCCCAAGGACCTCAAGGACATCGTCAGCTCAAATGGCGACGTCTGGTCGGTTCCGGTGAACGTCCATCGCGGAAATGCGCTCTGGTACAACAAGAAGGTCCTCGACAGCAAGGGAGTGAGCCCGCCGGACACGCCCGAGCAGCTGACTTCGGCGCTGAGCAGCTTGAAGGCGAAGGGCATTGCGAATCCGCTGGCGCTCGCCTCAAAGGGGGGCAACTGGCAGGTGCAGATGCTGCTCGAGAACAACATCCTGGCGGCGGGCGGCGCCGACTTCTACAAGAATGTGATGAGCGGCAAGGCATCGTTTACCGATGCCAAGGTCGTTCAGGCGCTGACCTGGATGAAGCAATGGCTCCCCTACGCCAACACTGACAACTCATCGATCGACTGGGACGAAGCGGACAACCGGTTGATCGCGGGGACCGCAGTGTTCCACATCATGGGCGACTGGGCAAAGGGTGACTTCACCTCCAAGAACTGGGTCCCGAACACCGACTTCGGGGTGGTGCCATCGCCCGGAACCAAGGGCAAGTACATGATCGTGTGCGACACCTTCGCGCTGCCCAAGGGAGCGCCCGATCGGGACAATGCCATCGGCTGGCTCAAAGTCTGTGGCTCGCAGGAGGGACAGGCCGCGTTCAATCCGAAGAAGGGCTCGATCCCGGCCCGGACCGACGTGTCGCCCAGCGGATTTGATGTCATCGCCCAGTCGTTTATCGCCGAGTTCAAGACCGACACCCTCGTACCCAGCTCGGCCCACGGATCGGCGACGCCGCCGGCCTTCGCCAGCGCCGTCAATGATGAGATGGGCCAGTTCATCCAGAACAAAGACGTGACCAAGACCGCGAGCAACCTTCAGAAAGCGTCCGACGAGTTCCTGAAGACGGCTTAGCCGAGCGCGACCTATGGCGACGGCCACCGCCCAACCGGTGATGGTGGAGCGGCTCCCGCGGAGCCGCTCCTTGCGTCTGCCACCGTGGGAAAAGCTGACGCCGCTGCTGTTGATTGCGCCGTCGGTCATTCTGATCGCGGTCTTCGTCTACGGCTTCATCGGCGCCACCATGCGGACGTCGCTGGTGCGATGGAACAGCGCGCTTCCCGATTACACCTTCGTCGGACTGCACAACTACCAGCGACTCTTCCAACTCGATCGATTCCAGGCCGACCTGGTCAACACCCTCCACTTCACGGCGATCTTCCTGGCCGGCTGCATCGTCCTGGGGCTGGGGGCCGCCGTGCTGCTGGACCAGCGGCTGCGCGGCACGCTGTTCTTTCAGAACGTCTACATGTACCCCCTGGCGCTCTCCTTCGTCGTCACCGGCACGGTCTGGCGATGGATTCTGAACCCGAACTCCGGCGTCAACGTCATCCTCGGCAACCTGCACCTCGACTTCCTCAAGTCGGGATGGCTGACGGACACCAACACCGCCCTCAATTCGCTTGGCATCGCGGCGGTCTGGCAGATGAGCGGCTTTTGCATGGCGATGTTCCTGGCCGGGCTGCGCGGCATCCCCGAGGAGCTACGTGAAGCCGCCCGGGTCGATGGCGCCAATGAGTGGCAGCTCTTCTGGCGGATCACGTTCCCGCTGCTGCGTCCCATCACGCTGTCGGCGGTCATCATCCTGGGGCACATCTCGCTGAAGATCTTCGACCTGGTGTACGTGATGACGTTCGGCGGCCCCGGTTACGCCACCGACATGCCGAGCCTCTACATGTGGATCGCCACCTTCCAGCAGTTCCTTTACGCGCGAGGCGCGGCGATCGCGATCGTGCTGCTCTTGATGGTCGCGATCCTGATCGTGCCCTACCTGGTGTGGAACCTGCGAGGCGAGACCGAGCAATGAGCATCCTCGTGTCAGCGGCGCCGCGCGCCCGCAGCCGCTTCACCCCGATGCGCGCCGGCCTCTACCTGTTGCTCGTGGTGCTGGCCGTCTTCTACCTGACGCCGGTCTTCGCCATCATCGTCACCTCACTCAAGGCCACCGCAGAGCTGGCTCGCTCCACCGTGTGGGAACTTCCCAAGGCGGCGGACCTCAGCTCCTACTCGACGGCTTTTACGGCGCTGGCACCGTCATTCTTCAACAGCGTCTTCCTCGTGGTTCCGGCGACCATTCTGTCCGCCACCCTGGGCTCGCTGAACGGATATGTCCTCTCGAAGTTGAGGTTCAGGGGCTCGAACGTGGTGTTCACGTTGCTGCTGTTCGGCATGTTCATCCCCTATCAGAGCATCCTGATCCCGCTCGTCCAGTTCCTGGAAACCATCAACCTCTACGGCGGCATCCCCGGCCTGATCCTGGTGCACGTCGTCTACGGGATCCCGATCTGCACCCTGATTTTCCGCAATTATTTCGCCACGGTGCCGCGTGAGCTGCTGGAAGCCGCCCGCATCGACGGCGCCAGCGTGATCGGCATCTACCGGCACGTCATGCTGCCGATTTCCATCCCGGGCTTCGTGGTCGTCATGATCTGGCAGTTCACGAGTATCTGGAATGAGTTCCTCTTCGCGGTCACCATCGCTCAGACGCCGACGCAGCAGCCGATCACGGTCGCCCTGCAGAACCTGGCCGGCAGCCTGGCGCCGGAACAGAATATCCAGATGGCCGGGGCGCTGATGGCGGCGCTGCCCACGCTGCTGATCTACATCCTGCTGGGCCGCTACTTCGTCCGCGGGCTGCTGGCCGGGTCGCTCAAGGGGTAGCTCGGCCCGGCGGACCGCGAGTGCTATGCTCGCCAGCGAGAGAGGAGGTGGCCAAATGATCAAGCAAGCACGAGCGGCGGCGATGCTTCCGGCGCAGGATCTCGCGCGGGCGAAGGCTTTCTATCGCGACAAGCTGGGGTTGACGCCCACCCAGGAGGATCAGGATCCCCGCGGAGGGGTGATGTTCGAGTTGTCGGGCGGCACCGGTTTTGCGGTCTTCCTGAGTAGCGGAAAGGCGTCGGGGACGCACACGCAGCTGGCCCTCGAGGTGCCAGACGTGGAGGCCGCCGTCAAGGACCTCCGGGCACGCGGCCTCAAATTCGAGGAGTACGACAGCCCTGAGCTCAAGACCGTCAATGGCGTCGCGGAGATCGGCGGGACGAAGGTTGCGTGGTTCAAGGATTCGGAAGGGAACCTGATCGCCGTCAGCCTCCCCGTAGCGGTTCCGGCGACCCGCAGCTCCTGAGCGATTGCTAAAGGTCGGCCGGCCCCAGCCTGGGGTCGGCCGATCGTCTTAACCCGAGGCGAACAGTAGGGTCACGTTCGTTTCGTCCCCCGCCGTTGGTAAGGATGCTCCACCCCAAGGGTAGTTGACAGCGATTAGTCGATACGGTATAGTCGGTATCGACTAAACGATGACGACTAAAAAGGACCTACCCCGGACGCCGCTGGCGCTGGCGGTCATGAACCTGCTGATGGAGCATCCGATGCATCCCTATGAGATGAAATCGAAGATGAAAGAAAGGGGCCACGACCAGGTCGTCAGGATCGCCGGTGGCTCGATTTACGATACGGTCGAGCGCCTCGAAGAGGGCGGCTTCATCACGGCGCAGGAGACGAGCCGGGAAGGCCGCCGTCCGGAAAAGACGACCTATGCCATCACGGATCACGGGCGGGAGGAGATCCTTGGCTGGCTGCGGGAGATGCTGGCGCAGCCCGTCAATGACTACCCGCAGTTTGCGGCGGCGCTCGCCTTCTTCGCCGCCCTCGACAAGGACGAAGTAGCCCGCCTGCTCAAGGCTCGGACGGCCCTGCTGGAATCGGA
>VBEE01000024.1:0-16390 GCA_005881715.1 Chloroflexota bacterium | reverse complement strand
GATGGGGATCCCCAGGCTGTTCCTGATCGAGTCCGAGTACGCGATCGCCATGAAGACCGCCGAGGTCAACTGGGTCCGTGACCTGATCCGCGATATCGACGCGCTGTGGATGACCGCCGACCAGATGCGGATGGCGGAGGCCGCCATCCACTCACGCAGAGGAGGAGGAGTGAGCGAATGAATACCATCGCCCCCGAGGACCAGACACAAGCCGACGCGGCAGTGGAACGTTACAGCACCGGCTCTGTCGTCTCAAAGGACGGCACCATCATCGGCTACCGCCAGGTCGGACACGGCCCCGCGGTGATTCTGCTGCACGGCGCGATGGAATCCGCGCAAAGTCACATGCAGGTCGCGCAGGCGTTGGCGGATCGCTTCACCATCTACCTTCCCGACCGTCGTGGCCGTGGCCTCAGCGGTCCCTACCACGAAGACCACAGCATCGAGACCGACGTCCAGGATATGGCGGCACTGCTGGCCAAAACCGGCGCCCATGATGTCATGGGCGTCAGCTCGGGCGCCATTATCTGGCTGCAGGCGGCGCTCACCCTGCCTGCCATTCGCAAGGCGGTAATATTCGAGCCCCCGCTGCCGATCAACGGCTCGCTCCCTACCGCCTTCATGCACCGCTACGACACAGAGATCGAACAGGGCGAGGTCGCCGCGGCCCTCGTGAGCGCGATGAAAGGGACGCAGATGGGGCCACCGATCTTCAACGTCATCCCCCGCACGCTCCTGGAACGGCTCACCACCGCGATGATGGCCAGCGAGGAGAAGAAGGCCGGCAGCCAGGACGTGACGATGCGGATGCTCGCTCCGACGCTGCACTACGACTTTCAACTGGCGACCGAGGTGGAAGGCGCTCTCGAGCGGTTCAAAGGAATCCGCGCCGAGGTGCTGTTGCTCGGGGGCAGCAAGAGCCCTGCATACCTGAAGGCGGGCCTGGACGCATTGGAGAAGGTCTTGCCGCATGTCACCCGGGTTGAGCTTCCCGGACTCGGCCATGGGGCCACGGGCAATACCGACCGAGGCGGCCGGCCGGAACGGGCGGCGCAAGTCCTGCGCCAGTTCTTTAGTTAACCGCACCACTCCCAGGAGGTGGATGAAACCATGACAGAAAATCGTCGACCATCGGCGCCCTGGCTGGCCCTGGCGGTGCTCGCCCTGGGTCTATTCATGACGCTACTCGACCTCACCATCGTCAACGTCGCCATCCCCAGCATTGTTGACGACCTGCATGCGTCGCTCGACCAGATCCTCTGGGTCCTCAACGGCTACAGCCTCGCGTATGCGGTCCTGCTGATCACCTCGGGACGGCTGGGTGACATCTTCGGGCCTCGCAACATGTTCGCGGCGGGGATCGTCGTCTTTACGGTTGCCTCAGCCTTCAGTGGCCTCGCGCAGGATCCGACGCAGCTGATCCTCGCCCGGGGTCTCCAGGGCATCGGCGCCGCGATCATCGCGCCGCAGGGCCTGCCCATCATGACGACCATCTTTCCGCCGGACGGCCGGGCCGGCGTCATCGTCTGGACTGGACGGGCGTCGCGCTGGCGACCACCGGCCTGCTCGGCATCGTGTTCGGGTTGATCGAGGGTCAGCGCTACGACTGGGGAACTGTCTGGTCGTGGATCACCATCCCGGAGATCATCGCGGCCGGCGTGGCCGTGCTGGTGCTCTTTTTCCTGGTGCAGTGGCGACGCCAGGACCGCGAACCCCTGCTCCCTTTCGCCATCTTCAAAGATCGCAACTACACGCTGATGACGCTGGTGCTGATGGCGATGGGATTCGCGATCGTCGGCTTTTTCCTGCCACTGACGATTTTCTACCAGTCGGTGCTCGGTCTCAGCGCCTTCGACGCCGGCCTCGCGATCGCGCCACAGCCGCTGGCGATGATGCTCATGTCGGGGGTGGCCGCCGCCCTGGCGGCTCGCTACGCGAAGTACATCCTGGTCACCGGCCTCACGCTGTTCGCCATCGGGATGGCGTACATCGCCTTGATCGCCCAGGTGAGCTCGAACCGCTGGGCCTTCGTGCCCGGCCTGGTGGTCGGCGGGATCGGCATGGCGGGGGTCTGGACACCGGTCTTCAGCATGGCGACCCGAAATCTGCAGCCCCGGCTGGCCGGCGTCGCGTCGGGCGTGATCAGCACCATCCAGGAGTTGGGGGCCGTGATCGGCAGCGCCGCGATCGGCGCCGTGCTGCAGAACCAGCTGGCTGCCGATCTGCACAACCGCGCGCTCAGCTACTCGGCGCAACTGCCGAGCCAGGCACAGGCCCCGTTCGTCGACGGGTTCAGCCAAGCCGCCCGGTCGGGCCTCCAGATCGGGCGCGGACAGACGGGGACCAGCCTGAGCCTGCCCGCGAACGTACCCGCCCAGGTGGCCCACCAGATCCAGCAACTGGCGCACGCGGTGTTCACCCAAGCCTTCGTCGACGCGATGCGGCCAACCATGGCGCTGGCCATCGCCGTGGTCCTGGTTGCGGCCGTCGGCGCCCTTGCGGCTCGCAATGCTGCCGCCGGCGGTCGGGCCCAGGCTGGGACCGAGGCACAGCCGGAGCCGGCGTCGGTCGCCTAGTCAGAGAGAGGGCAGCGCCGGGCCGGCGCCGCGCTGCCCTCCCGCGTTACCAGCCCTCCACAACCGTCGGGTTGCGGTTTTTGCTGAGGTATGGGATAGTGAGGCACGAAAATATGAGTTCCCTCACCTTTAAGACGGACCCGCCCGCGACAGAGCTTCCCCGGGACGCCAACGGTTATCTCTTCGACCCGCACATCCGGGAGATCCTGGCGCAAACCGGCCGCCGCGTCGACCCGGGCACCGAGGCGTTGGCCGCGGTCCGGATGCTGGGAAAGAGGATGCACGCCCTGATGGAGCGGTGGGCCGATCAGCACGGGCTGAGCGAAGGCCGCTTTCAGATCCTGGTGCGCCTCCATCACACGCCGAGCGGGCGAATGACCATGGGTGATCTCGCCGAAACGCTGGACGTTTCGCCGCGAACCGTGACCGGACTCGTCGACAACCTGGAGCGCGACGGCCTGGTCAAACGGGTGGACGACCCCGGCGACCGGCGCACGGTGCATGCCGAGCTCACCGACCAGGGTCGCGAGCGGGTCAAGGCGTTGTGGCGGGGTGCCGCAGCCGGCCAGGAGCAGTTGACCAGAGGCTTCAGCGAAGCCGAACTGGTCCAGCTCCGCCACCTTTGCCTGCGCCTCATGCAGGCCATGGGTGTGGCCGAGGGAGGACATCGTGCCGCACGCTGAACTGTCCACCCGGATCAAAGTCCTCGCCACCGTCGGAGTCATGTTGGCCCTGCTCCTGGCGGCGCTCGACCAGACGATCGTCGGCACGGCACTGGCAAGGATCGTCGCCGAGCTGAATGGCCTCGACCGCTATACCTGGCTGATCACGGTCGCGCTGGCGTCGATTGCGCTCATCGCCTCAGGCTTTATGCCCGACATCCCGCTGCGAGCCCGGCAGCCGCGCCAGCAGCAGCCCGCCTTCGGCGAGCTGCCCGCATCGCCCGAAGCCGCCCAACCCGAGGCCGCGGTTGGATAGCAGCCTGGCTACTGGCTAGAAATGCCCAGCCTGCTTCGCCTGCTTCGCGCCTCCCTTCGTCCCTACGCCGGCTACGTGGCACTGGTCGTGAGCCTGCTGCTCATCCAGTCGATCGCCAACCTCTACCTGCCGAACCTGAACGCCGACATCATCAACAACGGCGTCGTCAAGGGCGACGTCGGCTACATCTGGCGGATCGGCGCCATCATGCTGGTACTTGCGGTCTTCGTCGGCATCCTCTCGATCGTGGCCGTCTGGTTTGCCTCGAGGGCGTCGATGGGATTCGGCCGGGACGTCCGGCGTGGCGTCTTCGAGCGAGTCCAGCAGTTTTCGGCCACCGAGATGAATCGGTTCGGCACGCCGTCGCTGATCACGCGCAACACCAACGACGTCCAGCAGGTCCAGTTGTTCGTCCAGATGGCACTCACCATCTTCGTGACGGCGCCCATCATGCTGGTCGGCGGCATCATCCTCGCGGTGCGCGAGGACGTCACGCTGTCGGCGATCCTGATCGTGATCCTGCCGTTGATGGTCGCGGTCTTCGCAGTCCTGATGTATTTCGCGATTCCCCTCTTCCAATCGATGCAGAAGAAGATCGATCGGATCACCGAGGTGCTTCGCGAGCAGATCACCGGGGTTCGCGTCATCCGCGCCTTCAACCGCACCCCCTACGAGCGCGACCGTTTCGAGGCGGCCAACGCGGACCTGACCGCGACGGCCCTGCGCGTCAACCGGATCTTCGCCGCCGCGCTTCCCGCGCTGCTGGCGATCATGAACCTCTCCAGCGTCGCCGTCGTCTGGTTCGGCGGCCATTTGATCGACAGCGGCCAGATGCCGGTCGGCAACCTGATCGCTTTTCTCGCCTACATCCTGCAGATCATGTTTGCCGTGATGATGGCGCTGATGATGGTGATCTTCCTCCCGCGCGCCGCCGCCAGCGCCGTGCGGCTCGAAGCCGTCCTGGAGACGCAACCTGCAATTCGCGACCCGGAGCCACCGATCGAGCCCGAAGCCAAGACGGGTGCCGTCGAATTCCACGATGTCACCTTCGGCTACCCGGGTGGGGAGAAGCCGGTGCTGCACGGGCTGTCATTCCAACTTCGACCGGGCGCGACCACGGCGATCATCGGCGGCACGGGCTCGGGCAAGACGACGCTGGTGAACTTGATTCCCCGGTTCTTCGACGTGACGGAGGGCGCGGTGCGTGTCAACGATGTCGACGTCCGCGAGCAGCCGCTCGAAACGCTTTGGAGTTCGATCGGGCTGGTTCCCCAGCAGGCCTACCTCTTCCGCGGCACGATCGCCGACAACCTGCGGTTCGGCAAGGACGACGCCACCGAGGACGAGCTGTGGCACGCGCTCGAGGTGGCGCAGGCACGCGACTTCGTCGCCGCGATGCCGGAGAAGCTCGAGGCGCCGGTGGACCAGGGTGGCACCAACCTCTCGGGAGGCCAGCGTCAGCGCCTGGCCATTGCGCGGGCGCTCGTCAAGCGACCGCGCCTCTACCTGTTCGACGATTGCTTCTCGGCACTCGATGCCGGCACCGATGCCCGGCTGCGCTCAGCGCTCAAGCCCGAAGCGCGCGACGCCGCCGTCGTGATCGTGGCGCAGCGGGTCAGCACCATCCTCGCCGCCGACCAGATCATCGTGCTCGACGCGGGCCGGATCGTCGGCGTCGGCACCCATCAAGAGCTCATGTCGACCACCGAGGCCTACCGCGAGATCGTCGCCTCGCAGCTGGGCGAGGAGGCGGTCGCATGATGGCGCGCAACGTGGCCGGGCGGCCGCCGGCGCGCGGACCAATGGGCGGCGGCGGGTTCGGCGGGATGCTGCCACCGCAGAAGACCAAAGACCTGGGCAAGACGCTGCGTCAGCTCCTGGCGCGGCTTCGGCCGGAGCGGACTCGGATCGTGATCTCCGCCATCCTGGCGCTGGGCAGCGTGGCCGGCACCGTGATCGGACCCAAGATCATCGGCAACGCGACCAACGTCATCTTCGACGGCATCATCGGCAAGAGCCTGCCCGCCGGCATCAGCAAGGCACAGGCGGTCGCCGGCCTCCGAGCGCAGGGGCACGGCCGAATCGCCGATCTGGTTTCGGGTTCCAACGTAGTGCCGGGCCATGGGATCGACTTCACCCGGCTCGGCCAGATCCTGGCGCTGGCCGCGCTTGTCTATCTGTTGGCCTCCGGACTCACCTGGTTGCTCTCCTACATCATGGCCGGGGTGGCGCAACGCACGGTCTACGGGTTGCGCCGCGACGCCGACGCCAAGCTGGCCCGCCTCCCGCTGAAGTACTTCGACAGCCACGCCCATGGTGACGTGCTCAGCCGTGTGACCAACGACATCGACAACATCGCCACCACGCTCCAGCAGGGCTTGAGCCAATTCCTCACCTCGACGCTCACCATCGTGGGGGTGCTGGCCGTGATGGTCTGGATCAGCCCCTTGCTCGCCGCGGTCGCGCTGGTCACGGTCCCGCTGTCGATCGTCGTCACATTGCTGGTCGCTCGCCGCTCGCAGCGGCATTTCGCCGCGCAATGGGCGCGCACCGGCGTCCTCAACGGCCAGGTGGAGCAGGTTCACACCGGACACGCGTTGGTCCAGGTCTTCGGACGCCGCCGGAAGGCGATCGAGGAATTCAGCCAAACCAATCAGGCTCTATACGAGGCCAGCTTTCGCGCGCAGTTCCTGAGCGGCATCATCATGCCGGCGATGGCCTTCCTGGGCAATGTGAACTATGTCGTGATTGCGGCGGTCGGCGGATACCGGGTGGCGACCGGCTCGATCACGTTGGGCGACGTACAAGCCTTCATCCAGTACTCGCGCCAGTTCACCATGCCGATCACGCAGCTCGCCGGCCAGTTGAACTTGCTGCAGTCTGGCCTGGCGTCCGCCGAGCGCGTCTTCGAGTTTCTCGACTCCGACGAGGAGGCGCCGGATCAGGCCCGGGGCCAGCTGCGCGAGCCGCAAGGCGAGGTCGCCCTGGAGCACGTCTCGTTTCGCTACGAGCCGGAGAAGCCGCTCATCACCGACTTCAACCTCGAGGTGCGACCGGGCCAGACGATTGCGATCGTCGGGCCGACCGGCGCCGGCAAGACGACGATCGTGAACTTGCTGATGCGCTTCTACGAGATCGACGACGGCCGCATCTGCCTCGACGGCGTCAACACGCGCGACCTCCGCCGCGACGATGTCCGCCGCGTCTTCGGCATGGTGCTTCAGGACACCTGGATCTTCACCGGCACCATCCGCGACAACATCGGGTACGGGAAAATCGGCGCGACCACCGAGGAGATCGTGGCCGCCGCGCAGGCCGCCTACGTCGACCCGTTCGTGCGGACGCTGCCAGAGGGGTACGACACCGTGCTGACCGACGACGCCTCGAACATCTCGGCCGGGCAGAAACAGCTGCTGACCATCGCCCGGGCCTTCCTGGCCGATCCGACCGTCCTGATCCTCGACGAGGCAACAAGCAGCGTTGACACCCGAACCGAGGTCCTGATCCAGCACGCGATGGCGCGGCTCCGGCAGAACCGGACCAGCTTCGTCATCGCGCACCGGCTGTCGACCATCCGCAATGCGGACAGCATCGTGGTTATGGACCAGGGTCGCATCGTCGAGCAGGGGAGCCATGCCGAGCTGCTCCGTCGGGGCGGTTTCTACTACACCCTCTACAACAGCCAGTTCACCGAGGTCTTAGAAGCGAAGGCCAGCTAGGCGAGGCGGGACCACGCCATGGGAGAATGGAGCCGACGAGCTTACCGACGGGAGGGGACTCGGATGGCAGTCATGACGCGCAGACAACGCCGCTGGTTCGCTGCGCTGGGTGGATCGGTCGTCGTTGGTGCCCTCTTCGCCTGGCTGCCGCTGCAAGCAGCGGCGGCTGATCTCCGACAGGGTCCCAGGGTCACGGTCGGCACCGGCCAAACGATCAACGACGACATCTATGCGGCGGGCGGCACGATCAGCATCGACGGGAACGTGAACGGCAGCGTGATCGCGGCCGGCGGCACCATCACGGTCTCCGGCACCGTCACCCGTGACGTGATGGTTGCCGGCGGCACCATCAACGTGACCGGCAAGGTGGGCGGCAGCGTCCGCGCGGTGGGCGGCAACCTTACCTTGAACGGTCCGGTGGAGCAAGACGTCGTGGTGACCGGTGGGACCGTCGACATCGCGTCGGGCGGGACCATCGGGCGCGACCTCGTGATCGCCAGCGGGACGGCCACGGTCGCGGCGCCGGTCGCTCGCCGGGTGACCATGGGCTCCGGCGACCTGACGCTGCGCGGTCGGGTCGGCGGCGACGTGCGTGGCCGCGTCGACCACTTGCGCCTCGACGGCGCCCAGATCGGTGGCAACCTCGACTACACCAGTGATAACTCGGTGGTGCTGACCAACGGGGCTCGCGTCGCCGGGACCACGACCCGCCATACCCCAACGGACCGCGGCCCCCGGGGCGCGGCCGATGGATTCCTGCGTTGGCTGCGAGGGCTGATCGGGATCTTCGCCCTTGGTGTCCTGCTGCTCTTGCTGCTGCCTCGGTTCAGCACCCGGAGCATCGACACCTTGCGGGCCGAGCCGTGGGCAAGCCTGGGAATTGGTGCGGCCATCCTGGTGGTGACGCCGATCGTCGCGCTGATCGTGTTTATCGTCGGCTTGCTCGTCGGTGGCTGGTGGCTCGGTCTGCTGCTAGTCCCGCTCTGGATCCTGGCGCTGGCCATCGGCTACGTCGTGTCCGGTTTTCTGCTGGGCCGTTTGATCTTCGCCCGGCTCGGTTGGGGTCGGTACCACGATGTCCTTGCGCTGCTCGGCGGCCTGTTCGTGCTGACCGTGGTCGGATTGGTCCCCCTGATCGGCTGGCTGGTCAGCCTCGCGGCGTTCGTCGCCGGTGCCGGCGCGGTGGCGCTCGTGGTCAGCCGGCGGGCCCAGGTGCGACCCGCGGCGGCGTAGTTCCGGCTGCCGGCTCGCGCTTACGACGTGGCTGGCCGCGGGAGGACACCGAGCAGCTCGAATCCGTAGTCGAGCACCTTCGGCATCTCTGCATACGCGGTACCATTTGGCGCCCCGAGCATGACCGCCAGCACCCGGTGACCGCCGCGCTTCGATGTCGTGATCAGGCAACCCAGCGCCGCCTCGGTCCAACCGGTTTTCAATCCGTAGGCGCCCGGATAGGTCCGCAGCAGCTTGTTGATGTTGATGAGCGCGAACGCCTTGTGCGTCGTGGTGGCGGGGATGGTGAATGCCGGGGTGGCCGCGATCGCGACCAGCGCCGAATAGTGCGACTCGAGATATGTCGCCGCCAGCGCCAGGTCAAAGGCCGACGAGTAATGGCCGGAGGCATCGAGGCCGGTGGGATTAGTGAAGTGCGTGCCGTGCAGGCCCAGGTGGGCCGCCTTGGTATTCATGGCGGCAATGAACGTCGACCGGGACGTGCCCGATGCGGCGAGCGTTTCCGCGGCGTCGTTGCCGGAGTTGAGGAAGACGCCGTAAAGGAGCTCTCGCACGGTGAGCCGCTCGCCAGTCGGCCGGTAGCTGCGTGATCGAGGCCGGCACTGTAACCGTCGTGTTCATCCCGATGAGGTCGACAGCAACCATGGCGGTAAAGATTTTGGTGAGGCTTGCCGGTGCCCGCGCGGCCCGGGCGTTGGATTGCCAGAGAAAGCGGCCGGTGTCGAGGTTGACGAGCGTCACCTCCTGGGCCGCGATGACCGGCACCGGGAGCGGCCGCAACGTGGCAGCGGGCCGCGGCATCCTCGTCGGCAGCGGCGTAACCGTCCGTACCGGCGACGGCACGGGTGTGGGCGTGGAGACGGGCACCCGATCCGGTCGAGGGCCCAGCGTGATCTCGGGTACGGCGGCGGTCAGCGTCGGCGGTTCGCTCGCGCCCGCCTGGTAGGGCGGGGCGGCCGAGCCCAGCGCGCTGCTGAGCGCGCCAATCGCGACCAGGACCGCCGTCAGGTGAAGAATGGATCGTCGCATTGCAGGTCAGGCAGCCTACCGCAGGCTGCGCTGGAAAGCAAGACCCCGGTCCCTACAATGTTGCTCGCGCCGGGATGACGGAATAGGTAGACGTTGGCGACTTAAAATCGCCTGCCCGTAAGGGCGTCAGGGTTCGAGTCCCTGTCCCGGCACCAGCCTCGGCCGGCGGTAGTATGGCGTCCATGCTCCGGGCGCCTGAAGTCATCCTCGGGATCATCGTTGTCGTTTACATCCTCAACGACGTCTTTCAGAGCGTCGTGGTCCCGCGGCCAACGCCGGCGCGTTACCGCCTGACCCGCTGGATCGTGCGGCCCGGCTGGCGGGCCTGGCGAACGATCGGGTTGCGGGCCCGCTCAACGGCGGACCGAGAGCGTGTTCTGGGTGTCTTTGCCCCGCTCGTGGTGGTGGTCTTGCTCGTCCTGTGGCTGTTCGGGCTCGTGCTCGGTTTCGGCTTGATCTTCTACGGACTGCGGGCGCAGCTACACCCGCTCGTGCAGGACTTCCCGACGGCGCTGTATTTTGGCGGCACCTCGGTGCTGACCATCGGGTTTGGCGACTTTGTCGCGACCTCCGGACTGGCTCGCGTGCTGGCCCTGATTGCCGGCGGGACCGGCCTCGGCACGATCGCCCTGGCGATCAGCTTCCTATTCTCGCTCTATGGATCCTTCCAGCGGCGCGAGATCCTGATCGTGACGCTCGACGCCCGGGCCGGCGCGCCGCCGTCCGGGGTCAACCTGCTCGAGACGATGGCGAGGCTTGGAATGGTCGACGACTTGCCGCGGCTATTCGCCGACTGGGAGAAATGGGCAGCCGAGGTGCTGGATAGTCATCTGGCCTACCCCGTTCTCGCCTACTTCCGGTCGTCGCACGACAACGAATCGTGGGTGAGCGCGCTGGGCGCCGTGCTGGACGCGACCACCCTCATCCTGACAACCGTCGTGGATGGTCCGCGCGGCCCGGCGAAGATGGTGTTCGCGATGGGTACGCACCTGGTCGAAGATTTGAGCCGGTTCTTCCGAATCGCCAAAGACCACGATCCCGGGGTGGAGCGTTACGAGTTTGACCAGGCTCGGGAACGGTTGGCCGCGGCCGGTTGGGAGTTGCTGGGAGCGGAAGAGTCGTGGGTCGCATTCTCGCGGTTACGGACCCAGTACGCGGTCCAGCTCAACAACATGGCGAAATGGTGGGCGGCGCCACCGACGCAATGGATCGGCGATCGCTCTTACGTGCGCTTTCCGCTGCAACGACACCAGGAACAGCCGGCTCGCGCCGCCTCACGTTAAACAAAACCGAAAGTCTTGATCACGCGGCGGCAAAAGCGTGCGGTGGGTTCCCGCTCAGCCGCAGGTAAAACGCCGTGGCCAGTGCGTAAGGCAACAACAAGCGGACTTCGAAGTCCGCTGGTCGGCGGGCGATGCCGGCGAAGAGATCGGGCAACAGCCGCCGCTCCATGGCCTCCGAGATCCGCTGGATGGTGAAGGCGTCGGACGCCCGCACCCGAGCACTGGCGCCGTCCCAGATCGTCTTGCCATCTTCGAGCTGGCGCCACTCCGCGAGGAGCACCCCCTGGGTGGCGCTGAGCGCCAGCGCCTGGTTGAGGCCGTTCTGCCCTTCCGGCAGCAGCTCAACGCCGCGCGCCCGCGCCAGGTCCAGGCTCTTGCGGACGGCGGCCTCGACATGCGGCCACGACTCGGCATCGGCGGCCGCGTGGGGCAGCAGGTCCGGGGCTTCGATGATCCGCTTGGTGCGGCCCAGCGCAAGGCCGTCGAGCTGGCTGCGAAGGCCCGCCTTCAGCTGCAGGTGCGCGAGCGGTGGCGTCCGGGAAGTAAAGAGCTCGACCACAGGCTCGGCGAACGCGATCACCGGGTCATCGGTCGGCGTCGGGAGTTCCTGATGCTGAACGGTCGGCCGCCAGCCGGTGGCCCGCGCGCCTTTCTTGCGGACCGTAAACAGGCCGGCCTGGTGGCGGCCGACCAGCACCGCCGCCGTGACGCCGATCGCCATGACCAGGATCGTGAGCGGGATGCCAAAGCGCGCCAGGGCCACGACGGAAAGCACAAGCGTGACACCGAGGACAACTGGACGGCGGTAAGGCCGCGACATGCCTCCCAGTACAACGCTGGTCGACGCCATCCCCGCCGGGAAGGAGCGATCTTGAGTCGATCTAGGGCCTGGGGACGATGGGCGCGCCCCACCCGTCGTAGTCGCCTTTCAGGGCGTGTGCGACCGCCTCCATTCGGGCCCGCATCTCGGCAATGTTCTGTGGCGTCGGTATCACGACCACCACCGCTTTTAAGCACCAATCCCGCCCTTTCGCCCCGGGTGCGACATCGACCGTGTTGCTGGAGGTCCGCAGCCGGTCAGCCGCGAGCCGGGCCGTGGTTTCATCAGGAAAATAAAGGAAGTTGTCCACCTCGTGAGGCTGCGCGAGGTCGGAGCCCGCCTTATGGAGTTGCCCGAGCACCATGGAGTCCATGGCCGCCGTTCCCGAGGCTGCGGGCTTCTTCCGAAACAGCCACCCCATTGACGCGCCTAGTTCAGGTTGCGGAAGAGGGTGGCGATCCCCTGGCCGCCGCCGATGCACATGGTGACGATGCCCCACTCCGCCTGGCGGCGCTTGAGCTCATATGCCAGCTTGACGGTCAGGATGGCGCCGGTGGCGCCCACCGGGTGGCCGAGCGCGATGGCGCCGCCATTCGGATTGACCTTCTCGGGATCGATCTCCAGCTCGCGGATCACGGCGACCGCCTGCGCGGCGAAAGCCTCATTCAGTTCCATCAGGTCGATATCGTTGATCGTCATGCCGGCCTTCTTGAGCAGGTTCTGGACGGCAAAGATGGGCGCGACCCCCATGATTTCGGGGGCGATGCCCGCCACCGCGTCGGCGACCCATTCGAGCTGCGGCGTGACACCGAGCTCCTGCGCCCTGGCGCCGGTCATCACCACCAGCGCCGCGCCGGCGTCGTTGATGCCCGAGGAGTTGCCCGCCGTCACGCTGCCGCCGTCTCGAAAAGCCGGCTTGAGCCGGGCGAGCGACTCGCCGGTGGTTCCCGGTCGCGGATGCTCGTCGACGTCGGCGACCAGCGGGTCGCCCTTGCGCTGTGGAATGGCGATCGGCACGATCTGCTCCTTGAAGCGGCCCTCGGCGATGGCGACGGCCGCCCGGCGCTGGCTTTCGGCGGCGAATGTATCCTGCGCCTCCCGTGAGACGCCGTAGCGGTCGGCGACCTTCTCGGCGGTGCAGCCCATCTGATAGCGGCCGAATGGGTCGGTCACCAGCGACAGGGTCCCGTCGATCAACGCCGCTTCGCCCAGCCGCCAGCCGACCTGGGACCGGGGAAGCAGGTACGGCTGGATCGACATGTTCTCATTGCCGCCGGCGACGACCACCTGCGCCTCGCCAGTGCGCAGCTCCTGGACGGCGCTGTTGATGGCCTGCAACCCGGATCCGCACAGCCGGTTCACGTTGAACGCCGTTGTCGTCTCGGGAAGGCCGGCCTTCAGCGTTGCCAGGCGGGCGTTGAAGGCATCCTCGCCAACCTGGCCGACGCAGCCCAGGATGACCTCGTCAACGACGCCCGGGGGAATCCCGGCGCGATCCACCGCCGTCCGGATCGCGGTCGCCCCCAGGTCGGACGTCGGGGTGTCCTTGAATGCGCCGGCAAACTTGCCAATGGCGGTACGGACCCCCCCTGCGACGACGATGCCCCCTCCGTTCAGTGCCACGCGGTCATTCTATGTCGCGACGCCAGGGCGATTAGACCCCCGGGCTCGGTGCGCTCCCGCTGCCCGTCCCCGCCGATCCGCCATACGCGGTGGCGCTGCCGCCGCCGGAATCGCTGCCCCGCTTGGTGATCTTCTGGGCTTGCTGCTGGGCCTTCGAAATCCCGCGCTCGACCTGTGGCCGCGCGGAATCCACGACGCCTTGCGCCTGGTCAAGCACCGGTTGCATCTGGCCGCGGACCTGGTCGAGGCGCTCCGAAAGGTCGGCGCGCATGTCGCGTCCGGGCTTGGGTGCGTAGAGCAGCGCGACGGCGCCGCCGATGATCATCCCGTGCACCACACCTCTCAAATATCCCATCGTGTCCTCCCTTGTGGCGGCTCACCCGACCCGACCCGTCGATTCGGCTGGCGGATTTCGCGCGTGGCGCCTATCTTACCATCTCGCCGGGAGATCTTGATAGTGGCGATATCAGAATATTGGCGCCCTGCAGTGCGCGAGCGCCGAGCATCAGCGCCCGAACCGCCAGGTCGAGGCCGGCCCGAACCAGCACCGCACTCACACAGCAGAAGCTGTAGAGGAATACCTCCGGGATCCGGGCGCGCAGGAAGGGGACCCCCACGGCGAGCCCGGCAATCAGGATGGCGGCGGCGCACAACGACGCGCCCAGCTCGACGGCGCGGGCCCGCAACCACTCGGTGATACTCATCTACAGGAAATGATATAGGCCCGGTGTCAAAAGTCAACGCAATCACCATTCTTCTTCGCGACCGGGGGGTGCTGTGTCCGATCATGTCGGCATCGCCGTGATCGATGCCGGGCTGCGGCGGCGCATGGGCCGCGTGCGGGTCGGCCACTTCGCGACCACCGACGGACGGGAGCCGGCGCTGGTGCCGGTCTGCTTCGTCGTGCTGGGCGACACGCTCTACCATGCCATCGATGCCAAGCCGAAATCGACGCCGCCCAGCAGACTGCGGCGCGTCCGCAATGTGCGGGCTAACCCGTCGGCGGCGTTCCTGATCGACCACTACGAAGAGGACTGGGGCCGGCTGTGGTACGCGCTCTTGCGCGGCCAGGCGAGCGTGCTCGATCACGGACCGGAACGGCAGCGCGCCATTGCCGCGCTCAAACGGAAATATCCGCAGTATCGGACCACGGTGCCGCTCGCTGGCGACGCGCTGGTCATCGCGCTAGCTGTACGGCGGATATCGCATTGGCGAGCCAGTTCACCCGTCCGTCGACGCGCATCGCGACGGGGTCCGGCACCATGAAGGTGCGAATCGACAGGATTCCGGTCGCTGGATCGCCATAGCGGGCATTGAAGCTGACAACGTCGCCGAACCAGGGATCATCGATCACGAGCCCGCTGCTCAAGGTATATCCGGTGAGGAGGACGAAATGCTGGTTGCCGCCGAGCTGCACCTCCGCGATCACGAGGCGTCCGGCATCGAGCTCGGGTGAGATCACGTTCGGATCCGGACCAAACCAGCCGGAGAACGCAACCCGTCCGCCCGAGTAGCGGGTCACCGCATCCCAGATCAGCTCGTCGTCGAACGCATAGCCGCCGTTGGCAGTGAGCCAGGCGTTGAAGGTGCCGGGATCGGTGTTGATGCCGGAGTGACGCAGCATCATCGTGACCGCCGTGATGGCGCAACCCGCAGAGCCGATCGTTTCGGTTGGAGAGGTGCCCAGCCGTGCCCCGGCCCAGGCGCCGTTCTGCTGGCTCATCGGGGCGATCTCCATGGTGGTCTCGGCCGACGCACCCAGCGGGTTCGCCAACGCCATCGTCAGGGCGATGGCCGCCACGAAAATGGCCGCGCGCAGGCCGACGGTCAGGCGGGGAAATTTCAAGGGCCGGGGAGCCTCGCGATGCCAGGCGGACAAACGCGGCCCATCTTGTCGTGCGCTCCGGGCGCAAGCAAACGCCCGCGATGACCCAAGGTGGCAAGGTGCGGGGGTGCTAAATGCTTGGGCCGGCCGTGGGCCGTAAAAGCTGGCCCTCGCCCGGCTTGCCGCGACCCGTGTAACGGTTTTTAGCCGCTAGGACGCGAGCGGTATTGAGGACGAGTAACGGTTCAAAGCAGAGCGTTGCGCGAAGCCCCCACCCGGTGTGGGCGGTTTTCCGTCGGGCGCGCTACGCCGCCTGCTTCTGGGGGGCGGCCCGCCGCGCTTTGGCGCGCTCGATGCGCTTTTCTTTTGCGCCGCGACCGCGTCGGACGTGGGGCTTCATCACCGGTACAACTGTGCGAGAGCGCACCCACTTGCTGTGTAAATCGCCTGCGGATCGATTCGCGGCCCGATTGTCAGCGACGCGTCGCTGAGGTCAAATTGAATTAGGGATTGTTAAGATGGCTGCCAAATGAGTGACCCGCGCCCCATCGGGGTGTTCGACTCGGGCGTGGGCGGCCTCACCGTTCTTCGAGAGCTGCAGCGTCAGCTGCCCAACGAGTCCACCATCTACTTCGCCGACCTCGGGCACTTTCCCTACGGGCCGCGCTACCAGGCGCAGGTCCGGCACTTCGCCCTGAACATCATTCGTTTCCTCGAAAAGCTCGATGTCAAGCTGGTGGTGATCGCCTGCAACACGGCGACGGCCGCCGCCCTGAACACCGCTCGCGAAGTCTTCGACATCCCGATCATCGGTGTCATCACGCCTGGGGCTGAGGCGGCCGTTGCGGCCACCCGCAACAAACGCGTCGGCGTGATTTCAACTGAAGGCACGCTGCAAAGCCAGGAATACCTGCACGCCATCCGCGAAGCTCGCCCGCAACGGCCTGGAGTCCGCCGAACCCGGCGCCGCTCGGCACCAGATCTACGTGACCGGCTCGCCGGAGCGCTTCACGGATGTGGCCCGCATTCTCTTCGGCCAGGACCTGCCACCCATCACGACCGTCCGCCTCGAGCTGGTTGAAGCGATGAGCGGCCGGGAGGGAGCGGCGTGACGGCGACCATGACCGGGACGGACTTCATTGCGCCCATCCGAGCCGAATTGGAGGATTTCGAGGATCGCCTGCATAAGACGGTCCGCGCCGATCTCGGGCCGGTGGCGGAGGCGATGGAGCAGATCCTGGAAGCCGGCGGGAAGCGCCTGCGGCCCTCGCTGGTTTTCCTCGCCGCCGGACTCGGCCACCCCA
>VBEE01000023.1 GCA_005881715.1 Chloroflexota bacterium | reverse complement strand
CGCTCCGGGCACTTCCTCTACGGCACTGCCGGCGGCTGATCGCATTCGAGTTGTGACCTTTCGACCACGCCCGCCCTACAATCTGCGCAGACTGCTAGACGGATCAGGAGGGGACGGATGACTGATCGGCGCCGCTGGATCCTGGTTGCGGCCGTGCTTGGATCCGGCATCGTGTTCCTCGACTCGACAGTCGTCAATGTCGCCCTGCCCCGGATAGGCCGGGATCTTCCGCGACTCTGGTTCGGCGTCCTGGAAGGGCAGTCCTACGTTTACAACGCGTACCTGCTGACCCTCAGCGCCCTGCTGATTCTCGCGGGCGCGCTAACCGATTTCTATGGCCGCAAGCGGATGTTCATCTTCGGCTTGATCGGCTTCGGCGCGACCTCCGTACTCTGCGGGCTCGCTCCAAACATGGAGCTGCTAGTGCTCTTTCGGATCTTCCAGGGCGCCGCCGGCGCCTTGCTGGTCCCCGGATCGCTGGCGCTGATCACCGCCAACTTCGAAGGCGAGGCGCAGGGGCGCGCCTTTGGCATCTGGGCCGGCGCCTCGGGGGCGACCACCATCCTTGGCCCGGTCGTGGGTGGCTTTCTGGTGGACTCGATCTCCTGGCGCGCCGCCTTCCTGATCAACGTGCCGCTCATCCTGGTCGCGCTCTGGGCCACCTACCAGCACGTTCCGGAGAGCCGCGACGAGGAGGCGACCGGCGCGTTCGACTGGATCGGTTCGGTCATCGTTGCGCTTGCGGTCGGTGGGCTCGCCTTCGGGGTGATCTACGGTCAGCAGCGCGACTGGCGTGACCCCCTCGGCTTCATCGCCCTTGGTGTTGGCATCGTGTTCACCGCGGTGCTGCCGCTGTGGATGGCGCGCGCGCCGCATCCGCTGATTCCGTTGGCTCTCTTCAAGTCGCGCAACTTCACTGTCACCAACATCTCCACGCTCCTCATCTACGGAGCGCTCTACGTCACCTTCTATTACCTGGCGATCTTTCAGCAGGGCACCCTCGGCTACACGGCCGCCGGCGCCGGCCTGGCCGGGATCCCCGGGACGCTGTTCCTCATCTTCTTCTCGGCGCGTTTCGGCAGTTTTGCGGCGAAGTACGGGCCGCGCTGGTTCATGGCGATTGGACCCGCCATCATGGCGCTCGGCGTGCTCTGGTTCGCCCGCATCCCTGCAACCAGCGCGCCCTGGCATTTCCAACCGGGCAATCCGGCGACATTCGTGCCGCCCGTCTCATACGTCACCGATTTGCTGCCGGGCGGCATCCTCTTCGGCATCGGCCTGATGATGACGGTCGCCCCGCTGACGACCGCACTGATGCGGTCTGTCCCCGGGCACAGATCTGGCCTGGCGTCGGCGATCAACAACGCGATCTCTCGAGTGGGGCCGCAGCTAGCCGGAGCCGCGATCTTCATCTTCATCACCATCAGCTTCTACAACGGGTTGGCGATGCAACGACCCGGTCTAGATGTGACGGCGCCGCGCTTCCGTCAACTGGTCAGCCCGCTGAACCCCTCCGGCGATCCGGCGTTGGCTACCATCGTGCGGAGCGCCTCGACCGATGCCTTCCACCTGGCCATGCTCGTCGGAGCCGCGCTGCTCTTGGCGGGGGCAATCGTGAATGCCATCGGCATCCGCAATCCGCAATCGGCCGCCGCCGCGGAGCGACGGACCCAGCCCGGAACCGCGCGTCCTCCAGCCAAGGAGCCGGCCTGATGGCGGTTCGAGACGACGTCGTCAACACCATCGCGGCCTTCTCGCTCTTCGCGGACCTGAACGGTCCTCAACTCGAGGAGGTCGCGCACCTCTTCGACGAGACCTTCTTCGGGGAAGGCGAGCGCATCCTCCGGCAGGGCGTCAGTGGCTCCGGCTTCTACATCATTCTGGAGGGGACCGCGGCCATCCGGGTGAACGGTGTCGACCGCAGCTCCCTCAAGGCCGGTGATTATTTCGGGGAAATCTCGTGTCTGCTCGGCGAGGTGCCGATCGCCGACATCGTCGCCGCGACGCCGCTTCGCTGCCTAGTCTTGCCAGGCGGTCAGCTCGAGGGATTCCTGACCGCCCATCCAAAAGTCATGTATCGCCTGCTGCAGGGGGAGGCGCGGAAACTCAAGAACACAACCAAGTGGCTGAGCTAGCGCAAAAGCCTTTTCCCCCCGGTCGTTATCGACTCGTGCTCGTGGGCAGCGGCCCCGGCGGACTGCAATTGAGCTACTCCCTGAGCCGTTTGGGTATCGATCACGCCGTGCTCTCGGACGACGCGGCGCCGGGTGGCATGTTCCGCCGCTGGCCGGTATTCCAGCGAATGCTGAGCTGGACCAAGCCGTTCACCGGCGTGCCGCGCACCTCCCGGGCGTACGAACGATATGACTGGAACAGCCTGATCCCCGAAGAGGACGCGCACCGGGCGATCATGCCTCCCCTGATGGACGGCACTTCGTACTTCCCATCCCGGCCCGAGATGCAGAAAGGCCTGGAAACATTCGCCGAGCGAACCGGTATCCGGGTTCGCTATGGCTGTCACTGGGAATCGACAAGGGCAATTCCCTCCCCCGCTCGCGGGGGAGGGCAGGGTGGGGGCCAGGAATTCGTCCTCACCACGTCCGACGGTGAATACCGCGCGCCGGTCGTGGTTTTCGCCGTCGGTGTGGCGCATCCCTACCGGCCGCCGATCCCCGGACTCGACCAGGTGCCACACTACGGCGACTTCCGTCCGGTCGAGAGCTACAAGGATCACCGGGTCTTCATCGTGGGCAAACAGAATTCAGGTTTTGAGATCGCCACCGGCCTGTTGCCCTGGGCGCGCCAGCTGGTGCTCGCCTCGCCCGGCGCGACGAAGCTGTCCGTGAACACCCGAACGCTGGTCGGGGTGCGGGCGCGTTATGTCCAGCCCTACGAAGATGCCGCCCTGGCGGGCGGGGTGATCATCCTGGACACGACCATCGAGGAGGTCCGCCAGGAGGGAGCCGGATTCATTGTGCGGACCCGCAACGCGACGGACGGTCGAGAGCTGCCCATGGCGGCCGATGATGTGATCGCCGCGACCGGGTTCGTCAGTCCGCTGCGCGACCTGCCCGCGCTTGGGGTTGCCACCTTCGGCCAGAGCCACCTTCCCGCCCAAACCCCGTTCTGGGAAAGCGCGACAGTTCCCGGCCTCTTTTTTGCGGGCACTCTCAACCAGGGCTCGCCCGGACTGAAGAAGCACGGTATTCCGAGCAACTCCGGTGCCGTCCAGGGTTATCGTTACAACGCCCGCGTCCTCGCCCGCCACCTGGCCGAGACTCGGTTCGATGTGCGCATTCCGCGGCCGCAACTGCAGCCCGCTGAGACGGTGCGTTTCCTGCTGAACGAGCTGAGCCACGGCCCCGAGCTCTGGCACCAGCGCTCCTACCTGGCGCGGGTGGTGCACGTGGACGGGGATCGCGGCATCAGTGACGAGGGAATCCTGCCCCTCTCCTACTTCATCGACGCGGGTGGGCCGGACGCCGTGGCCGTCGCGCTGGAGTCGAACGGACAGGGCGACCCGTATCCCGCCGTGTACCTGCGTAAGAACGGCGTCGTGAGCGAACGTCTACTGGCACCGCATCCACTTCTCGACTTCACCGGGACGCAATATCAACGTGAGCTGGGCGGGATTCTGGATCCAGTGCTGAGCGCATCCCCGTCCCCGGCATGAGCCTGCCTACCGGTACCGTCACCTTCTTTTTCAGCGATATCGAAGGCTCGACGCGACTCATCCAGCAGCTCGGCGAGCGCTACCCCGACGTGCTGCTCGCCCATCACACGGTGCTTCGCCAGGCGCTGGCCGAGCATGGCGGCAACGAGCTGCGCACTGAGGGCGACTCATTCTTCATCGTGTTCGGCAGCGCGCTGGATGCCTGCAGCGGCGCGGCGGCGGCGCAGCAGGCCTTGCAATCTCATGCATGGCCCGAGGGAGGGCGCGTTCAGGTGCGCATCGGGCTGCACACCGGCGAGGCGACGCTCGTCGGTAACGAGTACCTCGGCCTCGATGTCCACCGCGCCGCCCGGGTCGCCAGCGCGGCGCACGGCGGCCAGGTGCTCGTCTCGGAAACGACGCGCGCACTCGTCGATCACGTGCTTCCATCCAGCCTGACGCTCAAGGACCTCGGGCTGCATCGGCTCAAAGATCTCGCCCGTCCGGAACGGCTGTACCAGCTCAACATCGACGGGCTGCCGGGCGAATTTCCGGCACTGCGCACCCTGGAAGCCACACCGAACAACCTGCCCACGCAGATGACGAGTTTCATCGGCCGCGACGACCAGGTGCGTGAGGGTAGGGAGCTGCTGAGCCGAGCCCGGCTGCTGACACTCACCGGCCCCGGCGGCACGGGCAAGACACGGCTCAGCCTGCAAATCGCGGCCGATGTCATGGATCAGTTCCCGGACGGTGTCTACTTCGTACCCCTGGCAGCCGTCCAGGATCCGGAACTGGTGCCCTCGGCGATCGCGCAGGCACTGGCGATCTCCTCGACCGGCGGTCGCCGCCCGATCGACGCGCTGCTTGAACATCTGCATGACAAACGGACGCTGCTGGTGCTCGATAACTTCGAGCAACTGCTCCCGGCGGCCCCCCTCGCGATAATGCTCTTGGAGGGCAGCCCGGGCCTCCGGGTGCTGGTCAGCAGCCGATCGGTTTTACGCGTTTACGGCGAGCAGGAGTTTCCCGTACCGCCCCTCGCGGTGCCCGACCTCAAGGCGCTGCCCAGTCTGTCCGCCCTCTCACAGTTCGAGGCGGTGAGGCTCTTCATCGAACGGGCGGTCGCCGTCAAGCCGGATTTCAGAGCCACCAATGAAAACGCACCGGCGATCGCCGGCATTTGCGAGCGGGTTGACGGTCTGCCCCTGGCGATCGAACTGGCGGCGGCGCGCATCAAACTGTTTTCGCCGCAGGCTCTCCTGAGTCGGTTGGAGAAATCGCTGACCGCGCTCGGCAGCGGGGCTCGCGACCTTCCGAGCCGTCAGCAGACTCTCCGCGGAGCGATCCAGTGGAGTTACGAGATGATCGATGCGCCCGGCCGGCGTCTGCTCGCCCGCTTCTCCGTTTTTGCCCGGGGCGGCAGCCTGGAGCAGGTCGAATCCGTCTGCGGCCCGCCGGATGACATCGGCGGCGATGTGATCGACATGCTCGACCAGCTGGCTGACCAGAGCCTGGTCCGGCGGCTTCCCGATTTCAGTGAGCCACGCTTTTTGATGCTGCAGACGATCCGCGAGTTCGCGGCGGAGCAGCTGGAGCAGAGTGACGAAGCGGCGGCCATCAAGGACCGGCACGTGCAGGCGTTCATCGCCCTGGTGCAGCAGGCTCAACCGTATGTGTTCGGCAGCCGACGCAAAGAGTGGCTCGACCGCCTCGAGATGGAGGATGACAATTTACGCGCGGCGCTTGACTGGACACTGGCCACGGGTGATGCAAAAAACGCCATGCTGCTGTCGGCATGTTTGTGGCGCTTCTGGCAGATGCGCGGCCACATCCACGAGGGGCGCGCCCGAGTGGCTGCGGCGCTGGCGCTGCCGAAAAGCCGGGATTACCCGGTGGAGCGGCTGCAGGCTCTAGAAGCGGCGGGCGGCCTCGCCTACTGGCAGGCGGACATGGAGTCGGCGCAGCGCTTCTATGACGAATGTCTCGAATTGACCCGCACCACCGGCGACAAGCAGGCCCTGGCCAACGCACTCTACAACGCGGCTTTCCCCAACGTGGTAAACATGCGTGAGTCAGAGCGGCCCCGGCAGTTGCTGCTCGAGGCCCTACCGCTGTTCCGAGAGCTCGGTGACCAATCGAGCGTCGGGCGGACGCTCTGGGGACTCGGCAATGGTTACTACTTCGACCGTGAGTACCCAACGGCCAAAGTAACGCTCGAAGAATCCCACGCCGTCTTCCGAACCGTCGACGATCGGTTCGGCCTCGGCTGGGCCCTCCATACCCACGGTCTCGTGTCGCTCAAGATGGGGGACATCGAGGCCGCTCGCAAGGACTTTCTTGAAGCCATCGAGCTCTTCAAGGAGGGCGGAGACGTTTCCGGCATGGTCTTACAGCTTGACAATCTCTCGCAGGTTATTCGAGCCGACGGGGATCCGGGGACGGCGACGCGGCTGGCGAGCGCGGCCAGGGTGCATCAGCGGTCGACCGGAACCGGCATCGGGCAACTCCTGAGCGAGCAGGAGGGTCGCACCGGGCGCGAAGGATTGAGCCCGCAGGACGCCGAGAAAGTTTGGACGGAGGGGCAAGCCCTGACTCTCGATCAGGCGCTGGAGGAGGCTGTGGCGGCGGCTCGACGGGCCACGACCAGCGACGCCAGGCGAAATGGCTGAACAGGTCGACGCCGTCGTTCTCGGCATGGGTGTGGGCGGCGAGGAAGTCGCTGAATGCCTCGCCGAAAACGGTCTCAAGGTGGTCGGCATCGAAAGCCACCTGGTGGGCGGCGAGTGCCCCTATTACGGCTGCCGTCGCATTCCTCGCTTTGCGGGGGACTCGACCATCACGCCGGATTGGGGTCCGGTGGCCGGCCGAATCCGAAGAGAGGCGACCGACAACTGGGACGACCGTGTTGCGGTCGAGCGTTTCGAAAAAAGGGGCGGCCGCTTTGTTCGGGGAGCGGGGAAGCTCGCCGGTCCGGACAGGGTCTCTGTCAACGGCACGGTCTACGAAGCGTCACGGGCGGTCGTGATCGCTACCGGGACGTCGCCGGCCGTCCCGCCGATCCCCGGCCTGAATGGGATCAAATACTGGACGAACCGCGAGGCCGTCAAGGCCGAACACCTGCCCGCCTCGCTCATCATCCTCGGCGGTGGGCCGATCGGGCTCGAACTCTCCCAGGTGTTCGCCAGGTTTGGCGTCAAGGTCGCGATCGTCGAAGGGATGAATCGCGTGCTCGCCATGGAGGAACCGGAGGCGAGCGCCGTCCTCGCCACGGTGCTGGAGCGAGACGGCATTGAGCTCTACCTGAATGTCCACGCGAAGTCGGTCGAGCCACGAGGCGATGCGGTGACGGTCAACCTCGATGATGGCCGTCAGGTGACGGGTGACCGGTTGCTGGTCGCGACGGGTCGCCGCGCCAACCTGAAGGACCTCGGCCTCGAGACGGTCGGCCTCGATCCCTCGGCGCGTTTCCTCGAGCCCGATAACCACTTGAGAGTCGGTGATCGACTCTGGGCCATCGGCGACGTTACGACCAACGGTGGCTTTACCCACATGGCGATGTACCACGCCGACATCGCGGTCAATGACATCCTGGGATATCCGGGGCCGGGCGCGGACTACCGGGCGAAACCGCGCGTGACGTTCACCGATCCCGAGGTGGGTGCCGCCGGAATGACGGAGGAGCAGGCGCGCAAGAACGGGATCAACGTCCGCACCGGCATCCAGAAGGCGTCGGTCACCTCCCGCGGGTGGATCCACGGCCCGGGCAATGACGGGCTGATCAAGGTGGTCGCGGATGCCGATCGCGGCATGCTGGTAGGGGCGACGGCGATGGGCCCGCGCGGCGGCGACATCCTCGGCATCTTCGAGCTCGCCATCAAGAGCCAGATCCCGATCGATGACCTTCGGCACCTGATCTACGCCTATCCGACGTTCTACCGCGGGGTCGGCGAGGCAATTCGCAACCTGGGATCCGACGTGCACATGCCCCTGCGCTAGATGTAATTGAGCTCAACCTGGGCATGACTGTGCGCCCATCGCAGGTCGAACTGCCAGCAACCGGCGGTTGGTACGTCGACAATGCTCGGATAAATCTCGCCGGGGCTGGAGTTTGCCGGTTGCGCAAGGTGAACCTGGGGCTCTGTCGCGCCGAGAGGATGGCCGTCGACAACCAGCTGCGAGCCCTGACGGGGCGTTCGAACGACCCAGAGGATCTTGTTCGCCGGATTTTCAGGATGGCCCACACGTAGCGGATCGCCGAAGAGGAATCCCGCCGCCAGCGCCGGATGCCCGATGACGTAGCGCAACCCGGTGGGATTGTTGTGGCCACCGGCCTCGTCGAGCCACCCGGGGACGCCACCCCTCACGACCGCCGTGACGCCGCAGCCGTCGGCACTGACCGACGCGGCGGTCGTCTGGGTCGTCGACGACGTTGTCGGTCGAGCGGCCGCCTGCCCCGAGCACGCGCTGAGTAATAAGGAGGTAATGGTGGCGAGAGCCGCCCTCATGCCACCGTTACCTCCCAAAGATCCGTCAGGTTCCGCGACCGACCTCGCGGAGACGGCCGGTGTACTGGTTCCAGCCCTCAGTGTGGATGCGCCGCTCGCCTTCGTCCGGCAGCCCGAGGTGACGCAGGGTCAGGACCGTCGCACCCTGGTCAGGCGTCAGCGTGATCTCGACGGTGGTCGATCCAGGCGGAACCGTCGGATGGCCCTCCCAGCCCCAGGTCATGACGAGGCGACGGGGCGGTTCGATCTCTCGATAGTGGCCGGTCGCAATGTGCTCGCCGTCGACGTCGATCCGATACCGCCCTCCGGGCCGCGGGTCGAGCTCGGCGCCCACCCCCATCCACTTCACGAAACGGCGGCTGTCGGTGAGGTAGGCGAACACGATTTCGGGCGGAGCCTCGATCCGCTGGGTAATCTCGATCGCGCCGGTCAGGTCGTCAATCATGCCGTCGCCGCCGAGAGCGGGCTTCCCGTTCGGCAAGCTCCTTGAGCCGGCCGACGTCCCTCACCCACATTTGCCGCAGGATCACCTCGAGTGGGCCCAGTGCCAGTCGATCCGCCCGGTAGAAGCGACGGGTGCCGGCGCGGCGTTCGATGACAAGACCCGACCGCTTGAGGACGCCGAGATTCTGGGAGACCGCCGGCCAGCTGACGTCGGAGGCGGCGGCAATCTCGCCGGCCGAGCGTTCCCCGTCCCAGACCAGGCGCAGGATCTGGCGGCGTCGAGGACTGGCGATCGCGTCCATCGCGTCCTCCAGGGCCACTGGGCTGGTTCGAGTTCGCACTTGCATTCCTGGATCGACTTATTTAAGCTACAGTTTAATTAAGTCTTTCCTTTAGGAGGATGCTAGCATGGCCGCTCCACTCGTGCACCAGGTCAACGTCAAGTCGACGCCGGAGACGATCTACAAGGCGGTCTCCACGGCCCAGGGGCTGGCAGCCTTCTGGACCTCCGAGAGCAAGGCCGAGGCGAAAGTCGGCTCTATCGCGAGCTTCGGTTTTGGTGGGCCGACCCAGCGGATGCGGGTCGACGAACTGGTTCCCGGCAAGCGGGTCAGATGGACCGGCCTCGCGGACTTCCCGAACTGGGGCGATACGACGGTGAGCTGGGACCTCTCCCCCGCCGAGAACGGGGAGACCAGCCTGACCTTCCGCCACGGCGACTGGCCGGCAAGCGTCTCCCAGGATGACCTGGGCAGCATCAACTACACCTGGGGCCTGATCGTCGAGCGCCTCAAGCAGTACGCGGAGACTGGAAAGCCGAATCCCCTCTTCGCCTTCGCCACCCGGTAACGCAGAGACCAATGCTGTAACTTCGGCCGGGTTCCCTCGTTGTAGAGGCGAACTCGGCCGATGAAGACCTGGAGAGCGCAGCTTGCCGGCGCGGTGCTGATCGTCGTCATGGCGGTCTCGCTGGGCATCGAAGCCAGCCATCTTCCCAGAAAGGCAACGGCGTCAAGCCTGCCCTCCTCCGTCCCAATTGCTCATCGCACGTGCGCGCAGGCCGAGGCTATCAGCGACAACCTCGGGACAACTCAGGCCAACGATGGCGCTTTCTCCGCCTGCCTCCGGGTCGGTCCCGTTGCCGCCGGAAGCTACCAGATCACCGCCCGTTCGTTCTCCAAAACCGCGATCGTCGGAACCATCAATCCGCCGGGCAGCTGGATCACCCTTACGCCACCGTCGGGGCCGCCGGGCACGGTGGTGGCGGTAAGCGCCTTCGTGCCCGGAACTTCGCCTGAATCTCGCCGGGTGCTGTACAGCGACCTCTGTTGGGCCGGGTGTAACGCGCTGGCCGGCACGTCCGAGATCGAATGGTCAAGCTCAACCCCGGGCAAGTTCACGTTGCATTTCACAGTCCCGGCCGCGCCGTGGTTCACCGGCACCCGGGTAACGCCCCTTCGCCCCGGACGCTATCCCGTCGTCGTTCCCTGCGCCACCACATTCGAAAAGCCGAGCGGACTGTGCACTGACGTCGGCCTCGAAGGATATTTCGAACTGACAGGAGGCGGCAGCGGCCTCTGCCAGACGGACGCAAACTGTGCCGTCCTGGAGGCGAGCCCAGGTAAAGGACCGCCGGGCACGCTGCTGGCCGTCAACGGATGGGCGCCGTTGACCGGCCTGAACGGAGGAGGGTTTCTCCAGATGGCGATCGAGGGCCATCCGCCGCAAAGCAAACTGGGCTCATCGTTACCGCCACCGATCGCCTCAATGCCGTTCGTCGTCAACGCCGCGCCCGCGCTGGCCAGCCTTCCGGCCATGCATCCGGTGACGATTCAGCGCACCGGGATGGACCCGATCGGCGTGGACCCCGGCAACTCGCGGCGGTTCGCCTATTGCGGCAACGGTGCGATCAAGCTCACGACCAACGCCGGAAGCACCTGGTCCACCATCTCGCTCGCCGGAGTGCGGGCGGCATCGGCGCCCACCAACTACCCGATTCCGGGCTCATTCGCGGCCAGCCCGCTGACCTGCACAAGCGTCGCGCTGGACTCCAGGTACCCGGCGACCCTTTATGCGGTCTTCAGCGCGGTTCCCCGAAATTCCGGGCCTCCACCGTTCTACTTCGTCGCCTACGTCACGCGCAACTCGGGCCGGACCTGGCAGCCGGTGCCGGTGCCGGCGAAATCCGAGATGGGCCGGTTCGGAGGATTTCGCGTGTCTCCGGCCGGCGTCCAGGCGCTCTTCTGGTCGCAAGCGACGACGGATTCAAGCCAGCCACCAGCATTTCTGGTCGAGCAAACGACGGACGGTGGCAGAACCTGGCCGGCAGCGAGCCTGCGCTGTCCGGTCAGCGGACCGTGCATCGGCCTCGGACCACAGGACAACGGTCGTTGCATGGCCGTCGGAGAATGGCAGGCCATCGAAATCTCCACCGATGGTGGGCAGTCCTGGACCTCGCCTGGCTGGCCCGGCCGGCTGGGCGCCTGTACAACGTCGGAACTCGTGGGCCTCGATTCCAACGGCATGGTCGCCGTCGATCAGATGGGAGAGCACACCTTGACGTGGTCTTCGGATGGTGGATCCATTTGGGAGGACGTCGCCCTTCCGCTACTACCCGGAGCGGATGCCGATCCCGGGAACGCGCAGGGGTCGCTACAGATCCTTCCCGATGGACGGCTGCTCGTGGCAGGTTCGCGCTGGTATCTTCTGGGCTCCGGTGCCACCGCCTGGTGCCCGGTCGCGGCGGCGCCCCAGATTTCCGGTGGCGAATGGTCGGCGAGCCCCCGCTTGATCGGGGATCGGCTCTTCTGGAGCGATCCGACGGCAGGCGCGGCGGTGGGCGTGACACTTCGAAGCTTTCCGATCAGCGGGGTGCACTGTTAAGCGGCCATTTCTGCGGTAATCTTTCCGGCGTTATGGTGCCGTTTTGGCCCAGGAGTGACCCGCCACGTCGGTAGCCCGGTCGCCTCAGCCCGCCAGGCCGGATGATGATTTCGAGGAGCTGGTCAAGGTGGCGCTCGACGTCGCCGGATCACTCGATCCTCGCGAGGTTATCGCGCGCATCCTGGAGCGCGGAATCCATGCGCTACAGGCCGATCGCGCCACCCTTTCCAGTCTGAGCGACGACCATGTCATCGTCGAGGCCACCCACGGTCGGGACGGACAGGTGACATGGGTCGGCCAGCGGTACTCCCTCGACTACTTCGCCGGCCAACCGCTGGTCAAGAAGGCGATCGAAACGATGCAACCAATGATCGGTGGCGGGCTCGCCAGCGAGCAGGCTGCGCCCGAGTTTCGGCAGGCGATCGCCAACGTCCGCCATGTCGCCGTCATCCCGCTCGTCCACGGAGGCAAGGCAATCGGCATGCTGGTCCTCAGCCGGTACGAGGACCACCCGTTCACGAACGAGGACCTGGCACCGCTGACCCTGCTGGGCGCCATCTCCGGGTTGGCGCTCCGGAACGCACGCCTTTATGAGGAAGGCGAGGCCGCCCGCAAACGGGCTGACGAGACGGCGGCTCGGTTGCGCGCCGCCGTCGAGGCCGCGGAGGATGTCGCCAGCCAGGTGCAGATCGACCAGGTCCTGGGACGCCTGCTCGAGCGGGCGCTCGCATCGGTCGGCGCCGACGGTGCATCAGTGGCCCGTCTCGAGGGGACGGACATGGTGCTCGAGTCGACGACGAGCGGCGCAGCCGTGGGAACGCGCTGGCCAATCGCGCCGAAAGTCCTCGCCGGTGTGAAGACGGGCAAATCCGTCGAGCTCACCGCCGCCGAATACACCGGCGCTCCCGAGGGACTCGAGTCGATCGTGCAACCGTTTCGACGATTCCTGGTGGCGCCACTGGCGATCGGCGGCGAGACGATCGGCCTGCTGGCGATGGGCCGCCGCAAGGACGAGCCGTTCGATCCCGCGGCCGTCCAATCGCTCCAGCAGCTGTCGACGCTCGGCGCCCTGTTGCTTCGCAATGCCCGCCTGATCGCGCAGGCGCAGGAGGCGGAACGGGCGAAGAGTGAGTTCATGAGCATCGCGGTTCATGAGCTGCGCGCCCCGCTGACGGTCACCGGCGGCTACCTGGCGATGGCGCTCGAAGGTGGGTTCGGGGAGTTGACGGAGCCGTTGAAAGGGGTACTGCAGACCGCCCAGCGCAAGACGGAGGAAGCCAAGGCCCTGGCCGACGAGCTGCTGACGGTCGCCCGACTCGAGGGACGCGCGCTGAAGCCCAGTGCGGACCGGTTCCTGGTGACCGACGTCGTGCAGGAAGCGCTGGTGCGAGCCCGTCCGCGCGCCGAGCTGTCCAGGGGAACGCTCAAGGCCGACATCGCTGATGACATCGAGGTGCGAGCCGACCGGACGCTGGTAAGCAAAATCTTGGACAACCTGATCAACAACGCGCTGGTCTACAGCGACCACCCACCGATGGTTCGAGTGACGGGGCGCCGCGACGGCGACCAGGTCGCGATCACTGTCGTCGATGACGGGATCGGCATCTCGTCGCAGGACCAGGGCCGCATCTTCGGCCGTTTCGCCCGGGGCACAGACCGGCGCGTCCTCGAGAAGCCCGGCACCGGTCTCGGGCTCTACCTCAGTCGTGGCCTCGCCGAGCAGATGGGCGGATCGCTCCAGCTCGCGTCGAGCCGGCCCGGGAAGGGCTCGACGTTCGAGCTCCGCCTCCCGGTCGGCGTCGCCTAACTCGCCAGACCGCTCAGCAGGCGTCGCGAACTGGCGCTGACTTCTTTTACTGCCGCATCGAACGCCGGGGCGTTGGCCCGGGATGGTGCCCGGTAGCCACTGATCTTCCGGACGAACTGCAGGGCGGCGTCGTGGATTTCCTGCTCGGTCGGCTTGCTTTCTTTGCGGCGCAGCGTCTTGATGCTTCGGCACATCCGCTCATTATCGTTATGGCCATGGCGGGCTGGTCTGGGATCGATGCCGACGTGGCGGTGGTCGGCGCGGGGCCAGCCGGGGCCGCCGCCGCACTCTTTGCCGCGCGCCGGGGCCGCCGGGTCGTCGTGTTGGAGAAGCAGGCTTTCCCGCGTGATAAGCCATGCGGCGAAGGCTTGATGCCGAGCGGCCGGTCGCCGCTCCGGGAGCTGGGGCTCGACGCGATCGTCACCGCCCAGGGGGCGCCCCCACTCAACGGGGTACAGTTCGGGCTTCCCCACCAGCCCCTGGTCGCCGTCCCGTTCCCGGAACATCGCGGCGATCAGGCCGGACTCGGCATCCGGCGGCTGGACTTCGATGCCCGGCTTGCCGATGCGCTCAGCCGCGATCCACGCATCGAATTCTGCCAGCGCACCGAAGTCCGGGATATCCGTGAAGATCCCGGCGGGTCCACCGTCTCGACGACGAGTGGCGACGTTCGGGCACGGTTCGTCGCTGTCGCCGACGGCTTACGCTCGGGTCTTCGCCATCGCCTGGGCTGGACCGTCGGACCTCGGCCGCCGCATCGCTACGGGATCGTCGCGCACTGGGAAGTCGACGGGCCGGTCGACCCCTGGGTCCGCATCACGTTCGACCATGACCTCGAGGTGTACGAGGGCCCGGTGGCCGGCAATCAACGGATGATCGGCCTCCTCTGTTACCAGCCCCGCATGGGGGAATTCAGCGGTCGGCTTGCCGCGCGCTACCGCGAGATCGTGCTGTCGCTCCGTCCCGAGCTCGGCGATGCCCAACTGGTCGGGTCGGTCGCGGCCGCCGGACCGTTCTGGTATCGCGCGTCGACGGTCGCCGAGCGCGGCATCTTCCTTGTGGGCGATGCCGGCGGATTCACCGACCCGATCACGGGGGAGGGTATCGCCGCCGGCTTGCGGCAGGCGCGCGCCTTCGCGCTGGCGCTGGATTCGTCGAATCCCGAGCGCGCCTACCGGCAAGCGCATCGGCATCTCACGAAGGACCCGCGTCGGGTCGCCTCACTCTTTCTGCGACTGACCCGAACGCCGGCAATCGTGGAGCGTGGCCTCCACAGTCACGAGCGCGCTCCCGGGATGCTGACCAAGCTGCTCGGCATTGGGTTCGGTTACTGGGGCTTCAACCGAATCAGCCCGCGGGAGTGGTTGCGGATGTTCACCGGCCGCTGACCAGGCGCGGCACGAAGCGTGGCTTATCCCCCATCCGCTCGCGGTAAGCCGGGATCGCCATCAACAGGGCGTCCTCTTCCCTGATCCGCCGGCCAAGCAGCCCGGCATTGGCCACACCAAGGCCCAGCGCACTCAGGTAGGCCCCGCCGATCAGGGGCAAGCCAAGAAACTCCAGCGCCAGGGCCACGTAGTTTGGATGACGGATGAACCGGTAGGGGCCCCGGTCGACGACGGGCAGGTCGCTCGGGACGAGCGCCCGCACGGTCCACGAGTCACGCAAGCTCACCAGCACGCTCAAGCGGAGAGCGACGGCGGACACCGCGGCCAGCCATCCGATCGCGGCGACCGGCGGCGGCGGCGGGCGGCGGCGGAGCGCCCGCTCCACTGCCGGGAGCGTGAACAGGCCGACATTGATAAGGGCGATCCATTGGAACACCGAACGGCCGGCTTGTGGCGCGTCCGGCTGGCGGCGCTGGATCAGGCGTTCATTCCGCGCCGAATAGACCAGCTCGATGCCGCGCTGGGCACCGAAGACGAACAGCACGATGGCGTAAGGGCCGGCCCTCACAACGTCAGGCGCAGCAGCGCCAGTTCGATCGACAGCCCGGGTCCAAAGGCGATCGCCAGCACGCGCCCGGACGACCGCATCTTTTCCGCGGCATCCAGCACGAAGAAGATTCCGGCGCTGGAGGCGTTCCCATCCTCGCTGAACACTCGGCGCGAGGTGGAGAGGGCGTCGGGCGGAAGCCGCAGCGCTCGCTCGATCGCATCGAAGATGCCTGGCCCCCCTGGATGCGCGGCCACCAGGTCGATCTCCGCCAGGGTGGTGCCGGCGACAGCAAGGAACGATTCGACCGCCTCGAGCAGGTGGGCTTCCACCATCTGCGGCAGCTCACGGCTGAGGACCACCCGAAGTCCCCCATCGCGCAGCTCGTAGCCGAGATGCCGCGCGCCCTCCGGTACCAGCATCGTCCCGCAGTGCTCCACCGTCCAGCCGGTCGGCATGTCGCCAGCGCGTAGCACGGCAGCACCCGCACCATCGCCGAAGACGATCGCGGCGATCAGGTTATCGACCGAGTGGTCATCCGGTTGGAATGTCAGCGAGGGCAGCTCGACCGCGAAAACGAGGGCGGCCCGATCGGGATACGCCCGGATGTAATCGAGCGCGCGCGCCAGCCCGGCAACCCCTCCGCCGCAGCCGAGCTCGGTGATCGGCAGGCGAGCAACGCCAGGGTGAAGGCCAAGGATCGGAATCAGTTCGGCGTCCAGTGAGGGCAGCACGACGCCGGTGCACGAGACGCCGACCACCAGCCCGATGTCGGCAAGGTCGATCTGGCTTCGTTCCAGCGCGGCACAGCAGACCTGGCGTGCCAGCACGCGGGCGTGTTCGAGGTAGGCATCCGTCTGCTGGCTCTGAGTGCGCCGCTCCATCAAGGAGGTCAGCGGCTGCGCAAAGTGGCGGGTGCGGGCGCCCTCATCGCTCTGCAACTTTGGCATCCGGCGGCCGCGGGCTTTGCCGAGCGCATCCCACACCTCGTCGACACTCGCCGTGAGCGGCGGTACGGCCGTCGCCAGGCCGACGATGCGCCCATCGCCCGTCGCCGTTTTCGGCGTCACAGTGTGATGCTAGGCTGGCTCGGTGGTTGTCCGCCCGTCCAGATTCGAAGATCGTGGGCCGCTCATCGAGCTGATCAAAGGCTACTTCGCGTTCTACCACACACCGTTTCCCGGCGAGACGAAACTGCGCGCGCTACTCGATGCTCTCGACCAGGACCCGGATCGTGGCACCCAGCTCGTCGCCGAGGCCGACGGCCGCCTGCTCGGATTTGCCACGCTCTACAGCTGCTACGACACGCTGCTCGCGGATCGCATTCTCGTGATGAATGATCTTTTCGTCGACCCGGCTTCCCGCAATCAGGGCGTCGGCGCTGCGCTGTTCGATGCCAGCCTGGCCTACGCCGCGGCCCGCGGTTACGCGCGGCTGGATTGGGTCACGGCGCAAGACAATCGTGCAGCGCAGCGCTTTTACGAACGGCATGGCGCCCGGCGCGGTCCCTGGGTCTCATACAGCGCCGTCCCGAAAAGCTCGGGTCGAACATTGACCTGATCCGGGTCGCGGGCTCAGGCGGTCTTTCGCTTCCTTCGCACGGCCGGCTTGCTGCGCCCCTTCGATGCGCGACGCGCTTGCTCGACGCTCGCCTGCAGCGCTGCCATCAAGTCATTGACGCCGGCGCCGGTCAGCACCTCCGGGGCCGCCGGCCGGGCCGAGGCGGCCCGCCCTTCGATCAGCGTCCTGAGCCGGTCGCGATACTGGTCCGGGTAGCGCTCCGGTTCGAACGGGCCGGACAACGTGTTGATCAGGAGCGCGGCCATCTCTCGCTCTTTCTTGCGGAGATCATGGGGGGCGTTGGGTTCCAGTTCGGAGGCGGGCAAGATCTCATCCACGTGAAATAACGTGCTGAGCACGATCAGGCGGCCGTGCGGCCGCAGCGCCGCGAGGTATCGCTTCCGCCGGAGAACGAACCAGCAGATCGCCATCCGCTTCGTCTCCCGCATGGCATCGACCAACAGGCCGAAGGCGCGCTCGTGATCGCGTTCCGGGACCGCGTAGTAGCTGACGTCGTAGTAGATCGGGTCAATCGCGGAGCTGTCCACGAATTGCTCGACGTCGATGGTGCGACTTCGTTCGGGAGCGAGCTCCTCGAGCTCGCCTCGGTCAACCGTGACGTAACGATCCTTGGCCACCTCGAAGCCCTTCAGGACGTCGGCGGCCGACACCGGCTGGCTGGCGGGTGCCACCGGCCGGCTGGTCGGGAACGGAGCCGGCTGGGGGAAAGCCACACCGCTTGCCTCCGGCACGATGGCCGCTCTCGTCGCGCGCGCTGACTCCAGCGGAGGCCGAAACGGCGCCGGCTCGACAACTCGCTGATGACGGATGCGCTGACCGCTCAGCCGATCGATCTCGTGAAAACGCACATCCTTCCGCCGGGTCGCCGGATAGAGGCGAACCGGAACGCTCACCAGGCCGAAGCTGATCGTTCCGGTCCAGACTGCCCGCGCCATCCTGCTCGAATTATGCGGCCTGGTTCGCCTCCATCGGGTAGCCCGCCGCCCGCCACGCCGGCAAGCCGCCGGTCAGCATCCAGGCGTCGTAGCCCTGGCGCCGCAGGACGCGGGTCAACCGAGCGCTGGCCTCCTCGTCCGGGCAGGTGCAGTAGGCGATGATGGTCTTGTCGCGCGGGAGCTCGGGCAGGCCGCTGACCAGGTCCGCGAGGTGCCGGTTGCGATCGAGGACGTCACGCGGCGACACCCAGAACGCTCCCGGAATCCGTCCCCGGACGGCGCCGCCGATCAGAGGCGACGTCAAGTCCAGCACGATCGCCTCACCCGCCTCGATGCTCTCCCGCGCCGTTGCCGGGTCGATCCGATAGGGCCGTATATCCATGGTGGTCCCTCCAATGCTTGTCGCGATCATTGAACCGTTCACATAATGGCTAAACCATCGGCACGGCGGGTATATTCCAATCGTGGACACCACCGTCGAGCGGGAACCGGCGCTGCAGCTCTGGACGCTGCTGCGAGACAGGGCTCTGGCCAGTCTGAAGGACGATTTCAGCGCCCGCGTGGCGGGTTGCGGCCTTTCCCTCCCGCAGGGCAAGCTGATCCGGGAGCTCGCCCGGCCGGAGTCGCAGCGCGAACTGGCGCGAAGGCTGCACTACGATCCGTCCAACATCACGTCACTGGCCGACTCCCTGGAGACACGCGGCTTGATCGAGCGCCGCGCCGATGCCGCCGACCGGCGGTTTCGTCTGCTGGCGCTGACGCCCGCGGGCGAGCAGTTGCAAGCGTCGCTGGAGGAACGGCTGGCCCAACCACCCGCCTTTCTGCAGCGGTTGACTCAGGACGAGCAAAAGCAGCTCCTGCTGCTGCTCACCAAGATCTTCGATACCGATCCGCTGCGGACATAGGACATAGCCAGCGGGCCGCCGATCAGCGACCGAGGTCGCGGCGCTGGAAGCTCAAGAGACCGATGGTCATGGCAATGGCAATGATGGCCATGAGAACCCAGAAGCCGGTCCAGTAGACGCCGGTCGTCAACGGCGTCCCGTACAGATAGAAGATCGAGACGTTCGCAACCCACTGCGGCCAGCGGAAGAGCGGGACGAACTGGGTCAAGAAATACGAGACCACCGCGTAGCCGGACAGCAGGAGCACGGTTGCCCGCGGAATCCAACCCGCAAGCGCCGCTCCCAGAGAGCCGAACGCCAACCCGAACGGCAGGAGGAGCGCCGTCGCCAGGGCGATGGACTCGACGCCAAGGCTGATTCCCTGGGCATCCGCGGCCCACAACGTGACCGCGCTCCCCACCACCGCGATGAACGTGGTCGCAACCAGCAGCGCGCCTGCACGCTCCAGTGCGACACGCCGGCGGGAGACTGGTTCACTGAGCACCATCTCCAGGCGCCCTTCGGTATCGTCGGTCGTCCAGCGGCTCACCTGGGTGATGGCAAAGGCGCCGAGCACCAGCGGCATCATCGCAAACCAGAAGACGCTGATGACGGCCCGATTGAGATCGCCCTGACCGCTGACGTAGGCACGGAAGATCGGAATGTGGTTGACGAGATCCGCCACCGATTTCGCAAGCGACGTCATGAACAGCGCCAGCAGGGCGGTCGACACCATCCAGGCCGTAAGTCCCACGCGTTGTTCATAGATCGTCGCGAGCACCGGCGCGCGCAGGAACGGGTTGCGCGACGGCTCGATGACTCGCGGGCGCACGGCGCGCCTGGGGCGCACCAGGCCGGCGCCGAGATCTCGCCGGGTAAAGGCGACGCCGGCAAGCGCGACCAGGGCGAGGGCAGCGGCCGAAACGCCCAGGGTGCTTGCCCAGTCGATCTGCCCACCCGGACTCAGGCCATTCGTCCGGTCGACGTAGTAAAAGGGCGAGACGCCGCGGAAACGAGCGGGCGCCTCGAGCGTGCGGCCGAGGCTGTTGAGCAGGAAGAGGGCGAGCAGCACGATCGCGCTCACGCCGGCGGCCACCCGGCGGGAATCGACAAATTGCGCGATCAGCAGAGCGAGGGCGAAACAGGCGACCGTGACGGCCAGCAGTGCCGCGCCGTCCGCGAGCAGGCCCTCGATCGGAAGGGGTGACCCGACGATGGTCGCCCCGAGTCCGGTCAGAACCAGCACGACCAGGATGGAGGCGGCAACGGCGATGACAAACGCCCCGGTTCGGGCCGCCGTCACCCGCGCCCGAGAAGTCCCGCTGGCCAGCCACAGCTCCAGGAGTCCGCGGTCCTCGTCGCCACGGATCGCGCCCGATCCAGCGATCAGGGCCCAGAACCCAAAAATAACCGGGAAGAAGCCGAAGGCGCGCCATTGGACATAGCCGGCGAGGGTCTCAGGATGGACCGGTAGCGGGACCAGATAACTGAGCTGCCGCCCAAGGAGCTGCATCTGGAGTCCGAACTGCTGCCGCGCCGACTCGCTGGTGCCGACAATGGCCTGGAAGCCGAGGGACTGCAGCATTCCACTGAACGCTCCGATGGCGGCAGTGGAAATCATGCCGGTGCGGTGAAAGCGCAGCCCGATCCGGAGCATCATGTCGCGGCTGACTCGAGCGGGGGCTCGTCGCGGTAATAGCTGAGGAACAGCTCTTCGAGGCTTGGCTCCTCGCTCACGAGGTTGAGAACTCCGCGCCCGGCGATCGCGGTCAGCAGCGGCTCGAATCCACCACGCACGTTGCAGCGGACACGCGATCCGTCGACGCGCACGTCGCTCACTCCCTCCGCTTCCTTGATGGCCTCGACCGGCGGGATGCCGGCGAATTCGATCTCGACGTGGTGGATGCGCAGGTGATGGAGCTCATCGAGGCCGGCGATGCTGACCAGGCGGCCGCGGCGGATGATCCCGACGTGGTCGCAGACGTGTTCCACCTCCGAGAGCACGTGGGACGAGAGGAAGATGGTCGCGCCGTCCTGGCGCGACTCAGACAGCAGGTCATAAAACGTTTGCTGGTTGAGGGGATCCAGGCTGGCGGTGGGTTCGTCGAGGATGAGCAGCGACGGTCGATGCATGAAGGCCACCAGCAGTCCCAGCTTTTGCTTGTTGCCGCGCGAGTACTCCCGGTAGCGGC
>VBEE01000022.1:14934-19296 GCA_005881715.1 Chloroflexota bacterium | reverse complement strand
GTTGAATGGTTTTCGCCCAACTTCCAGATGTCGCAGATCTGGGCTTTCGAGGCGATGATCTTCCTGATCATCGGCGGCCTGGCCCTGTCGCGCCATATCGAGCTGCGCCAGTTCCTACTGTTGCTGATCGGGTTCGGCCTCGCGCTCCATTCGGTCCGCAACCTCTCGTTGTTCATGCTGGTGGCCGTGCCGGCCCTCGCCGACTATGCGCAGCAGGCGCGCGAGCGCCTCTCCTGGCGGTGGCCGCTGCGGGTGCCGAAGACGACGCCCGCCACGTTCATCGCGAACGTCATCATGGTGCTGGCGCTGATCGGCGTGGTCGCCCTCGCCAGCGTTCCCAGTCTGGTGCAGCGCGTCGACGGGAAGCTGGTCGCCCGGGATTTCCCGATCAAGGCCGCCGATTTCCTGGTCCAGCACCCCGCTCCCGGCCGAATGTTGAATGCCTACGGATGGGGCGGCTACCTCATCTTCCGGCTGTACGGCCACGCGCCGCCGCAGCCGGTATTCATCTTCGGTGATGCGGCGGTGGCCGGCGACCAGTTGCTGCGCGACTACGACCATCTGCAGTCACTGGGTTCTGACCAGGCCCAGCTGCTCGAGCGCTACCAGATCAACTGGGTGATCTTCCACGCGGGTGATCCGATCATCACCGAGCTTCGCCAGGATCACAACGCCCCGGGCCATCTCGGGTGGTTCGAGCTACACACCTTCGATAACGCCACCATCATGATGCGCGACACCTCGGACAATCGCGCCTACGCCGCCCAGGCAGGGCCGTGACCGGAGCCGGCCGCCGGCGGCTGCGCCAGCGGCTGCTGATCGTCTTCCTGATCGCGATGACGATCCCCTATGCCCGACAGCTGGTGAGCTCGCCCACCGTCGGGCAGGACTTCCGGGCGTTCTTCGCGGCGGCCACCGTGGTCGCGCACCACGGTGACCCCTACGACTGGCCGTCGCTGGCGCGGGTCGAGGACCAGCTCTACGATGCCCCGCGGCAACTCGCTCCCGGCGACCCGGCCTTCTACGAGTTCCTCGCCTATCCGGAAGGGCCCTGGCTCGCCTTCGCCCTCGTGCCGCTGACGGGGCTCCCATGGCAGGCCGCGGACGCGATCTACACCAGCCTGCTGCTGCTGGTGCTGGTGGGTGCCTCGTTCACGGTCTTTGCCCTGCTCGGCTGGCGGCCTCCGCGAGCCTGGCTCGGCGCGGCCTGCGCCGCCCTGTCCGCCGTCGGGTTCATCAATCTCTTCATGGGCCAGGTCTCCGTCATCGTGTTCGGCGCCTTTATCGTGGCCTGGTACCTGGCGGGCCGTGGCCACGGGTGGTGGGCGGGGCTGGCGCTGGCGCTCATCTGGCTGAAGCCCAACATCGGACTCCCGCTGCCACTGGTCATCGTCCTGCTCGAACCGGCGATGGCACGCCGCGTGATCGGCGGCTTCATCGGCGCGTCGGCGGTCGCCTTCGGCGGCGCCACGCTCGTCCTCGGGAGTGGCTTGATGGAGTGGCCGCTGCAGATCCCGCGCATGTGGCAGGCCGTGCAGGGCCTCCAGCCGGATATCGCCGCCGTCGAGAGCTTCTTCTATCCGGGCCTTCACGGGTGGCCGAAGATGGCGGCGCTTCTGCTAACTATGGGCGCGGCCGCCGGCTACGCCGCCTGGGCGCTCCGGCGCGCCCCCGACCCGCTGACCCGCGGACTCACGCTGCTGCTCGTTTGGCTGGCGGCCCTCCCCTTCGTCCAGTCCTACGACATGATCCTGCTGCTTCCGGTGGTGGCGGTGCTGCTCGGGCCGCGGCTCGAGGGCTGGGCCGATCCGCTGGTCGAGATCACGATCTGGGCCTTCCTTATCCTTCCCCTCTGTTATTTCCTGGGGCTCCGGTTCGGCTACTTCAACGGCTTCACGGCAATCCCGGTCGCCTTGCTGCTGCTCGCCTGGCACCGGCAACGCGTCACCCGCGCCCCGGCTCACGTCACCGCGGCGGTCGCCGCATGAGCATGCGCACCTGGTACGGCGTTCGCCGCCTCTACGAGCCGCGATTCAGAGAGCGGGTCCTCCTCCTGCTGGTCATCATCGCCGCGGCGTATTACGCCGTCTGGTCGATCGTGCAGTGGGTGGGCCTGACGCCCGCGGCGCTCCGCTTCGACTTCGTCAACTATTTCGGCGGCGCGCAGGCCGCCGCCCACGGCACCGATATCTATGCCGACTTCAAGCGCTCCTGGGGAACGGAAGCCTGGGTCACCGCCTACATCTATCCACCATTCTTCGCCGAGCTGCTCGCGCCGCTGACGCCGCTTGGCCTGCTGACGGCGGCCCGTATCTGGCTGCTGGTGGTGCACGCCGCCTTCATTGGATCGCTGACCCTGATCTTGCGTCTCCATCCCGAGCTGTCGCGCGCCGGACGCCGGCTCGTGCTGCTGGCCGCCTTCGGCTTCATGCCCGTCTACCTCAACTTGAAGTTTCAGCAGGTTGCGACCCTGTGGCTGCTGCTGCTCACCGCCAGCCTGTGGGCCGCGCTGCGGCGCCGCGATCATCTGGGCGGCGCCGTCATCGCCATGGCGGCCTCCCTCAAAGTGACACCGATTTTTCTGATTCCGCTTTTCGCCCGGCTGGGCCGCCTTCGGCTGGCGATCAGCGCCGGCATGGCCCTGCTGCTGCTGACCGTGGTCACCGTGCTGGCCTCGCCGGGCAGCTGGCAGTTCTTCAACGTCGTCTTGCCGCGGATCGGCCTCGGCACCGCCAACTGGGACAACGGTTCGTTCGATGGCCTGGTCAGCCGCATCGTCCAGATCTCCCCGAACCTGCTCGGAACCAGCACCCAGACGGCCGCCAAGGCGATCATCGCGCTGGCGGCGCTGGCCGTGATCGGCCTGACCCTGTGGCGCGCCCGGCAGGCCGGCGGAGATCCCGGTTGGACGACACGCCTGGGCGTCGCGTCACTGATCAGCTCGCTGTTGATGGTCAGCAGCGTGACCTGGCAGCACCATCTGGTGACGCTCTTGCTGCCGATGGCGACGGCGATCGCCTGGATCACGGCCCGCCGGCCAGCTCAGCGATACGGCTGGTGGTTGCTGGCGGCCTATGTGATGTGCTGGGTTGATCGGCGGGCCTTTCCGCTGCCGGCGGACCAGCAGGTGCATACGGCGACGCAGGCGGCCCTGGTCCTTACGGGAACGTCGATCAAGCTGATTGGCGTGATCATGGTCTGGTTGCTGCTATTGCAGATGTTGCGACGCGAAGCCGCCGGGTTCGCCGTCAGGCGGCAACCGGCATGGCCGGCGGACGCTGCCGCCTGAGCCAAAAGTCGCGCCCGTACCAGAGCAGCACGGCGACCAACGCGATCGGCGCCAGGCTGACCAGCGGACGCCCCAGATCGACGAGCAGCGCCAGCGCCACGGCAAGGTACGCGAGCGCGGGGTTGTAGATCGCCCCGGACCGATAGAGGGAAAAGCCAAGCCACGCCGGCAACGCCAGAAGGACGGTGTCGTAGGGCAGGGCGTGTGGCGAAAATAGGACAGCCATCGCCGTGGCCAGCGCCGCGACCGGCATCGAACCGCCCGTGCGCATGGCGATGACGGCCAGCACCCCCAGCGCGATCCCCCACGCAGTAAAGCCGGCCACGGTGGCGACCCGGCTCGGGAGCAGCGGCGCCAGCGTCGCGACCAAGCTTTCACTCGACCCGAGCCAGCCCTGGCCCGCGGCGAGCGCGCTGCCGACCATCGCCAGCAGTCCTCTCGGACCGCCGGCCAGCATCGGACTCAATCCCACCACCATCGAGCCCAGCAGCGCGGCCCCCAGCGCCCTCCACTGCCGCCGGGCTGCGATCAGGATCAGGTAGACCGGGAGATACTGCGGCTTGAGGGCCAGGAGCCCGGCTCCGGCCAGCGCCAGGCCGGCGGAGCCGGAGGACCAGGCCCCGAGGAGAAGCACGGCGCCGAGAAGGAGCAGCGCCGATGACTGGCCCTCCGCGAGCAGCGCCCAGGTGGCGGGGAAGGCGGCAAGCGCCAGCAGGGCCATGACAAGTCCCCGCCGGCCGAGCGAAACCCATCGCGCGAGCAGGAGCAGTGAGAGTCCCAGCAGCGCGAGGCTGGCCAGCTGCCAGACGTGAAAGGCCGTCTCCAGCGGGAGGAAGGAGAGCGGCACAAAAGGCAGGACCAGCGCCAGGGGCGCATCGAAGGGGAGCCGCGGGTCGATGGCATTGTCGGAGAGTCGCAGCATCAGCGGTCCGAGCTGGTCGGGTTGATAGACCGCCTCCGGATGGCCATCGCGGGTCAGGAGCGCGGCGGCGTAGACGATGGTGAAATCGGCGCTGCGCCGCGTCAGACTCGACTCCCGGCCGACCACGACCAGGCCGGCGATCATCAGCCCT
>VBEE01000022.1:0-14919 GCA_005881715.1 Chloroflexota bacterium | reverse complement strand
GACCAGCGCAGATTCATCGCCTCACCATGAAGAGCGCGGCGCCCTGCTCGAGATCGATGAGCACGAGATCCGGGTCGTCGGCCAGGAGGCCGACCGCCCGCGGGTCGGATGTCAGCACGTACGCGATGTGGTTGGTGCTGAGAAAACGATCGCGCTCAGCGGCGTTCCAGCTGTCGAAGAAGGCGAGGGCCTGTGCCGATTTGCGCCCCGCATCGATGGTCATCTCCGGATGGCCGGTAAACGCGCGGGCGTTGCTTTGGGCCGGCACGAAGAGGCCGTCGAGGTAGGTGGTCAGGACCACGTCCTGGCCCGACACCTGCGGCGCCAGCCGCTCCAGCAGCGCGGCTTCCGCCCTGGTCTCGTACTCGGCACGGGGATCGAGGCCAAAAGCGGCGATCCAGTAAGGCTGGGCCAGGCTGTAGACGCCGTAGAAGCTCGAGGTGCACAGAACGATGGCGACCACCCGTCGACGCCAGCGCACATGGCGGACGGCGCGAAGCAGGGCCAGCAGGCCCGGCGCGGCGCAAAGGCCAAATGGAATCGAGCTGGCCATGAAACTGCGGCCGAGGATGCTGCTGATGCCCGGGGCGAACATGAAGATGGTCATCACCACGATCCACAGGGCCGGCAGCAACAGGTCACCGCGCAGGCGCCGACGCCAGATGGCGACGGCGATCAGGAGGCTCGCGGTCAGGTGCGAGAGCACGATGAAGCCGAACGGGTCGCCGACATCCAACCGGGGCCGGATCACGGACAGGGCATCGGGCGAGCTGCGCCAGACCAGGAAGAGATAGGCGAGGTAGGGCAGCTGCAGCAGCGCCGTGGCCACCGCATAGCGGCCCGCGTGCCGGTAGCCGCGCAGGCGCGACCAGGTAAGCAGCACCCCTGCCGCCAGCAGGGCGAGCTGGGGGTAGATCAGCTGGAGTCCCGCCATCGCCGCCAGGCCGCCGAGCATCCACCTGCCGTCGGCGCCACGCCGCTGCCGCAAGCCGGCCACCATCGCCCAGCACAGCAGCGCCATGGCCCAGGGCAGGTGGGGAGCCATCGAAATCAGGTCCGCGACGCTGCTGCCGGGCGAGGTCATCTCCGTCGCATGGGTCACCACCGGTCCGAGGCGCACGTCGCGGGGCAAGATCGCCCCCACGCCGCCACCCAGCGCGGCAAGAATGAACGCCCAGCGGCGCAGCAGCCTCGAAGAGAACAACTCGCCGGCCAGCCGGTAAAGCGCGGCCAGTAGCGCGGCGGCGGCCGCCACTCGGGCCAGGTGATAGAGCCAGGGCCCGGCGGCCCAGCCCAGCAGATGGGCCGGCCATAGATACCAGGGATAGAGCAGGATGCCCGGCAGGTTCTCCGAGGTATAGCTCGAGTGGAAGAGCCAGGCCCCCTGCCAGCCGGCCCGCTCGAGGGCCTGGTAGACGAACGCGTCGCGGGCGATCACGACGTAGCCTGAGAACACGCTGTCGGCGGGCGTTCGCAGGGCCGCCAGAGCGAGCGGCGGCAGCGTCAGAAGACACAGGGCCGCGGTGATCATGGCCGGCCATCGCCAGCTCCGCCGAAGCGGACTCAACAGTGGACTCGCGACGGGCGCTTCCCAGCGCGGCGTGGCCAGGGCCATCAGGCCGCGAGTCGCCGGGGCTGGAGTGCGGCCGGCGACATCAGGTTCGTGGTGGCCAGCGGGGGCAGGCAGAGCGCAAGCGCGATCACGACGGCCACGTAGTTGTCGTTGAAGAAGCGGGCAAAGAAGCAGAAGGCCAGCAGCAGGCTCGTGTAGCCGGCCATCCAGCGGCGGGCGGTGGCGCGACGCAGCAGAGCGCGGCCGGCGAGCCAGAGGATCGGACTCATCGCGGCCAGCTGAAAGAGTGCGGAGGGAAACGCGTCGCTGCGACTGGCGATGACGCGCGCGTTGTAGAGCAACTCCGCAAAGCCGTAGCCCTCAATCGGATAGGCGTCCGGAACACCGCCGCTGGTGTAGAGGACGACGTCGGTATAGAAGGCGTGTGGATTGGCGAAGAAAAACGGGAGGATGGTTATCGCCGACGGGGCGATCAGGGAGAGCAGGCTGACGGCGAGCTCACGGCGATCGTGCCGGTCGCGCCATCGCAGCATCAGGACGATCAGCAGCAACGGCACGGCCGGCCAGGCGAACGGCTTCAGGGCGACGGCAATCCCCAGCGCCCCAGCCGACAGGATGGGCCGCCCGCGCGCCAGCAGCGCCAGGCTGAGCAGCAGCATGGCGAGGAACTCGATGTCGTTGCGCCCCGACCACAGATAGAGGGTGATCAGCGGGCTGACGAAGAGAACGGTCATCAGCATGATGCGACGCTGCGCGCTCAGCGGCAATGCGGCGATGGCGAGCAGGCCGAGCAAAACGAAGCCCACAAGCACCAGTCGATAATCGAACGGCAGCCCCAGGGCGTCGGTCAGCAGGCGAAGCGGGACGCCCGCCAGCACCGTCAGTGGAAGGTAGGCCAGGTGGTGGAGCGCCGGGTTCGGTCCGTTGGTCAGGCCCCATGGCACGCTTGCCATCGGCGTGCCGGCCCAGTCCACGCCGTAAATCGGGAGCCCATGCAGCACGCGATCGATGGCCGATTCAACCTGGAGCATGCCGTCGTGCTCCACGGTCAGCCCCACCCGCGGCCGCTCGATGATCTCGAACAGCGCGGGTCCAATGGCGGTGAACGCCGACAGCGCCGCCACGCTCCAGAGTTTCAACCGCCAGCGCTCGCGACTCACCGTGATGAACGCCAGGACGGCGATCAGGCCGGCGGCGGCAAGGATCGGCAGCCAGACGCCGAAATGCCCACGCAGCATCCACAGCACCGCCAGCTGCAGGCTGCCGAGGATTCCCAGATAGGTCCAGGGGGTGGTCAACCGGGCGGCAGCTCGCGCCAGCGAGGCTGCACGTCCACCCGGCGGCGGCAGGTCGCCAGCCATGACGACGGTGTAACGCCGAGTGTGAGGAACCCCTTCTCCGGAGCGTTATAGGGGGTTGTGTCGTCCCCCTCTTCCGCGGCTCGGGCGATGCCGGCGGCGCTCGCCCCACGGAAGCTTCGGCCGGCATTCGTGGCCCAGTCCGTGCTGATGGGGTCGGCGCTCGCCGTCTATCTTTTCGTCCTCGGCTCGGCAGGGTTGCACCATCAGGACCTCGATCCCTATCTGGTGGCGGGCCGGCACGTCTGGAACGGGGAGCCCCTCTATGCCACGTTCCTGCAGCACCCGTTCCCTGACCCGACCTTGAGGCCGGCGTTCATCTATCCGCCGGCATTCGCGCTGCTCATCGCGCCGCTGGCGCTGTTGCCCGGCGCGATGGCCAACCTGGTGTGGCTGATCGTCGGCCAGGTCTCGCTCGCTGCCGCGATGCTCCTCGTCCTGCGCTGGCTTCGTCCACCGAGCTGGGCGGTGGCGACGCTGGTGGTGGCGACGTTGACGTTCTATCCGCTCTGGATTGATGTCCAGCAGGGCCAGGCCAACCTGCTGGTCCTGCTGCTCGTGACCGCCGGCATCGCCGGCGTCGTGCAGGGCCATCCCCGCTTTGGCGCGGCGCTGGGTGTCGCTGCCGCGTTGAAGCTGACCCCGCTCATCCTGCTGGCATGGCTGCTCCTCGAGCGGCGCGGGCGCGAGGCTGCCTGGATGATGGCCGGATTCACTGCGGTGAGCGGCATGGCCGCGATCTTCCGCTTTCAGGACACAATGGCGTTTGCTCAACACGTGCTACCGGCGCTCGCGCCCGGTACGGCCTTCTACGCCAACCAGTCGCTGGCCGGATTCATCGAGCGGATCGGCAGCACGAATCCGTACACGCAGCCGTGGATCGACCTTCGCTGGGCACCTTTACTGGCCGCCGCGGCCGGCATCGCGCTGGTCGCGTTCTGGTTCTGGCGCAGCTCGCGTCGACCGGCGCTGGTGCGCGCCGCCACCTTCTTGCCCCTGCTGCCACTGCTGTCGTCAGTCACCTGGGGGCATCACCTCGTCATCCTGCTGCCGGTGATCTGGCTCAGCGTTATCGCTCTGGCGGAGGCGGGCTGGCCGGTTGCTCCCGCCGTCACGCTTGGCGGTCTGCTGCTGATGTTCAGCGTGGTCTCGCGCTGGCCGGCAGGTCCGGCGTTCAACCAGACAGGCTTCCGCCTGGCTCAAACCACCGACCCCATGGTCTTCATGGTCGCGAACACGCTGTTCTTCGCCACCTTCATCCTCTTTCTGGCTGCGCCGTGGCTGCTGCGCTCCCGCTAAGCCGGTCGGTGCCGGCACCGGTTGACCGGGCGGCCCGGGGCCGCCGGTTCCCACTCGTCTTCGCCGCCGTCGTGGCCGCCGTCTCCCTCCTCCCCTATCTGCTCGCCTACCTCTGGACCCCGCCCGGCCACCACTTCGCCGGTTTCTTCTTCATCGCCGACGATGCCGCGACCTACCTGTCAAAGATGCGCCAGGGTGCGGCGGGCTCGTGGTTGTGGGCCGATCCCTACACCAGCGAAGCGCACGGTGGGGTCTTCCTCTTCAGCTTCTATCTCCTCTTCGGTCACCTGGCCGCCCTCCTGCATCTGCCGCTGATTGCCACCTACCACCTCGCCCGGATTTCGGGTACGGTCGCGCTGGTTTTTGCCGTCGACCGCCTGTGCCGGCGATTGATCCCAGGACAGCGCAACCTCGGCCTGGTCCTGGTGCTCCTCGGATCCGGTCTCGGTTTTCTGGCCCAGGCGGCGGGAAACCCGGCGATCCTCGGGAGCAAGCTGGAGGCGCTCGACCTCCATCTTCCCGAGCTGAGCGGCTGGTACTCGATGCTGGCGATCCCGCACTTCACATGGGCCACGGCCCTTATCGCCATCGCGCTGCTCGGGCTGCTGGAAATCATCGATCACCCCGGATGGCGCGCGATCGTCGCGACCGCCGCGGCCCTGACGGCGCTCACCGCCATCCATCCGCAAATGATTCCGGTGATCGCCGTCATCTGGCTCGGCTACCGCGCGGTCCTCTTTACCTGGGGTACGCGTCCAACGTGGCGGCAGCTCGCCATGGAGGCCACCCCGTTTCTGATCACGACACCACTGCTCGCCTACAACGCCTGGATCCTCTTCGCCGATCCGACGATCGCCGAGTGGGCACGGCAGTGGCGGCACCAGGCGCCCGGACCGCTGAGCCTGGGATTGAGCCTCGGCCTGCCGGCGGTTTTTGCCATCGTCGGCATGATCACGGCCTGGCGCCGCCGCGATCGGGGCCTCGCGCTCATGTTCGTCTGGCCTCCGGTCGTGTTCCTCCTGCTTTATCTTCCGAACCTCGCGAACATCCAGCGCCGGTTGCTCGATGCGCTCTATGTTCCGCTGGGCATCCTGGCGGCGGTGGGCCTTCGCGCCTTGACGGCCCGATTGCGTCGGGCCCGGGCCCGCCGCGTCGAGGCCCTCCTGGTGAGTGCCTGCTGCTTCTCATCGCTGATCGTGCTGGCCATCGCCTTGCGCTTTGCCTCGGGGGCCTTCGCCGAAGCCTACGTCAGCAGCGACGCCTGGTCGGCGATGCAGTGGCTCGCCGCCCATCACCAACCTGACGACCGAGCGCTCTCCGCGCCGGGGTCGGGCGAGTTACTTCCTGCCTGGGCGGGCGTCCGCGTCTACGTCGGTCACTACAGCGAAACCTTGAACTACTTCGAGAAGATTCGAAACGTCGGCACCGTCCTCACCCCCGGCATCTCACCCGCCGTCGTGCAAGCGTTTCTGCGGACCAATGGCATCACCCTCGTCTATTGGGGGCCCGATGAGGAAAGAACCGGCTTTGAGCCTGACGGCCAGCTCTACCTGGAGGCCGTTCACCGCGAGGGGACCGTCGCGATCTATCGCGTCATCCCTCAGGCAGCGGAGCCATAGCCGATGGACCTCCTCTTCTACCCGCTGGTGCTGGCCGCGCTGTTGCTGCCCGTAATCTGGGTCGGCCGCCGCCACACCGATCACGTTGAGACCCTGGCCCTGGCTGCCGGGTACGGCGTCCTTGGCGCTGCGGCCATCGGCCTGGCACGATTCTTCGTGGCACTGCCGGCCAGCACCCCGAGGCTCGCCGGCCTCCTGGCGTTTGGCCTGTGCGTGGTCGCGGCGGTCATCCTCTGGAAGGTCGCCGCCTCGAGCCATGGGGACGTGGCGATCCAGCGCTCGGACACGCCGGCCCGCCGGTCGGGCGCGCTGCAGCGGATCAGGGTGTCGCTCCTGCTTGCGGTGGTCTCAGCCGCCTTGATCAGTGTGGGAATCGAAGCCAGCCTTCCGCACTACGATCTTGCGGAGCGCTACTACGACTGGTTCGTCCATTTCGACCTGGCGCGCGTCTTTCACGCCGCAACGGCGGCGGACCTCGGCCGCCACTGGGGCGAAGCTACCGTCACCACCCGGACGCCGCTCTACAACCTGGTTGGCTCACTCGCCCTCACCTACCTGGGGGATCGCTTGGCAGTCTTTCAGGTATTCACCGCGGCCGTGGCCTGGCTCTGGATTCTGCCGTTCGCGTTGCTGGCTCGGCGGCTGGTGGGCGGCTGGGCTCCTGCGGTCACCGCGCTCGCCGGCCTCAGCCCGCTCGTCCTTCATACCACCACCTACGCGTCATCGAAGGGGCTGGTCACATTCTTTGCCCTGCTGGCGCTCGAGCGGTACCTGGCCCTCCGCGAAGCGCCAGCTAAGAGTGTCACGTCGCTCAGCTGGCAATTCGGGCTGTTCAGCGCCGCTACGGTGATGACGCACTCGGGCTTTCTCGGCTTTCCACTTGCGCTCTTCGCCCTCTTCGCCTGGGATACGCTGCGGCGCCGGCGGCGGTGGCGCGATCTTCTGTTGTCCACGTCGATCGCCGCACTGGTTGCCATCCCCTGGTATGTCTGGGCGATTGCGCAGTATGGCCTGCGTGCCGGCGTCTTCGGGTATCCCCACGCGCCCTACGACAGCGTCTTGCGTTGGGCATTTGATCGCTTCCTCATCCTCCCCACCAGCCTGCTGCCGCTGACCCTTCCGCTCGATCGATATGTGGTGCATCCGATCGAGACCTACTTCCTGGTCTTCATCGGCACCGCTACCGGCCTGCTCGGCGTGGCCTACCTGCTCCGGGCGCTGGCCCAGAACCTCAACCGGCGGACCCGGATCAGGGCGGGATCGCTGGAGGCGCCGGTCCTCTGGTTTGCGGCCGGTGGAATTCTCGTCGCCGACCTGCTGCACGAAGGTGTGGTGTCGAACAACGCGGGAACCTTCTGCGTCCCCGGCTTGCTGGTCCTGATGCTCCTGGCCCTTCGGGCGAATCCGCTGACCAGAGCCTTCCTGATCGTCTCGCTGGTCGAGACCATCGCCTTCGAGCTCGCGGTACTCTGGTGGGCCTGGTCGCCAGCCGGCGGTGGCCGCCCGAACGCGCTGGTCGCGCAGGCCAACCACCTGCGCTTCCTGGGTCAGGACACGCTGCCGATTGGAATCATTCTCTTGATCGCCGGCATCGTGCTCGCCGTGGTTTGTGTCTGGCCGCACATCCGGGCCCAGGCGGAGGCCCCGAGCCGCGCGTCCAGTCCGGCCGCCGCATGAGAGCGCTCGCCACGCGGATTCATGGCGGGCTGGCGCTGCTGATCTATCTGGGGCTCGCCGCTGCCGTCTTCGCCAGCGCGTGGGCCGCCCCCAACAGCAACGCGATCGGCGTCGGCGGCGATCCAAACCTCGCCATCTGGTTCATGCGCTGGACGCCGTTTGCGCTAACCCATCACCTCAGCCCGCTCTTCACCGACTACCTCGACTATCCGTCGGGCGTCAATCTGATGTGGAACACGGCGGCTCCCCTGCTGGGCCTGCTGTTCTGGCCGATCACGCAGGCCGCCCCGGTGCTGGCCTACAACACGGCCGAGACGCTGGCGCTCGGGCTCTCGGCCTGGACCGCGTACCTCGTCTTTTGCCACTTCGTCCAGAGCCGGATCGCCGCCGGCCTCGGCGGACTTCTCTACGGATTCTCGCCCTACATGATGGCGCACGCGCTGGGACATCCGCCCCTGGTCTTGCTGTTCACCCCACCCCTCATGCTCCTTGCCCTGCACCATGTCCTGATCCGCCAGCGTCGCAGTCCGCTGCTGATTGGAGCCGGGCTCGGCATCCTGGGAGCGGTCCAGCTGCTGCTCTGGGAGGAGCTGCTGGCCTCGGAAGCGCTGGTGGCGTTCGCAGCGATCGTGTGGCTGGCGGCGCTCAATCGCGACGCCCTCCGGACGCGCAGCCAGTATGCGATCCGTGCGCTCGGCGCCGCCGCTCTGGTCTTCCTCGTCCTGACTGCCGTTCCCCTCGGCTTCCAGTTTTTTGGCCCCCGCCAGGTCCATGGCGCGGTGTGGCCGCCGAACCAGTTTGTCATCGACCTGCTCGCCTTCATCGTCCCCACCCGATTGCAGGCGCTCGCACCGGCGGCCGCCATCGACGTCAGCGACCTCTTTCGCAGTCGCATTTACGAATGGAGCGGCTACCTCGGTATTCCGCTCCTCGTCCTACTGAGCTACGGGACCATCCTCTACCGAAAAGATCGGCAGGTCCGGCTGGCCGCGTTGCTTGGAGGCTTTGTCGCCCTGCTCTCGATGGGACCGCTCATCAACCTCGGCGGCCGCACGACCCCGATTCCGGTCGCGCTGCTGGCCCTGGCCTTCCCGCCACTGACCCGCGATGTCCGGCCAGCGCGACTCATGCTCTATGTCTTCCTTGCCATCTGGATCGCGATGGCGTTCGTCCCCATCGTCAACGATATCCTTCCCTCGCGGCTGACCCTGTTTGTCTTCCTCTTCTGTGGGCTGCTGCTCGCGCTGATCGTCGATGCCACCCTCAAAAGCGGCCGGCCGCGCCGGATTGCGATCCTGGCGGTCGTCACCGCGCTCGCGGTGTTCGCGCTGGTGCCCCGGCAGCCGTTTCCCACCACCGGGACGAGCAGTCCGAGCTTTTTTACCACGGATGCGGTGCGGCAGATCCCCGACGGCAGCGTCGCCCTGGTGGCGCCCTTTGCCTACGATTGGCGGCTCGCCACGCCGATGCTATGGCAAGTGCAATCGGGCATGCGGTTTCGAATGCCTGAAGGCTTTGCCTGGATCCCCGGTCCCTCGTACACCCCGACGCCCTCGGCCCTGGGCGACGTCATGACGGCGGTCGCGCGGGGCACGGCAATGCCAGAGATCACCGACGACCAGCGCCGCTCGATGCTGGCGGATCTGGATCGCTGGCGTGTTGGGACCATCCTGGTGGGGCCGATGGCCCGCGAGGACCAGATGGTTCAGGTGTTCACCGACCTGCTGGGCCGGCCACCGGCCCTCGATGGCGGGGTCTACGTCTGGTGGCAGGTCGACACCAGTCGCTGATGGCGATCTGCGCTCAGGCGGATTCGCGGCGCTCGTTTGCTCCGGCCGCCAGCGTCGGATGTTTGCGCACCCGGTCGGGAATCGCGAGCAGCTCTAAGAACATGGCGGCCGAGTGCCGGATCGGATGCACCCGGCTCTGCGGCGAGTTGATCCAGCGGGTCGGCACCTCGACGATCTTGTAGCCGGCGCGCTGCGCTCGGTAGAGGACCTCGACGTCGAAGCCAAAGCCGCGGGTCTGCAGGACCGGAAAGACGCGGTCCGCGACCTCAGCCGTGAACGCCTTGAAGCCGCACTGGGTGTCGTGCACGCCGCCGAGCACGAAGATCCGGACCAGCCGGTTGAAGATCTTCCCCATGCTTTCCCGGTACCAGGGCTGATGCAGCTCCACCTGCGAGTCGCGCAATCCGCGCGAGGCGATCGCCACTCCCGCCCCCGCGTGAAGCGGCCGCAGCAGCTTTTCGATGTCATCGATCGGAACGCTCAAGTCGGCGTCACTGAAGACCCGGTAACGACCGCGCGCCGCCGCCATGCCCAGGCGGACTGCGGCGCCCTTGCCGACGTTGCGCTCCGCCGCGACCAGCTTGAGCTGCGGCCAGCGCTTCCCATGCTGGCGAACGATCTCGGCGGTATCGTCGTGGCTGCCGTCATCGACCACGATCACCTCCGCGCTGAAGCCCGCCGTCGATAGATGGTGCTGCACCCGGTCCAGGGTGGCGGGTAACCGCAGCGCCTCGTTGTAGGCCGGAATCACGATCGAGATCTCGGGCGTCATGCGGCCTTCTCCACTTTCCGCATCTCGGCTTTGAAGGCCAGCAGCTCGCCGAATGCGCGTAAAACCACCCGGGGATTCGCCCCCGTCTGCTTCCCGGAGAGGCGCGGGTAATGATGGACGGCGACTTCGACGACTCGAGCGTGGAGCCGGCGAGCCAGCACCAGCATCTCGGTATTGATCAGGGCGCCCTCCGAGTGGAGATTCATGCGGTCCAGCAGGTCGCCGCGAATCAGCTTGAAAGCGCAGTTCACGTCACGCGCCAGCCGACCGAAGTTCAACCGCACCAGCGTGAAGAACGCCCAGGCATTGAGCCGGCGAGGCAGTGGGTCCCGGCGACGCTGGCGGTACCCGGTCACGATGTCCCCCTCCCCGGCATGCGCCAGCAACAGCCCGAGCTCCATCGGGTCGAACTGATTGTCGGCATCCATCAGGAAGATCCAGGGAAGGCGGGCCGCGTCAAATCCCGATCGCAGGGCAGCGCCGTATCCCCGGTTGACCGGGTGCCGGACCACCCGCAGGCTGGGATGCGTGGTCTTGAGCCGCTCCAGCACGACCGGGGTGCCATCCTGGCTGCCATCGTCGACCACGATGATCTCGAAAGCGCGAGCGTGCGTCTCGAGCGCCTTCGCCATCCGGCCGACCGATTGCTCCAGGTTGGCCGCCTCGTTGAACGCCGGCAGGACGGCACTGATCTCCACCGATGAGGCAACGGCGGTCATGGAGCGAAGCCTACTCGGGTGAAAACGGTTGCCACTCGATCGTGGCTGAAAAGCTGCCAGGCCGGGTCCTGCTCGAGGAGCCCGACAAGGGGATGCCCGCTCGGCAGGACGATCGCGTCCGGGTCGGTCTGGGCGATGACGGACGGCCAGCCGTCGGCCAGGTAGCTCACCCGCAGGTAGCGGCTGAAGAGCACCGAGCCATACACTTCCACGCGACCGTCGATGAAGATGCGGCTGCCATGCGGGTAAAGGCGCCAGAGCAGGTAGCCGCCATAGTCGTAGTAGTTGAAGATGCGGACCGGCTTCCCGACGGCCTGCAGCGCGTCGGCCGCCCGCACCGGAAACACGGAAGCGATGGCGGCCGCTTCATCGGCGGAGCGAAGATTCGGGAAGGCGCGGTAGGCGATCATGACGGCCACGGCCACGACCAGGAGCGCCAGGTTGAGCACACCGAGCGCCGCGGTCGGCCGGTTGGGCCGAATCGGTGTCCAGCGCAAGGCCGCCTGCGCGGCCGGCCGGCGGGCGACCGCCGGAAGGATTGACGAGAGGGTCACCAGCAGCGCCTGAGCGCAGCGGGCGGCGAGCGGCGCGGCGCCGATGACGAACAACGGGACGTTGCGCTGCGACGCGAGCGCCAGGTAGAGCAGGGCGAAGGCCCACAGCCATTCATGGGTGCGCGCCTTGACTTTCCCGGTCGCCAGCCCACCAAGGGTAAGGAACACGATTGTCTCGAACATCAGGCCGGCCATCGAGTGGAAGTCCGGCGATGCCCACTCCTGGATGTTGTTCTGGATGAGCGGCGAGGTCAGCGTACCCAGCGGAAAGAGCAGCGTTTGGACCCCAGACGGGTTGACCACGGACAGCACCACCCCGGCCGCGATCGCCCAGCCAAACCGCGCCCGGCGGCCCGCCGGCATCCCGGTCGCGGGCGAGCGCCGGGCATCGAACCATTCACCGACCGCAAACAGGCCGGCGATGATGACGCCCACGAGGAAGCCGGAATGCAAGTTGGCCCACAACCAGATGAAGGGTGGCAGCAGCCAGGGACTGAGGCGGCCCCGCCGATAGGCGCCCAGCCCGACCACGAGCAGGCCGGTGAACAGCATGTTGAGCAGCTGGGGACGGGCGCCCCAGGCCGTGGAACCCGCCAGCGCGCCGACTAACGTCAGGGTCACGCTCAGCGTCGGGTGCAGGTCCGACCGCCGCAGGATGATGTAAAGGCAGATGGCGCCGGCCGCTACCACGCCGGCAAAGATCGCGACCAGCAGCGGCAGGCCGCCCAGTTGGTAGAGCAGATACATCATGAGGTCCGCCAGCCACTCGTGCATCACCCAGGGCTGGCCGGCGGCACTGAACGAGTAGAGATCGACGTGAGGAATGGTCCCGGTGGCGATGATGAGGCGCCCGTTGGCCAGATGCCACCACAGGTCGGGATCGAGCGGCGGCACGGCGGCCAGACTGAAGATGGCGGTAAAGAGGAGCCAGCGAAGCACCAGCGCACTGGTAACCCGGCGAAGCACACCGCCGACGACAGGCATCAGCGCATGTAACGAGCAGGTGACGGGCATCCTTCATGACGCCGTCAGCGCGGCTCGCGCATGACGCGAAGGACGAAGCGGGGCAGGGCCAGCATTCGTCGCCAGCGCCATGGCTCCTGGCGCAACCGGTGGAGCCATTCCAGGCCGCGCTCGCGCATCCAGGGAGGAGCCCGCCGGGCTCGACCGGAGATGAAGTCGAACGTCCCGCCCACCCCCATCCCGACGATGGCCCCGGAGCGGGCCAGGTTGCGGGCGAGCCAGGCCTCTTCGGTAGCCGCGCCATAGGCCAGGAATAGCAACTGGGCACCACTCGATCGGACCGCCTCCAGGGTGACCGGGTCGCTAGCTGGATCCGGTGGGCCGGCGTGCGTTCCAGCCAGCCTGAAGCCGGGATAGCGGTCGCGCAGCTCGCGACCGGCCGCCTCGGCGACGCCCGGCGCGCCGCCGAGAAAGAAAAAACGCCATCCTTCGTGGGCGCCGCGGGCCGCCAGCGCCGTGACGAAGTCGACCCCGGCCAGCCGGCTGGGCAACCGATGGCCGAGCCGTCGCGCCGCCCAGAGAACACCGGCGCCGTCGGCCAGCGCCAGATCGGCGCGACGCAGGATGGCGGCAAAGTCGGGGTCGCGCCCCGCCTGCATGATCCGCTCAGGATTGACGCTGATCACCAGGCGCGGCCGCCCTTCCAGAAGCGCGCGAGCCACCCACTCAACCGCCTCTGCTTCACTGAGCGGGTCGATCGGAACGCCGAGCAGGGTGAATCGCGTCACGCGGCGAATGCCTGCCGGTAGACCTCCGCCGTCTCGCGGCCGAGCCGTTCAACACTGAACGCCTTCGACCGCTGAAGGCCGGCATTCCGAAGGCGAGACTGCTCCGCATCGAAGCGGAGTAGCCGTTCCATGGCCTGGGTCAACTCCTCCACGCTCTCGGTGCGCAACACCACTCCCGCCTCATCGACCAGCTCGACCAGGGCCTCCGCCGATGAGACGATCACCGGGGTGGCGCAGGACATGGCCTCCAGGACCGGCAGGCCAAAGCCTTCGTACCGCGAGGGGTAGACGAAGAGCGAGGCGCCGCTGTAGATCGCCGGCAGGACCTCGCGCGGGACGTAGTCGAGCGCGATCACGTGACTGCGCGGTCCCGCCTGTCGGACCTGCCGCGCCAGTCGCTCGGCTCCGCGGTTGGTCCGGCCGACGAAAACCAGCGCCGAATCATCCGTCAGGTCAGGCGGAAGCAACTCGTAAGCGGCGCGTAAGCGGGCAAGATCTTTCCGCGGATCGATGGTGCCGACGTACAGCACATACCGCTCGGGCAACCCGAAGCGCTTTCGCACACCGGCGACCTCCGCCGGCGGCCGTGGTCCGAAGGTCGCATCGGCGCACAGCGGGACGTAAGCGACTCGCTCCGGCGCGATATGGTACAGGTCGATGACCTGGCGGCTCACCGCTTTGGATGAGACCATGATGCGGTGCGCCCGCCGAATACTCCGCGGGCCAAGCATCCCGAAGTACCAGCGGGCACGCGGATGCAGGTCGTCCGGGCGGATCCGATAGGTGAGGTCGGGGACGGTCAGCACCAGTGGCACGCCGCTGAGCAGGGGGGCCACCCCGAGAACCGAGTGCAGGAGCCGCAGCGCGCGCGGGTAGGTCCCAAACCGCCATGGGAAGGACCATTGTTCGCGGCCCATTCGCAGGCCGCGTGGGACGCGAGGAAATGGCACCACGCGATGGCCCTTTACCGCATCCTGAATGCCGGGAATGACATCGCTGGGCACCAGCACATCGACCGATGCCCCGACCTGGTGGAGGCCGCGAAGGACGTGCAGCGCGTGATGCTCGAGACCGGTAAACGGCTGAGCCGCAAACAACAGGTCGATCGCAATCCCTTCGGGCACCGAGTTCTTCCCCGACATTGCCGCGATGCTAGCGGATCAGCGAGGCCGCCGGTCGAGCTGCACGGTGCGGTCCAGTCGTGGTGAAGCGGTGATCGTCGGGATCGACGGAAGTCCCGCCATCCGCCGGCCGGCGACGGGGACGGAGATTTACGCGCGGAGCATCATCGAGGCCCTGGCCGCCTCGAGAGCTGATCGCACGATGCGCGTGTACGCGAATGCGAGCGATCCGCCACCGTGGTTGCCCCCGGCGGTCGAATGGCGCGGCATTCCGTTCCCGCGCTTGTGGACGCACTGGCGACTGCGGCAGGCGCTTCGCCGCGAGCGGCCCGACGTCACGTTCATCCCCAGCCACGTCCTGCCCTTCGCTCTTGGTCTCAAGGCGGTCGTCACCATTCACGACGTGGGCCATCGCCGCGAGCCGCGCTCCTACTCGCGCCCGGCCCGCTGGTATCTCGAGGCCACGACCCGCTACGCGGCTCGGCGCGCGAACCGCTTGATCGCTGTGTCGAAAGCGACGGCCGAGGACCTGGTCCGCTTCTATCACGTGCCCGGCGGACGGGTGGCCGTGGTGCATTCCGGCGTCGATCCGCGGATGCGCCCGCAGGACCCGGCCAGGGTGGCGCACGTCATGCATCGGTTGGGCATCGCCGGCCCCTACTTCCTCTACGTCGGCCGGAATCATC
>VBEE01000021.1 GCA_005881715.1 Chloroflexota bacterium | reverse complement strand
ACTGGAGGCGATGGGCTGCGGAACGGCCGTGATCGCCTCGAGCGCGGGGGCGCTTCCCGAGATCGTGGGCAGCGCGGGCATCCTGCTCAGCCCGGACGATGCGGGTGCCTGGAGTCAGGCGATGCTCGAATTGGCCGGTGACCCCGCGTTGCAGCAACGCTTGATCGCGGCCGGGACCGCGCGCAGCGCCGAGTTCACCTGGGACGCCGCCGCCCACAAGACCTGGCGCGTCCTCGACGCCGCCGCTCGACGGGGTCAGGCAGAAATGACGGATTCGTAGACCGCGCGGTGCGCGGCGGCGCTCGCGGACCAGG
>VBEE01000020.1 GCA_005881715.1 Chloroflexota bacterium | reverse complement strand
GGCGTTTTTCAACGACCTCGAGACCCAGGAACCGGTCCGCATCTTCGACAAGGGGGCGATGCGGGAGCCGTCCTACGAAAGCTTCGGGGAATTCAAGCTGGTGACGCGGACGGGCGATGTGGTCAGCCCGGCAATCCCGGCCAGCGAACCCCTCAAGAACCAGTGTCAGCACTTTCTTCGGTCGGTGCTGACCCGCCAGCCGGTCCTCAGCGATGGCAACGACGGGTTGCGGGTCGTCGAGGTGGTCGTCGCCATCAACCAGTCGATCGCTCGGCGCGGTGTGCCGATCATGCTGCGATCCGCCCTCGCCGACGCGGCTTAGCGGCGAAGGCTAGTCTAGACAGATACACAGATTAGTGTTAGGATGACGGTTGGTGTCCGGAGCCGACGAACCCGGGCTGCTGGCCGCTCTGGTCGGGCAGCGGGGTGATCTTTCGGGGCTGCGAGCCCTGCTGGCCGAAGGCGGGATCGTCGAGCGGCCGGCTGGCGACCTGAGGCAAGCCGCCCGCCGCCACGGCTTCCGTCCGGCCCAGGTGCGGCGTCTGCTGGCGGTGCGGGAGCTCGCCCGGCGATGGCACGTGCCGGCCGACACCGCCGCCCCCACCGTGACCTCGCCCAGAGAGGCGTTACTGCAGCTCCAGGATCTGCGCACCAGCCCGCGGGAGTGCTTCAGCGTGCTCTATTTGAATACCCGCAACCAGCCGCTCGCCTGCGAGACGGTGGCGGTGGGCGGTCTCAACGTTGCCGCCCTCCAGCCCCGCGAGGTGTTCGGTCCCGCGCTGACGCTGGGGGCGGCGGCGGTCATCCTGGCCCACAATCACCCATCCGGTGACCCCACCCCCAGCCCGGAGGACCTGGCGGTGACCCACCACCTGCAGGAGGCCGGTCGGTTACTCGGAGTGGAAGTCCTTGATCACCTGGTGGTCTGCGCGGAGCGCTTCCGGAGCCTCCGAGAGGCCGGAAGTCTCTAGGGGGCGCCACAACGGCCTCGGCAGTGAGAGAATATGGGGGCTCGCCTGCCGGCGAGCGGCGGCCCAGACGGGGCAGGAAAACCGACCACTGAGCGATGGTCGGTTTTCTGTTTTCAACCCGTCCGGAAGATTTCGGTGATCTGGCCGGTGCCGTAATCGCCGATCAGCAGGCCGCCGTCGGAAGCGACGGCGATGCCCAGCGGGTGAGAGAAGCCGGTGGCGAAATCGCTGACCTGGCCATGCTCGGTCCCGCCCGATCCTGAGAGCACGACCCGCAGCAGGCGGCGCCCCGCCGGACCGCCGGCGTTGGCTCCCCACTCGGTCACGAACGCGTTGTCGGCGTAGTCCGCCCCAAACTCCTGGCCGTCGTAGAACACGATGCCGTCCGCCGACGTGTGCGGCGTGAACACCGCGATCGGCCGCGCCACCCCGCCGCAGTTCCCGTGCAGGCTTCCGTCCGGATAGGCCGGCCAGCACCGTGGCCATCCGGCGTCCTCGCCGTCGGCCACGCGTAACAGGTGATCCGCCGGCTGGCTGCCCAGGTTGTCCTGGCCATTGATGGTGACGTAGGCATCACCCGTCGAGGGCCGCAGCGCCAGGCCATAGGGATTCCGGGCGCCGCGCACCACGACGCCGGCATAACTCCAATCGCCGCGAAAGCGCAGCACCGCCGCGCTTCGGGCATCCCGCTCGTTGCAGACATCACAGGTCGAGCCAACCCCGACGAAGAAGTCGCCGTTGGGCATGCGCAGGATCCAGTCGTTCTGATGGCGGCCGACCGGCAATCCCCCGATCACGCCGCCGCCGGAGAGCCGACCGTTGTTCAGGCGATAGCCGCGAATGGTGCCCCGGACCGAGACAAAGAGGTCGTTGTCCCTCCATGCCAGGCCGAGCGCGACCGGCAGTCCCGAGACCAGCACCACAGGCCTGGCACCCGGCGAGGGGACGACCTCGATCGACCCCCCGGCGGTCAGGACGTAGAGCCGTCCATCGGGACCGTACACCATGGCCGTGATCGGCCCCAGCCCCTGGGCATAGACGTACCCTGAGAACCCGGCAACCAGGTGAATGCCGCCGGCGGGGGGCAGGTTGGGAGGGGGAGGGAGCGGCGTCGGCGTCGGCGCGGGCGTCGGGCTGGGACTGGCCGTCGGCGTGTGCCGCGGTGACAAGGTGGGCGCCGGCTGCGCGGTCGGCTGACCACAGGCAACCAGCAGCAGCCCTATCAGCAGGGCAGGCGCCCGACGGTTCAAGACAGCGCGGGAATCGTGAGGACGAGCTTGCCGAATTGCTCGCCACGCGCCATCCGTTCTTGCGCCTGAGCGGCTTGCTCCAGGGGAAACGTTCGGTCGACCACCGGACGGAGCGCCTTCGCCGCCAGCAGCGCATTCAGCTGTTCCCAATCGTGTCGGGTGCCCATGGTGGATCCGTAGATCGTGATCTGCTTCTGGAAGATGCGGCGGATATCCTCCTCCGGCTTGGGGCCGCTGGTCGCGCCGCAGGTGACCAACCGCCCGCCTCTCGCCAGCGCGCGGATGCTCCCCGGCCAGGTGGCCGCGCCGACGTTGTCGATCACAACATCGACGCCGCGCTTGTTGGTGATCGTCCAGGCCTCTTTCGAAAAGTCGGTGTTCTGGTGGTTGATCAGGACGTCGGCACCAAGCTCGCGCGCGCGCTGCAGCTTCTCGTCGCTTCTCGACGTCACGAACACCGAGGCGCCGGCGTGCTTGGCGATCTGCAGCGCCGCGATGGAGACCCCGCCGCCGATGCCGAGGATCAACACCGTCTCCCCCGGCACCACGCGGGCCTTGCCGACCACCATCCGCCAGGCCGTCAGAAAGACCAGCGGGAAGGCGGCCGCCTCCTCGAAGCTGATGCCTTCGGGAATCGGCCGCAGGTTGACCTCCGGCATCGTCAGGGCCTGGGCGAAACTGCCGTCCCGGTGCTCTCCGAGAATTTCCCACCGGTCGCAGAGGCTGTGCTCGCCGCGGGCGCAGTAGTCGCAGGTCCCGTCGCTCAGCCCGGGGTCGAAGAAGACGCGGGTGCCCACCGGGAAGCGGCCAGCGCCCGGGCCGGTGGCGGCCACCACGCCCGCGCCATCCGCCCCGCCGATATGCGGGAGCGGGACCCTGGGGATGGCGCCATCGCGGGCGAATAAATCCAGGTGGTTGAGCGCCGCGGCCCGAAGCGCGATCAGCACCTCACCGGGCCCCGCTTCCGGGGTCGGCGCGTCCTCGTAGCGCAAGACCTCTGGCCCCCCATGCTGGTGGAATCGGATGGCTTTCATCGGCCCAATCAGCTTAACGGCGCCCCCACTTTTGCCGAATCGAATGCCGTCGCATCACGCGACGCCGGCCGGAAAGCAGGCTCAACGATTGCATGAAAGGAAGTCACGGAGCGTGACGTTGCAGTATCGAAACCCCCAACCGCGAACGCGGTGGTGTCAAAAATCATGACCTATAATGTGGCCCACGTGACTGCCGACCCCGAGATTCAATTGCTGAACCGGCTCGGCGGTCTCTTCACCTCGTCGCTCTCGCTGAACGAGAACATCGAGGCGATGCTGCAGGCGACTTCCCAGATGATGCAATTCGACGCGGCCACCGTCTTCTTGCTCAACGAGGGCAGTCGCGAGCTGACGGCCTGCGCCACCTACCCGCACCAGGACATGGTGCCGCACATCGCCCATTTCGTGCTGGGCGAGGGCATCCTGGGCTACGCCGTCGAGCAACTGGAGACCCTGAATATCGCCGACGCCACCGTCGATCCCCGGTTCAAGATCCTCGACCAGAGCCGTTCACCGCGGTCCCTTATGGTGCAGCCGCTGGCCACGCCGCAGCGGGTCGTCGGCGCCATGACGATTTCCCGCCAACGCGTCGATCCCTTCACCGAGCTGGACGTGGCCATCCTCAGGGTCATCACCAATCAGGCGGCCATCGCCATCGACAATGGCCGGCTTTACGAGCAGCTGCAGGCGCACCTGGGCGAGCTCGAGACGGCGAACGCCCAGATCGCCGAGGTGAGCCGGCTCAAGTCTGAGTTCCTGGCCAACATGTCGCACGAACTGCGCACCCCGCTGAATGCCATCCTGGGTTTTAGCGAGCTGCTCCGCGACGACCTGGCCGGCAAGATCACCGAGAAGCAGCGCAAAGACTGCCTCGACAACATCTATAACAGCGGGCGCCACCTGTTGTCGCTGATCAACGACGTGCTCGACCTGACCAAGATCGAGGCCGGCCGGATGGACCTGGTCTACGAGGAATTCGGCGTGGAATCGGCGGTTCGCGAGGTGCTCAACGTCCTGCGCTCGCTCGCGATCAAGAAGGACATCGAGATCGCCTCGACCATCGAGCCCTCGGACACGCTCCTGATCGCCGACAAGAACAAGTTCAAGCAGGTGCTCTACAACCTGCTTTCCAATGCGATCAAGTTCACCCCGCCATCCGGACGCGTCACGGTCCAGGCGCGGGTCCAGGACCAGCACCTTAAGATCGCCGTCCAGGACAGTGGGATCGGGATCGCCAAGGAGCTGCAGCACAAGATCTTCGGCGCCTTCTACCAGGTGCAAAGCGCCAGCAACCGGGAGTACCCGGGCACCGGCCTCGGCCTGGCCTTGACCAAGAAACTGGTCGAACTCCACGGAGGGTCCATCGACTTCGAGAGCGCCGCCGAGCAGGGGACCACCTTCACCGTCCAGCTGCCACTCCGGCCGGGCCCCAGCAAGCGGAACCGGGTGCTGGTGGTGGAGGACAATCCCTCCAACCTCGATCTGGCCCGGATGGTCCTGGAGGGGAATGGCTTCGCCGTGGACACCGCTTCGAACGGCCAGGAGGGGCTGGAGAAGGCTCGCCACCTCCGACCGGACCTAATACTGATGGATATGCAGCTTCCCGGCGTTGATGGATTAGCGGTGACTCGCCAGCTCAAAGCCGACCCGACCACGGCAAACATCAAGGTGGTCGCTCTGACAGCCAACGCGCTGAAAGGGAGCGAAGAGCAGGCGCTGGCCGCGGGATGCTCCGGCTACATCGCGAAACCGATCGAACTCAAGAAATTCATGCTCCAAGTGACGAATTTCCTGGAGAAGGAGTAGACCCGACGAGATGCCGTTCCCCAAGACGATTCTGATGATCGAGGACGACGCCCCGACCCGGGAGGTCGTCCGGATGGCATGCGTGGGTCAAAACCTCAACCTGATCGAGGCGGAGACCGGGGAGAAGGGCATGGAGATGATCGAGAAGTCCGAGCCGGACCTCGTCATCCTGGACCTGAACCTGCCCGGCGTCTCGGGCATGGATGTCTGTCGCCAGCTGCGGGCCGACGGCACCCAGGTGCCGGTCATCATGCTGACCGCCAAGAACGACACCATCGACGTGGTCGTCGGGCTGGAGGTGGGAGCCGACGACTATCTGACCAAGCCCTTCGAGGTCCGGGAACTCTTAGCCCGGGTGGGCGCGCACCTGCGCCGGAGCGAGCAGGCGGTGACGCAGGCGCAGCCCAAGACGCGCTTCGAGTTCCCCGGCCTCATCATCGATATGAATAGCCGGCAGGTCTGGCGCGAGAACCAGGAAGTCGCCCTCACCCTGACCGAGTTCAATCTCCTCTCCCTGTTGGCCTCGCAGGCCGGCCAGGTGGTCAGTCGCGGTGAGCTGTTGCGCAAGGTCTGGGGTTACGAGGTCGAGATCGAGACCCGCACCGTCGATGCCCACGTCTACCGGCTGCGCAAGAAGATCGAGCGCGACTCCGAGAAGCCGCACTACATCCACTCCGTTCCCGGGATCGGCTATCGCTTCGTCGCCGAGTAACTCGGAACCGAGCAGCTTAACGCCTCTAACGCTCGGTTGCGTCTCGCGTCGGTCCTCCGCCAGCCCTCGCTTACTCGATTAATCCTGCTCGGGTGCTGGCTCCAGACCTGCTCGACGCCCTCGCTGGGCCGGCGGGCCACGCCGCGCAAGGCGGCTCTGCAGGCGGCGGATGCCTTTGGCTCGGTGGTGATCACCGGCACCACCGGGACCGTCATCGCCCTGCTCTTCGATGCCGTGGTGGCCGCCGGCTTCGCGGGGCTCGGGCTTGCGGCGCGCAATGGTGCCAGCTGGGCCTTTATCGTTGGCATGCAATCTATGGCCTGGACGCCCTGCTGCTGGCCTGGGCGACCGACTGGCTGAGCGTGGCGTTTCACGGCCTGGCGCTCTTCTTTTCACGCCATAGTCCGGATTCGGGCTCATCGACGACGCAATATTTTGTTTGGTCCGGGCATATAGCGCCCGCCTGAGCAATCGGGTATGGTCGATGATGGTCGACTCAAGAGGGATTTCCGCATCGGCAGGAGAGCAGATGGCGAAGCTTATTGCCAGCATCGACCCGACGCTAGAGGACTACATCGAAGCGGCCGCTCGGGCGGAGCGTGTTCCGATCGATGAGTATGCGGGCGCGCTCCTGCAGGTCGGCTGGGACGCGCTGTTCGGGTTCCGAAAGTCCGACCGCCTGCCGCGGGCGGCGGCTGCATCACGCCAGGCTGAATTGCGTGCCCGCTTCGTCGAGCTGCGCGCCAGTCTCAATCACGACCGTGCGGGGGTAGCTCGAGATCCCGCCGCGCCCCCTCCATAACGGAGGCATCGTGGCCGACGACATCGAAGGGGTGGCCGCGCTCCTGCATGAGGTTGCGGAGACGCATCACACGGTGTACCGGATCGCCGACGGAGAAGACCCCGATTGGGCATCGTGGTACGCGGACTGGCTGATCCGCCTGTCAGAGTTGCCCCACTTGCTGAAGACGACCCCGGTTCGCAGCGAGCTCGTCTATCTGCTCGTCACGCTGGATCGGGAGTACAACAGCTCGAAGCCGAACGAGCCCTGGGAGCGTTTCTATGCCCGGCGGCTTCTCGAGCACTACCTGCCGGTTCCCGCTAAGAGCTAATCGCCGATCCCGGCGATCTCCTCCCAGAGCTGCAGGGCCGCTTTTCGGCCCAGGTAGAAGCTGTCGAGGTCCAGCCGTTCATTGGGGGCGTGGGCCAGTGAGTCGGGGAGCACGAAGCCGACCAGCAGGCAGGGCGCCCCGAGCCGGCGCGCCATCACCTCGACCGCGCCAATCGAGCCGCCCGAGCGGATCAGAGCGGGCTCCGTCCCGTAGACGCGGTGTAGGGCGCTCCGCGCGGCCTTGATCAGGGGATGGTCGATGGGCGTGATCCAGGGATCCCCGTGGCCGCTCAGCTCGGCGAGGCTGACCCGTACCGTTTTCGGCGCGACCTCGTCGATGTAATCGCGCAGCGCCTGTGTTACGGAGTTCGGATCCTGGTCGGGCACGAGCCGGCAGCTGATTTTGGCGGCCGTCCACGCCGGGATGATGGTCTTGGCGCCCGGTCCCTGGTACCCGCCCCAGATCCCGTTGACCTCGAGCGTCGGTCGAGCCCAGTTTCGTTCGGTCGGCGTGAAACCCGATTCACCGTGCAGGGCGGTCAGGCCGTAGGTCTTTTTCAGGGCGGCCTCATCGAATGGCACCCGAGCGAACTGACGGCGCTCCTCCTCGCTCAACGGACGGACGCCGTCATAGAAGCCGGGCACCAGGACGTGCCCGGCCGCGTCCTTGAGTCGCACCAGGATCTCGGCCAGGGCCTGGGCCGGATTTGGCGCCACCCCACCCAGCAATCCGGAGTGCATGTCGGTGCTGGCCACCTCGACTCGGAGCTCGACGTAGATCAGGCCGCGCAGAGCGTAGGTGATGGCCGGGAAACCTTTGGCCACCATGGACGTGTCACTCACGACGCAGTAGGTCGTCTTCAACCGCTCGGCATTGGCGTCCACGAACGCCTCGAAGTGAGGGCTGGCGATCTCTTCCTCGCCCTCGGCGATCACCTTCAGGTTCAAGGGCAGCTCGCCGGTGCTGTTGAGCCGCGCCTGAATCGCCTGCCAGTGCAGGGCGATCTGGCCCTTGTCGTCGGACGAGCCGCGGCCCAGCAACTGACCATCCTGCCGAATCGGTTCGAACGGCGGTGACGTCCAGAGGTCGAGGGGATCGACCGGCTGGACGTCGTAGTGGCCGTAGAGGAGAACCGTGGGCTTGTTCGGCGCCTTCAGCCAGTCGGCATAGACCACCGGATGCCCGCCGGTCTCGATGACCTGAGCGTTCTCGAGCCCGACCCTCTCGTACTGCTCGGCGAGATGGCCGGCCGCCCGGCGGACGTCGTTCGCGTGCTCGGGCTGGCTCGAGATGCTGGGGATGCGGAGAAAGTCCTCGAGCTCCTTGAGGCCTTGCTCGCGTGTTTGCTCCAGGAATTCTTCAGGCGTAGCCATCGCTAGCTATCTTAGGCAACCTCTGAGAAACTGCCGGACGCTACGCGGGCCGGCACGCGCCGCAGGCGAGCTTTAGCGTCGCAACTAGCCGCTAAGTATCTGGACTAGTAGATAAACCCGAGCAGGTCAAGTCCCGCCGTCGACTTGATGGTCCGGTAGTCGACGCGGCCCCAGCCGGCGTAGTTCATCTCGGAAACGGTGAACGACCCGTCGGCATTCACGGACTCGACATATGCGACGTGGCCAACGGGCGAGGTCCAGCTGATGCCCTGCACCATGATGGCGCCCACCATAGGCACCTGGCCTTCGGCAAAGCCGAACTGTTGGGCGGCGTACCACCATTGCCAGGCATTGCCGGACCAGGGGATGTAGCGCTTATGCGCGACCCACCAGGTGCAGTAACCGTAGGGGAACTTGCCGCCGGCGCCATAGACCGGTGCGCTGCTGTAGGTGATGGTGTAATTCGTCACCTGCCGGCCGAAGCGGTTCCAGGTCACGGTCCGCACCGTCTTCTTGCCGACGCCAACGGAATCCAGGGACGGGCCGACGCCATCCGGCAGCATCAGCATGGTTCCGGCCTTCAGGTGACCGGGATCTCGGATCAGGTTGAAGTCGATGATGTCCTGAACGTTGACGTGATACTGGATGGCCAGGGCGCTGAGCTGGGTGTTTTGCTGGACCTTGACCAGGATGCCGTTCACCGGGGGGACCACGAGCCGCTGGCCCTGGATGACGCTGGTGACGTCGGTGATGTTGTTGGCCCAGCGCAGCGTATCCACGGTGAGCCCGAAACGGCCGGCAACGTTCTGCACCGTGTCGCCCGGCTTCATGGTGTAGTAGGCAACGTCGCGCCGCACCGGGGTGTCCACGCTGGAGGCGCTCATCTTCATGATGAACCCGCCCTGGCTGACCACCACGTCGTCGACATGGGTGGTTCGCAGTGAGACCGAAGGGGCCGGATTTGCGCCGTAGGCAGTATCGGTGTGGAGTCGGTCGAAGGCTGTCAGTACCGGGATCAGCGCCGCCGCTAACAGAACAAGCGTGTGCGTTAAAAACCGGCTCTGTGCCAGATCACTTCCCCCGTGATAGCTCGAGTTGGTTTTTCAGGATGGTAGCACAGGTTAGGTCTCGGCAAATGCCGCGTGGCGCTTCCACGAAAGCTGCAAGCGGGCAAGGAGTGACAAAAATGTGAAAATAGGGGACAGTAAGCAATCGCCGCTAGGGAAGCGGGCTGAGCAGTCGTCGAATACGAATCGGGCAGGAAGGGGCCCGCGGAGGCAGTTTTTTGGGGTTCGATCGGGCAGGCAAGAGGCGCTCAGGCCTTAACAGTTGTAAAGATTTTAGTAGGCCTGTGAACTCTCCACCCCCTGTGGTCTCGTCGCCTAATCGAGGCCGGAGGGTGGCTATCCTCGCCGTGAGCCTGGTGGGCCTCGTTGGTCTGCTGCTGCTTCCGGCAGGCGCCCTGGCCGACACGGTGCCCCGGGCATGGCCCGCCCCCGCTGCGGCGCCCAGCCCGAGTGTGGGTTCGGATCCGACCGCCGCGGCCAGCCCGACAGCGGCGGCCAGCGCACCTCCGGTCAGCACTCCGGCCCCCGCGGTCGCGCCCGCCCCGGCGACCCAGGCGCTCCGAAATAGTCATGCGCAGGGGGAGTTGATCGGGGACCTGACCGCGTCGGAAGCCCATGCCCTGCTGCTGGAGAAATCCCTCAACCAATCCGAGCTGAGCCTGGTCGCGCTCGGCCAGCAGATCCTCGATAGCGAGAAGCAAGTCTCCCAGCTCGAGACGCGCATTGCCGGGGTCACCGCGCAGCACGCCCAGGTCTCGGCCCAACTCCAGTCCAACCGGACCCAGCTTGCGGCCATCGTCCGCCGGCTATACAAGCACCAGGACAGCTTCTTTGTCAGCCTCGTTCGGGCGGGCGGCTTCGGCGGTCTGCTCGAGACCCTCGGCTACAGCAGCGTCATCGTCGACCGGGAGCGCGACCTCGTTCGTGCGGTGCAGGCCGACGACGTCGCACTGGCCCACGCGCAGGCGACGTTGGAGCGGAGCCGGGCGAGCAAGAAGGATGTGCTATCGCGCCTCGTGCTGTTCCAGTCGACGCTGGCCCAGCAGATCGCGACCGAGCAGTCGCTGCAGACCCAGCTGCAAGGAACGATCGACGAGGCCCTGGCGGCGCTCGACGCGATGCAGACGGACTCTCCTGAGATGGCTGCCAAACGGGCAAAGCTGCTGAAGATGAAGACCGACAGCGTGCTGAGCCAGATCGAGCAGGCGGTCTTCGCCCAGCAGAACTTCCAGGTGACCGCCCAGCTGATTGCGCAAGATCCGGTCCTGACCGCGACCGGCAAACTCTTGATGCCCATCCCGCACGCCACCATCAGCCAGGGCTTTGGGCCGACGTCGTTTTCGTTCGAAGCGGCCTATGCGGGGTTCCCGCATTTCCATACGGGCATCGATCTTGCGGTCCCGCTCGGGACACCGGTGTTTGCGGCGGCCGACGGGGTCGTCGCCCTGGCGCGGCCGATGACCGACGGGGCGGGGAATCTGGTCGGCTATGGCAATTACATCGTCGTCATGCACGACACCGGCCTGAAGACGCTCTACGGTCACCTGCTGGCGATCGGGGTCAAGGAAGGCGACGTGGTCAAGCGGGGCCAGCTGATCGGGCTGGTAGGTTCAACGGGGAACTCGACCGGCCCGCACACGCATTTCGAGGTCCGGATCGACAACAGTCCCGTCGACCCGATGCAAATGCTCCCGGGTCAGTAGCGGTATCCGCTGGCCGACGCCGACGCCGCAGCAAGGTCCGCGGTGGCGGCGAACCATTTCCCGCCGATCCCCTGCCCGTAGGCATCGCCCGCGTCAGCATCCTTCGAATACGTGTACAGCGGATGGCCGTTGTAGAGCACCTGCTTCCCATTCGCGCCGTCGGTCACCGACAGCCGGCCGGGGAGCGTGGCAGCACTTGTGGGCGCGCCGATGTCCGCAAGCAGCGGCGGCCAGGTGGTGGCGCAGCCACCGCTACACGCGATGGCGGTCGCCGTATCTGGTGTGAAGTAGTAGAGCGTCAAGCCGGCTTTGTTCTTCAGCACGGTCTCCGTCTTGTCGCCCACCTTCATCGAGGCGGTATGGATCAGGGCGGCGCCGCCCGATGTCCCCGGGCTGGCGGCGGTCGTGCCGCCGCAGGCGGCCAGGGCCAGGGCGGCGGCCATCGCCGGAACGACGCCCAACCGAGTGCGAATCGACTTCATGATGCCTCCTCGAGCGTAAGGGTTGCGCCGATGAGGGATACCGGGCGAGGTTACGATTGGCCCTTGTCACGCACCGAGACTTCTTGTACGATGTCCGGCACATGACGGGGCGGGTTCGCTTCGCGAGCTTTTACTTTTACGCCTACCTCGGGCCGGCACGGGACCGGCTCGGGATGGGCTAGCGCCGCTCCTCCCGCCGCCACCCGTTCACCGGCCTCCTCCCATCAGACGATTCAACTTTGCGCGCCCAGGAGGTATTCGAGGATGGCGGTTCGAGGTATACGCGGCGCGACGACCACAGACGAAGACAGCGAGACGGCGATCGTCGACGCGACCACCGAGTTGCTGGGACAGATCGCGCGTGAGAATGCGCTGGAACCCGGTGACATCGCCGCCGCCTGGTTCACTACCACCCCTGACCTGACGTCGGAGTTTCCGGCGGCCGCCGCTCGACAGCTCGGCTGGGGCGATGTCCCGCTGCTCTGTGCCCATGAGATGGCGGTGCCGAGCTCCAATCCTCGCAGCCTCCCGCGCTGTATCCGCGTGCTGCTGCTCGTCAACACTGACGTTCCGTCGGCCGCGATCCGCTTCGTCTACCTGCGGGGCGCGCAGCAGTTGAGGGTGACCGCATGATCATCGTGATGCGGCATGACGCGACCCCGGCGCAGGTGGCGGCCGTCGTCTCGCAAGTCCAGGCCCACGGTTGCCGGACCCATCTGAGCGATGGGGACGAGCGAACCGTGATCGGTGTGATCGGAACGAATCCTTTCGCCCTGCGGGATCTCTTTGTCGAGGCCCCGGGCGTTGCCGAGGTGGTCCCCATTACGAAGCCATTCAAGCTCTCCAACCGCGAGTTCCGATCGCGCGATACCCGGATCCGGGTCGGCGCCCAGGAGGTGGGCGGGGACCGGCCGTGGATCGTGGCCGGGCCGTGCTCGGTCGACGGCGAGGACCTGTTTTACGAGACCTGCCGGCAGGTTCGGACGGCGGGCGCCCACGCGCTGCGGGGCGGCATCTTCAAGCCGCGCACCTCGCCGTATAGCTTCCAGGGCTTGCGCGGTGACGGGATCGCGATCCTGCGCGAGGCGAAACGCCAGACCGGCCTGCCACTGGTCTGCGAGGTGCTGGAGCCGGCCGACATCGCGACGCTCGCCGACATCGTCGACGTGTTGCAGATCGGCGCGCGCAACATGCAGAATTTCCCGCTGCTGTCGGAAGTCGGTCGATTGCGCAAGCCGGTCTTGCTGAAGCGCGGCATGTCCGCCACGATCGAGGAGTGGCTGCTCTCGGCCGAGTACGTCCTGAGCCAGGGCAACTACCAGGTCATCCTTTGCGAGCGGGGCATTCGTACCTTCGAGACGTACACCCGAAATACGCTGGACCTCAACGCCGTGCCTCTGATCAAAGAGTTGAGCCATCTCCCGGTGATCGTCGATCCCAGCCACGGTACCGGCCGGCGCTCGCTTGTCACCTCGATGGCGCTGGCGGGGATCGCGGCAGGCGCTCACGGCCTGATGGTCGAGGTCCACGCGCAGCCGGAGGTTGCGCTCTCGGACGGGGCCCAATCGCTGACCCCGCAAGCCTTCGCCCACCTGGTCGAGCAGGTGGACGCGGTCGCGTCGGCGCTGAGGCGAACGGCCGGAGTGGCGTGATGCGGGTCGGCATTGTCGGGCTCGGTCTGATCGGTGGCTCGCTCGGCCTTGCGCTGCGCCGGCTGGGCGAGTCCGTCGAGGTGCGCGGTGTGGCCCATCACCCGAATGGCGTCGTCGCGGCGCAGCAACGAGGGGCTGTCGACCGGGCATCGACCGATCTTCGCGATCTGGCCGATTGCGACCTCGTGGTGGTGGCCACGCCGATCAACCAGATCCGGCCCGTCTTCGAGGGCCTGGCCGGGGTTGTCCGTCGCGCCACCATCGTCACCGATGTCGCCAGTGTCAAGCGCCCCGTGCTGGAATGGGCTCGCTGCTTGCCTGAGCCGTCCCAATTCCTCGGCGGCCATCCGGTCGCCGGTAAGGAGCGGAGCGGGCTGAGCGAGAGCGACGCCACGCTGTTCCGGGGGGAGACCTGGATTTTCACGCCTGTCGATGGGCAGGAGCTGACCCCGTTCGACGAGTGGTTTCGCCTGGTGCGGGGCATAGGCGCCCGGCCCAAAATCCTGTCCGCCGAGGCTCACGACCGGCAGATGGCATTTCTCAGCCACCTGGCCTTTACCATCAGCACCGCCTACGCGCAGACCGTTCGGCCGGTTGCCGATTCGGAGCTTGGCGGACCCGGCTATCGCGGCATGGTTCGGCTTGCGGAAGGTGACGCCTCGCTTTACGAGGACATCGCCGCAACGAACCGCGGGCCGCTGGTTGAGGCGATCGACTCCTTCGCGGACGTCCTGCGCGATTACCGGGAGCGCATCGACCGCGGCGATCGGGTGGGAGACCTCTTTCGCCGAGGTGTGCATGCGACGCGCTGAGCTCGGCGTCGTCGAACTGGTGGAACCGGCCGCGCGCCTGGCTGGAACGCTGCGTGTGCCAGGCGACAAGTCGATCGCGCATCGGGCGCTGATCCTGGGCGCCCTCGCCGACGGTGAGAGCGTGATCACTGGACTGCCGCCGGGCGAGGATGTCAGGGCCACCGTCGCCTGCCTGCGCAGTCTTGGCGTCAGGCTGTCTCCGGTTTCTCCCTCCCCCGCTCGCGGAGAAGCGTCAGGGTGGGGGCTGCGGATCTCCCCCCTTGGGTTCTCCACACCGCACGGCCCGCTCGATTGCGCGAACTCGGGGACAACGATGCGCCTTCTGGCGGGCGTCCTCGCTGGAAGCCGCGTGTCCGCCACCCTGGATGGTGATGCGTCGCTCAGGCGGCGCCCGATGGCTCGCGTCGTCGAGCCATTGCGGAAGATGGGCGCCAGCATCGAATCGCGGGACGGTCATCCTCCGCTGGTCCTGACCGGCACCGCTCTTCAGGGACGTCGTCACCTGCTGTCGGTGCCGAGTGCGCAGGTCAAGAGCGCGCTGCTGCTCGCCGGTCTCGCCGCCAGAGGACCGACGACGGTCGTCGAGCCGGCTCTCACCCGCGACCACACCGAGCGGCTGCTCGTTGCCATGGGGGCTGACCTGCGGGTCGCGGAGGGAACCGTCGAACTACGGCCGTCGCATCGGCCGCTCCACGCGATCGAGCTGGCCGTGCCCGGTGACTTTTCGTCCGCCTCGTTCTGGATGGCCGCAGCCGCCTTGCGCCCGGGCTGGTCGATCACGATCGAGGGGGTGGGCCTCAATCCCACGCGAACGGCGTTCCTCCGGATCCTCGAGGCTATGGGGGCGGCCGTCCAGGTCGAGCTGGCGGAGACCGATATGGAACCGCACGGGACGGTGCGGGTTACCGGTCATCCCCTTCGGGCGGTGACGCTCGGAGCGGAAGAGGTGGTCGCGGCGATCGACGAGATCCCGGCGTTGCTGGCGGTCGCAACTCAGGCCGAAGGCCGGACGGTCATCGCGGGGGCCGCCGAGCTGCGCGTGAAGGAGAGTGACCGGATTGCGGGCATGGCCGAGGGACTCCGCCGGATGGGCGCACGCATCGATGAGCGCCCGGATGGCATCAGCGTGGATGGACCCGCAGCGCTGCGAGGCGCGACGGTCGACTCAAGTGGTGACCATCGCATCGCGATGGCGCTGGCCATTGCCGGCCTGGACGCCGACTGCGTCGCCGTCTCCTATCCGGAATTCTTTGCAACCCTTTCCGAGGTAACCCATGCCTCCTGATCCATCCATCGTCCTTCTGCTTGGCGAGCCCGTTACCCGCAGCCTTTCGCCGGGTATGCAAAACGTGGCTTTTGCGGCGCTGGGCATCGACTGCCAATACATGCCTCGTGAGGTGGACCGTGCCGGTCTCGCTGGAGTGATCGATGAGCTGCGCGCCGACGAGCACATCCTCGGCGCCAACGTCACCATCCCGCACAAGGAATCCGTCATCGCCTACCTCGATGAGCTGGATCCGCAGGCCGCTCGCATCGGCGCGGTGAACACCATCAGCCGGCAGGGGTCGACCCTCAAGGGCTGGAACACCGATGTCGAAGGATTCCAGCGCGCCCTGGCGGAACAGTCCGGCAAATCTCCTTCCCCTCTTGCGGGGGAGGGTCGGGGTGGGGGCTACCGCGCCGTCGCGATCATCGGAGCCGGCGGAGCCGCTCGGGCGGTCGCCGCCGCCCTGCAGCCGATTGCCGAAGTGTGGGTTATCGCTCGCAACCTCGAGCAGGCACGGCGCCTGTGCCGGGATCTCGAGATTGAGCGCGGCGGACCGGTCGAGATGAATCAAATGCGGGAAATGGTCACCCGGGTAGACCTCGTCGTGAACGCGACGCCCGCCGACCTCCCGCCCGCGTCCTGGCTACGACCCGACCAGCGCCTCTTCGATCTGCGCAGCCGCCGGTCGGGTGAAGGTCGGGCCATGCTCCTGTACCAGGGCGCCGCCGCGTTTGAGATCTGGACGGGACGACCGGCTCCGATCGAGGCGATGCGCGCCGCGCTGGAGCGCGCGGCTGAAGGGGTGCACGCGTGAGCCTCCGTTTCCTGACCGCGGGTGAGTCACATGGTGAGCGACTGACGGTCATTCTGGACGGCGTTCCTGCCGGTCTCACGGTCCGCGAAGAGGACCTGGTTACGGACCTGCGCCGCCGGCAGGGCGGTCATGGCCGCGGCGGAAGGATGGCGATCGAGCAGGACATTGCGCACATCGTCGCCGGCGTTCGTGGCGGCCTCACGCTTGGGTCGCCTATCACGCTGGAGATCGCCAACCGTGACTGGGAGAACTGGCGCCAGGTCATGGCCGTCGGTGCCGCCGAGGTCAAACGCAAGCCGATCACCCGGGTGCGTCCGGGTCATGCCGACCTCGCCGGCATGCTCAAGTACGGCGCGGACGATGCCCGCGACGTGCTGGAACGTGCCAGCGCCCGCGAAACCGCGGCCCGCGTCGCGGCGGGCGGTGTCGCCAAGCTGCTGCTCACAGAGTTCGGCATTCAGGTCCGCAGTTACACCCGCTCAATCGGCGCGATCGAATGCCAGGCCGGCGCGTCGATCGACTGGGACGCGGTCGAATCGTCACCCGTGCGCTGTCCGGATGCGCAGGCCAGCGTGGCGATGGTGGCGGCCATCGATGCCGCGCGCGAGCGGGGCGATACGCTCGGGGGCGTCTTCACGGTGGTCGCGGACGGCGTGCCGCCCGGCCTCGGCAGCTACCGGCAATGGGATACCCGGCTGGACGGGCTGCTGGCTCAGGCGATCGTGAGCATCCCCGCCTGCAAGGCGGTCAGTCTGGGCGATGGCACGGAGGCGGCCCAGCGCCCGGGCTCCGAAGTCCATGACAGCCCCGCCTACGACGGCGGCGGGCTTCATCACGAAACGAATCGCGCCGGCGGCGTGACCGGTGGTGTCAGTAACGGCGAGCCGGTGGTCGTCCACGGCTTCATGAAGCCAATCTCGACCCTGCTAAAGCCCCTCAAGACTGTCGACCTGAAGACCCGCGAACCGGCGCGGGCCCACTACGAACGCAGCGACATCTGCGTGGTCCCGGCCGCCGGAGTCGTGGGTGAGGCCATGGTGGCACTGGTGCTGGCCGGGGCGCTCCTCGAGAAGTTCGGCGGGGACTCCGTCGTCGAGCTTCGTCGCAACGTCGAGGGCTACCTGGCGAAGGTGCGAGCGTGAACAACGTCGTCCTCGTCGGCTTCATGGGGAGCGGCAAGACGACGGTGGGCCGGGCCCTGGCCGATCAGACTCGGCGATCCTTCATCGATCTGGACGAAGAAATTGCGACCGACGCGGGGCGATCGATCTCCGAGATCTTCGCGGATGAGGGCGAAGCGGGTTTCCGTGAGCGCGAGTCGCGCGGCCTGGAGCGCGCTCTTCGTCGGGATGATGCCATCATTGCGGCTGGCGGCGGGGCACCCTTGCGCGACGAGAACTGGCGCGAGATGCGCAGTGGGAATTGCGTCGTGGCGCTCACGGCTGAGCCCGCTGAGCTGGCTCGACGCCTGAACCGTCCGAAGGGTCGCCCGCTTCTCCAGCCCGATGTTCCGTCGGCGATCGCGGCGCTGCTGCCCACCCGGATGGCCCGCTACCTGGAAGCCGATCTGGTCTTTAGCACGGACGGTAAGCCAGCGGCGGAGATCTCCAGGCACATTGACGCCCGCCTTCCGCGGGGCGGCCTGCATCGGATTTCCATCGACGTGCCCGGCGCCGCCCACGAGGTGACGGTCGGCTTCCACCTGGCAAACCTGGCCGCGCAGGCGCTTCGGCGACTGGCGGCGAGCCGGCCGATCATGGTCGTCAGCGATTCGGTCGGTGCGGGGCGCCATATCGACCCCTTGATCGAGGCGCTCAAGTCGGCCGGAGTCTCGGCCGCGGTTCATCTGGTCCCTGCGGGCGAGGCCGCGAAGGAGCTGGGCGTTCTTAGCACCATCTACGGCGCCCTGGCGGACGATGGTATCGACCGGGAGGGCGTCCTGGTTTCGCTCGGCGGCGGCTGCGTGGGCGACGTCGCGGGTTTCGCTGCAGCCACCTGGATGCGCGGGATCCGATACGTCCAGATGCCGACCACGCTGCTGGCCATGGTCGATAGCAGCATCGGCGGCAAAACCGCGATCAATCTTCCGGCCGGCAAGAACCTGGCTGGCGCCGTTCACCAACCGGTGGCGATCTTCTCTGACCTCGAGTACCTGGAGACGCTGGCTGATGCGGAGTTCCGGTCGGCCCTCGCGGAGATCACCAAAGTTGCGCTGGTCGCCGACCGATCCTTCGTTGACTGGCTATCGGTCAACCTGGTTGCGCTGCTGGGACGAGACAAGCCGGCAATGCTGGAGGCGGTTCGCTGGGCGGTCGCGATCAAGGCCGGCGTGGTCAGTCGGGATCCGCACGAGACCGGCGAACGCGCCATCCTCAACTACGGGCACACGGTGGGGCACGCGCTGGAACGCGCGGCGGGTTTCGGGCGCTTGCGACACGGCGAGGCCGTGGCGTGGGGGATGGAAGTGGCCGGACGTCTCAGCCTATCGAGCGGCGCCGGAACGCCCGAGGCGGTACGCACGCAGCACGCGCTGCTGCAGAGGGCCGGACTATTGGCGAACCGGCCAGAGGTCAAGCGTGCGGACCTCTGGCAAGCACTGCGGCACGACAAGAAATCGCAAGCGGGCGCACTGCGGTTTGTCCTGCTTCGTGAAATCGGTCGGGCGGACTACGGCTGTGAGGTCGATCCGAACCTCGTCTGGGACACGCTGGCGAAGGTGCTGTCGCTTTGAAGGTTCTGGTCGTGAACGGCCCGAATCTTGGCACACTTGGTCGACGGGAACCAGAGGTCTACGGCCACAGGACGCTTGCCGATCTGGAAACCCTCCTAGCCGACCGGGCGCGTGGTTTGGGCATCGAGCTCCTCTGCCTTCAATCAAACCACGAGGGTCAGCTCATCGATTGGATCGAGAAAGAAGGCGCCCAGAGTGACTGCATCATCATCAATCCAGGCGCGCTCTCGCACTCCAGCCTGGCGCTCGCCGATGCGCTGCGCGGCTCGGGCAAGCCCGTCGTCGAGGTCCACATCTCGAATGTCTTTACTCGCGAGCCGGAGCGGCATCGGATGGTCACCGCCGCCGCGGCAAAAGCTCTGATCTCCTCGTGGGGGAGGGTCAGGGTGGCGGGTCATGGACCGCCGAATTTCCCCTCCTCGGCCCGGCGGGCGAGCTCGTCGATCTCCGGCGGGTCTTTCTCTCGCATGGCATTACCTCGCTGCCGCCCATGCGGCTCGACGAGAAGGCGTGGACATTCGAGATCACGGTGCCGCTGGCTGCGGTGGGCGCCCGGACGCTGACCATTTCACAGGCGCGACCGGGGCACGGACTCGTGTCGGTGGTCGGCGAATCGCTCACGTCGGAGGTCGCGTCGGCCGTGATGGCGCAGGTTCGGCATGTCCTCAGCCTTGACCTCGATCTCATGCCGTTCTACACGGTGGCCGCCGACGATCCCGACCTCAACTGGGTCGTGCGCGGCGCCGGCCGGATGGTGCGAAGTCCAACCGTGTTCGAAGACGTGGTGAAGACCATCTGCACCACGAACACGTCGTGGGGCGGAACGACCCGCATGGTGAACGCGCTCGTCGAGCATCTGGGCGAGAAGGCGCCGGGCGCCCCGGCCAGCGGTCCGTACGGCCGCGCCTTTCCAACCCCGCAAGCGATGGCCGCGGCGCCGGAACACTTCTATAAGACCGTTGCTGGCGCCGGATACCGCGGCGCGTACTTGAAAGCGCTTTCCCTCGCCGTGGCGGAAGGCCGGGTCGACGTTGAGTCTCTGGGCAGGACGTCGCGGGATGCGGTGCCGGACGACGAGGTGGCCGCCCAACTCCAGGCACTGCCGGGCGTCGGTCCCTACGCCGCCGCGCACATCATGCTGATGTTGGGCCGCTACTCCCGACTCATCCTCGACTCCTGGACCCGACCAAAGTACGCGCGTCTGCTCGGCCGCAAGCGCTCGGTCAGCGACCGAACCATCGTCCGCCGCTTCCGGCGATATGGGTCGTACGCGGGACTGGCGTTCTGGCTCGTTCTGACTCGAGATTGGATTACAGACGAGGCGCCGTCATATTCTTGGGTACAACCATGACGATGCCGGAGCTGCGGGTGCTGATCATTTCGCCAAGCCCGTTGGCGCGCGGCGGACTCGTGGCGATGCTCGATGGGATGCCAGGCATCAAAACGGTGGGCGGGGGTGGGATTACCGAGGCGTCGTCGCTGGCGGCGCAACTGCTTCCCGATGCGGTGCTGCTCGATGCCGGCGACGGCGAGCCCGAGGACCTCGACGCGATTGCGCGGCTGGCTTCCGCGCAGCCCGGCCTGCCGATCGTCGCGCTGGCCGGCGAGTCGGGTGCCGTCTCGCAGGCGCTGGCGTTTGGCGCATCCGCTCTACTGCCGGCTGCCGTGGATACACAGACGCTGGCCGCGGCCCTGCTCGCCTCGGCCCGCGGCCTCGTGACGATTTCACGCCGGGACCTGGCGACGCTCTTACCCGAGGAAGAGCGGATCGAGCCGGCCCTCAAGGCGCCCGCGGAGTCCCTGACGCCGCGCGAGCTGGAGGTGCTGCAACTGATGGCGCGAGGTTTGACCAACCGCCAGATCGCCCGCCAGTTGCAGATCAGCGAGCACACGGTTAAGTTTCATGCGGGCGCCATCCTGGGCAAGTTGAGTGCTCGCTCACGGGCCGAGGCGGTCGCGCGAAGTATCGGATTAGGCTGGATCCTGGTCTGAGCCGGCTTGATCCGCTTTCGACTCTCAGCCCAGGCTCGGCTGCGGCTGGATCTGCAGCGGATTGAGTTGGAGGCTCCCGCAGGCGCTGAACCTCGCGTACGCGGTTTGCGCCGGGATGGTCAAGGGTTGGTACTCATCGGGTGGCCATATCTCAAGGCTGTCGACCGGGTTCTGGTTGCTGTCGCAGAGCGCGTCCGACGTGAAGACGTTGAAGAAGGCATGCCAGGTCCGCGGCTCGACCCCGAGCGCGGTCGTTGCGGCGGGAAGAAAGATGCGAGTCGGGGGATCGCTCTTCCCAAAGTAAGAGTCCGTTATCCACGCGGCGGGCGGTCCGACCGGTCGGTGACTCCCATCGAGCATCTGGAATCCGACGAAGCCGTAGACCCAACACCTCTGTTGAGATTTGTTGCGCAGCTCGAAGAAATCTTCCACGCTGCCGGCCGCACCGTTCCCGCCGTTAAAGGCCACCTCCACTTGCGACGTATGGCAGCGGCTTGTCCGTGGAGGGATTGCCAGCCGCGGGTAGATCGCCAGGGTTGGAGCTGGTGACGCATCGGCTGGCCGGGGTGTCGGGGCCGGCGGAAGGACGCCGGTGACCGTGCGTGTCTCGCTTGGCGATGGCCTGGGACTGCTGGTTGGGCCTGGCGTGCATCCGGCGATCAGGGCCGCCACCAGTCCTGCCTGAAGAGCGAGCAGCTTACCGCCCAGCACTGAGCCTCCATCGATCTAACGGGATACCTCGCCGAAGGTAACACCCTAGACTTAGCCAGTCGCCATGGCAGTTGATGCTGAAGGTTATGGATACCGTCCAAATGAGGAAGGGCTCGAGCGGCTTCTGCGCGACGCCCGCGTGCTATCACCCGCCGGCATCGAGCGCGCGGCCTGGGGTTGGGACCGCCACGAAGATCCAGCTGCGATGCAGCGGTTTCACGACGCGGAGCGAGTCGCCTTGCGCGCACTCGAGCAGACCGACCGCGGCCCGGCCTGGGAGGATGCGAGACGGGGCATCCTTGACCTGACCGAGGGACGGACCTCGCTGGTTTCCTGGAAAGCCGAGCATGGCGACCTGGGGCACAAGGCCGAACGGGCTTTGCTGGGGGCGGCGCTGGCGCAGCTGACCCGCGACAAACTCAGCCACGAGCAGTACGTGACGCTGGCGCAGCCAATGGCCGAAGCCCTGCCGTGGTTGCTGCCGGAAACGCCTCCCGAACCACGCCGATGATGGTCGCGCCGCGGATCGATCCGCCGTCAGCGAAGGCGAAGTTCGACGCCGGCGAAGCGGTCCCCGTCGATGTGACCAGTTCGCTCGTCTATCCGGCGGTCAGCCATCGAATCCCCGGTGCGATCCGAATCGCGCCCGAGCCCATCATTCGGGCGATCCAGTCCGCGCGGCCGGTTCCAGAGATCCTGAAGTACCTCGAGAGCGTGCCGGCGGATCGGGAGATCGTCGCCTACTGCACCTGACCCGAGGAGGCCACCAGCGCCCGTGTGGCGCAATTTCTTCGACAGCAGGGACGGCAGGCGTGGGCGCTCCGTGGCGGGCTGGCGGCCTGGCGGGCCGCGCAGTACCCGATGGAATCCAAGCATGCCGGCCATGCCCCGGGACCGGAAGAAGAATGCCCCGACTGTCACGAGGAAGTCGGGGCACACGTGGCCTGACGCTCGGGCCTTAGTCCGTCAGCTCGTAGACGACGGCGACATCGACGGTGACGTTGGCCTGGCCGGCCTGCACCGGCGCCCCGCCCCCGCCGCCGCAACCACCATAGCCGCCGCATGGTGAGCTGGTGGCGCCATTCGATACCACCTCGGAGACGGACAGCACCTTGCCCAGGTGTCGCCCCGCAAGCCCGGCCCATTCCTTGGCCCGCGCGGCAGCAGCGGCCATCGCGGCCTGGCGGGCGCCCCTCAGCTGGGTCGCGTTATCGCTGAGCTCAAGCGTGATGCCGCTCAGCTGGATGTCGTTCCCGACCGCGCGCTGGGCGGCGGCGATGACGGTGCCCACGTTGGAAAGATGATGGATCTTGACGCTGACCGAGTTCCCCGCCTGATAGACGACCGGGCTGTACTGCGGCGTCTGCTGGTTGATGGAGATCCCGGTGGTCTGGATGTCGACGTCCTGGACACCTTGCGCCTTGATCGCCTTTACCAACGCGGTCATCTCGGTGTTCGCGGCGTTCAACGCATCGCCGCTGTTGCCTCGCGTCACTGAAACGCCGAGGCTGATCTCCGCATTGTCGGGCGTCGCATTTTGCGTTCCCTC
>VBEE01000099.1 GCA_005881715.1 Chloroflexota bacterium | reverse complement strand
CGGATTTGCCTGCGCCTTGGTGCTCACCTGAGAGTAGGTCTGGCCGCCGGCGATTTCCTGTAGATGGACGCCGATGAAGTGGTTCGCGTAGACCTGGGCCTGCTCGCCAGTCGTCAGCTGTTGGCCAGCGTACATGGTCATCACCGCCGCGTCAGCGCTGGGAAGCGACGTGATCGCCTTGCTGTCAGAGGTCGGGAAGTAGATCTGTTGTGAGGTCAGCTCCGTCGAGATCTGGTTGTGAATAAAGGCGTTCCCCCAGAAAAGGAATCCCGCGCAAAACGCCAGGATGCCGATGAGGCCTACCTGGAGAACCACGACTCGCCACCGCATTGCCATTGTCATGTCACTCACCTCTTTGAAATTTGCTTCGATTCCATCCTGACGGGCTCCCGCCGAGCCGTTGAGGACCGATGGTCCTGACCTCGTGATGACCTCTTTGCTGGCGGGCGGGACCTTCGGCCCCAACGAGAAGTGGTCGAGCCGATTCTCAGGGGCGGTCTGCTCGGCTAGGCGGCAACTCGCCGTTGCCGCAGCGCGCTCGCCACGCGCTCGACAAAATCTCGAACGGTGGCCTCCGCTACCCGGTGGAGGAGCGCACGATCGAGGGACTCGCCCAGGAGTCCAAAGGGAGGCTTGTAGCGAGCGCTCAGCCCGAGTTGAGTCAGGTGCGGGCCGAGGGCCGCCACCTCCAGCTCACCTTCCAGCGTCGGGAAGATGCCGCCCGGCCCCGTGGCCCGCCAGCTGACGGGCAGCCAAGTGCGGCCAGGTGTGCGAACCGCTGGGCCCAGCTCGATCTCCACGCGTTTGCCAAGCTGAAGTGCGCTAACAGGGAAACCGACCTCCGCGAGCAGCTGATCACCATGTTCCTCTGCCGATGAGGCAAGCCTGGGAATCCACTCCGCGGGGGTGCGGAGCAGGGCCCCTTCGACCTTGGCGATCGGAAGGTGGAGTTCGACATAGGCACGGAGGAACATGCTGCTCAGACCATACGGTCGGAAGCGGAGCGATCGCAGGGTCGATGGTCCCGCGGTGTTCGGGACCATCGAGGCCGGCGCCCCAGAGGCGATAGGCGCTGAGATATCGTCTACCACAATGGCGAAGCCCGGTCCAGACAACAACCGTCCACCGCGAAGCGCGCATCAACGGGTCGACGCTAGAAAACCGTCGCCTCAGCAGCGGGCTCCCGCCGTGCCCATTGAGAATCTCTTGGAGGCACTGCCCGACGCGGTGGTGCTTGTGGACGCGGGCGGGCAGATCGCGTATGCGAATGGCCTGCTCGAAAGGCTCTCCGGTTATTCTCGCGGAGAGCTCTTCGGGCAGCTGATCGAGTTCCTCGTGCCTGAGCGCTACCGCCAGCTGCATACGAAGCACCGGCGCGGGTACGTGGCCAACCCGCGGGCACGGCCGATGGGCGTCAACCTCGACATCTATTTGCGACGCAAAGACGGCACGGAATTTGCGACGGACATCGCGCTCAGTCCGCTGCAGACCGACAGCGGCATGGTGGTCGTCGCCGCTCTGCGGGACGCGACGGAGCGAAAGGAGGCCCAGATGCGATTGCACCGACTGGCCGTCCTCGAGGATCGAGAGCGGATCGCCAAGGAGCTCCACGACGGCGTGATTCAGGCGTTGTTCGCGGTCGGCATGAACCTGCAGGCGACCGAGGCTAACGCAGGCGATCCTCAAGCAGTGCGTGCCCGACTCAGTGGCGCCGTCGACAGCATCGACATGGCGATTCGCGACCTACGCAACTACATCTTCGGCCTGCGCCCGGGCATCCTGGCCGACCGCCAGCTCAACCAGGCGCTCCACCTACTGGTCGAGGAGTTCCAGGAGAAGAGCGGAGTGGTGACGGTCGTGCAGATCGACGAGCGAATCGCAGCGCAATTTGGAAACACCGCGGCGCAGCTTGTGCAGGTGACGCGGGAAGCGCTCTCCAACGTGGCGCGGCACGCCCAGGCGACCACGTGCCGAGTCAGCCTCCTGCAGCGTGACGAGAGCGCCGTTCTCGAGATCGACGACGACGGCCGTGGGTTCAAGCCCGGTCGAGGCAGTTCTCGCGGACAGGGCCTGCGTAATATGCGCGAGCGCGTTGAAGCGATCGGGGGGACGTTTTCAGTCGAGTCGGCCTCCGGCGAGGGAACGACCGTACGAGTCCAACTCCCGCTCTAATTGCCGGAACTGAGAGCTCAATCGTCAAGATGAGAACATGGCCTTCGTGACTAGCCTGCCCCTGCGGGTCATGATCGTCGACGACCATGAGGTGGTGCGCAACGGCGTTAAAGCGCTGCTCGAGCAAGCCGGCGGGATGTCGGTTGCCGGCGAAGCTGCCACGGTCAGGGAGGCCATCGAGCGGGCGGAATGGGCCCGTCCGGACGTCGTGGTGATGGACGTCCGGCTGGCCGATGGGAGCGGCATCGAAGCCACGCGCGAGATCCTTTCGAAGCTACCGAAAACGCAAGTCCTGATGCTGACCACGTTTGCGGACGATGAGGCCCTCTTCGCGTCGATCATGGCCGGTGCCGCCGGTTATGTCTTGAAGCAGATCAAGGGTGGCGACCTGATTCGAGCGATTCGAGCAGTCGGCGCCGGAGAGAACCTGCTCGACCCCGCGGTCACCAAGGGTCTCCTCGACCGGCTACGGAAAGGCAAGCATCTGCTACAGGATGAGCGTTTGGCTCGCCTCTCAGGCCAAGAGGAGCGAATCCTCGGGTTCATCGCTGACGGCAAGACCAATAAGCAGATCGGCGACGAGCTCCACCTCGCCGAAAAGACGGTGAAGAACTATGTGTCCAGCATCCTCGCAAAACTCGAGGTGGCTCGCCGTGCCGAGGCGGCGGCCTACTTGACTCGGCACACCACTCCTCCAGGGACGGCCTGAGCTAAGCCGTTGCTCCGAGCTGAAGCGTGCGAGGACCCGGATTCAGGGTAGGAGGTCCGCCATCACTCGGGACCTTGGTCCCTAGTGCCGTCGCCATCGTTCGGCCATGCTCAACTCGATGAATACGACGAACGACAAGCACGCAAATCCGGTGGTTCTCCTAGTGGAGCCCAACGAGCGCGATCGCGAACTCTACGGGGCCTGGCTCGAGGATGCCGGGATAACCGCGATCAATTGCCCCGGTCCCAAGGTCCCCGGATTCAGCTGCCTCGGCACGTGCGGACGGCCCTGTCCGCTAGCTGAGGTCGCTGACCTCGCGGTGCTCGATACCCGCCAGCTGCCTGGCCTGTCGAAGCGGGGCCTTCCCGCCTGGCGCCTTCTGCGCTACTACCTCGGACGCGGTAAGCCGGTGGTGGTAATCGCCGACCACTACCGAAAGGACCGGACATTTCGTCCGGAGCAGGTCAGGGTCCTGAGTCCAAATCCTGGTCTGGAATCGCTGCTCTTGAGTGTGAAGTCGATGCTGAAGGAGGCCCGCACATGGTGACGACGTATCCGACCAGCAAGAACCAAGTAACCGAAGACGCTCGAGAAATCAGCCCGCTCGATGACTTGCGGACCTCATGGGTCGCCGCTTACCGGCAAAAGCATGCCGAAGCCGACTGGTGGGCTGAAGGCTTTGGCGCTGTCGAGCACTCCTTGGAGACGCAAGAGCGTGTCTTTCGGATGGCCGAACAACTGGTCGGTCGAGGCATCGACCGCCTCGCCGTCTTCGCTGCGCTACGCCAGGCAGATGGGGTCGCCCAGTCGAGTACCGGAACGTTTCACGAAGGGGCCCTCCAAACCCGCCACCTTTATCTCCAGGGCCGCGCCGTCCGCAGCGACGACCATCGTCGGGATCCCTGGTCTTCCAGTTTGCCTGCCGCAGCCGCCGGCTGCGGCGTTATCGATACGCTCCTGAGTGCACATGGCATAGTCGTCAACCTGCTGCCTCCGGATGCCTTCGAGGAACAGCTGGGGCGGGCCGGCCAAAGATGGCTGCCGCAACCGCAGGAAGGGCGAGCGATCATTTTGCTCGACGAGACACTGCGTCTCGATCACCTGCGTGCCAATGGTTTCGACCCGATCACCTTCGATGGCGTCGATCCCGCCGCATTCGCCTGGGCCATCTTCGAGCTCGCGGCGCGGGCGGAGGATGCTGCGACTCAACTAAGGTGCGACTGCCACCCTGGCATCAGGCCGATTCCTGTCGGCGTCGCCGTCGAACGCTCCTCACATGGCTTGATGAATGCGGAATGGCGGCCTGTGACCAGTCTGGTGCCGGCCGATGCCTAAGAAGGCCTACGGCATATACCTGTACTGGGTCCCGCTAGGATCGGGCGGCAATTTCGTGCGCCTGAACGGAAAGGTCTATGAGGCTGTCGCGGCGAGTCGCCGACGCCCTCGTCGAGCCCGTAGCTCAGACGCGGTCGAGCAGACCCGGCTCTAGCGGCGGCTCTTCAGCTCGGCACGGCGTGGCGGGTCGGCGCCCGGCCGGGTGCAGGTGATCGAGGCGACCAGGCAGGCGAACTCGAGGGCGGCGCGCAGCTCCTCGCGGTCGAGTCGCAGGTCTCGGCTCAGCCGGCCGTGGTCATGAAGCCATGCCAACAGCGCCGCCCCGAAGGCATCGCCGGCCCCGATCGTGTCGACAACCCGGACTGCTGGAGCCGGAACCCTCACCTCGGCCGATGCGGTCACGCCAATCGCACCCTTGGCTCCCAGGGTCACCACGACCATTTTGGGCCCGCGCGCGAGCAAGGCGCGGGCCGCGGCCATCCGGTCGAGCCCCTGAAAAAGCCAGTCAAGGTCCGCGTCGCTGGCCTTGACGATGGTGCTTTGTGAGATGAGTGAGTCCAGACGGGGGCGGTACTGCGGATCAGTGGTAAGTACCGGCCTGATGTTTGGATCGAGCATGACCAGGCGCCTCCCGTGCTCTCGGCGGACGAGTGCGGCCAGAGATGACGCCATCGGTTCCAACACGAGGCCGAGCGTTCCGAGGTGAACGGCCTTGACCTCCACGGGCAATTCAGCGGGAATCATGTCGAGGGTTAGGTTCGGCGCTGAAGTCCCCTGGATCAAGAACTCGTATTCGGCCAACCCATCCCCTCCGATGTTGGCGACGGCAATCGTGGTCGGCTCGGGGCCAAAGGTGGCGAGCGCAAGGCTTGCTCCATCTGCGGCGAGCTGGTCGGCGAGCATGCGTCCGAATTCGTCGGTGGAAAAGTGCCCGAGAAATGCCGCT
>VBEE01000098.1 GCA_005881715.1 Chloroflexota bacterium | reverse complement strand
TCCCTTCATCGTCGGCAAAGACGAGCTGATGACCGCCACCTCCATGTTCACCAGCACCGTGATCGTCACCCTGCTGGTCGCGGTTCCCGTGTCAACGCTGGCCGTCCGCTTCCTGGGTGAGAATTCTCCCTACTGGATCGCCGCCGGGTTGTTCCTGCTGGCGGCCTGGCTGATTTACCTGGTCAGGAGCGACCTCCACGCGCGGACCAACCAGGTCAAAGCCAAGGACACCGACATCCTCTATGAGCTGCGAGAAGGCATCGGTTACATCGCCGCCCGACCGTTGGTCCGATTCGCGGTCATTCAACTCAGCCTGACGATCGCGGTCATCTTTTCGGTTTTTGTGCTGGCGCCGGGCTACATGAGCACGGTGCTGCGCCTCCGCGTGACCGACGTGTATCTCTTCCTGGCCCCGGCGGTGATCGGCATGCTGGCCGCGGCGTTCTATCTTGGTCAGTACGGACGCCACTACCGGCGCAGCCGACTGCTGATCGGCGGCCTGTTGTCGGCCGGCATCACGCTCATGCTGCTGGCGGTCGTCCCGTATCTCCTCGAGCAGCTCTCCGCCACCTGGTTGCTCGTCTGGTTTCCTGTCGTCTTCGGCTTCATCGGCGGGCTCGAGTTCGGCATGCTCTTCATCCCCGCCTTCACCGTGCTGCAGGAAAAGACGGAAGCCGAGCTGCGCGGCCGGATCTTCGGCGCGATGTTCACGGTGGTGAACGCCGCGATCGCAATCCCGATCCTGGTAGCGGGCGGATTGGCCGACCTCTTTGGCGTTACCCGGGTCATCTTTGGCATGGGCCTCGTGCTCGTGGCCAGCGGCGCGATCTCGGCCCTGGCTGGGCGGCGCAGCCCGCTCGTACCGCCGAACCTCTCGGCGAATGGGAAAGCGCGGGTATAATCGCGGGCGACGCGGGCGCATAGCTCAGTTGGTACGAGCGCTTCCATGACAAGGAAGAGGTCACAGGTTCGACTCCTGTTGCGCCCACCACAAAGCACGATCGCGATCCAACGATGGGCGTAGTGAAATCCGATCTCGAGGCGGTCATCCAGGAGGTTAGGTCCGCCGCGTCGCACTTGCGAGGGGCGGATGCGGAGAGCTGGGCGACCCGGCTCGATCGGGACCACGACCGTATCGAGCAGGCACTTGATTGGCTTCTGAAGAACGACCCAACCAGTGGATTGGAGCTGGCGCTCGCCTTACCCGATTACTGGCATCTCCGCGGCAGGTGGGCCGAAGGGAGAGACTGGCTCGTGCGGTTTCTCGCTGCGATATCAACTCCCTCACCCACCCTGCGCTGCCGCGCCGTAAGTAGTATTTCCGGTCTTGCGTTCCGCTTGGGTGAGAACGAAAAAGCGCGGCAGTTCGGGAACGAGGCGTTGGAAATTGCCAGGCGTTTGGGCGACAAGCCACTGATTGTCGGTGCGCTAACCCGGCTTGCGCGCGTCGGCCTGCGGGACAACAACCCGCGTCAGACGATGATCCTCTGCCGTGAGGCCCTGGCACTGGCCGAAGAAGCCGGCGACGAGGAGCTCTCACTGTCGCCCCTTCACTGCCTCGCTGAGGCGACCCGTATGGATGGCGATTACGAAGGGGCCCGGCAGCTCTACCGTCGAAGCCTCGACCTCAACCGCAAGCGCGGCGATGAGCTTGTGATCGGCGTCGAGACGAGCAACCTGGGGGCGGTCGAGCTGCGGTTCGGCAATATCGACGCCGCAATCCGCCTCTGGCGGGAGTCCTTCGCCCTCGCCCATCGAACCGAAAACCGCTACCTGCTGCCGTACCCCGTCGCCGGGCTGGGCGAAGCGGCTGCCGCCAAAGGCGACTGGGACCGGGCGGCCCGTCTCCTGGGCGCGGCAAGTGGTCTCTTCAAAACCAGCGGAGCGGCGATGGATCCGGCTGACGTCGCGGCCTATGAACAAGCGGTCGCGGGGACCCGGGCCAGGTTATCCGACGCATTCGCCCGCGCCTGGTCGTCGGGGGAGTCAATGACGGTGGATGAGATCGCGTCGTTCATATGAAGCTGGGCCCGCTCAGCAGGCGACAGCCGGCTCGCCTCTCACCGTTATACGAGCCATGGCAACCCGCTTCCGGCGCTGGCTGGCTCAGCTACTCGACCACGTCCTTCTGCACGGCTTCTGGAATTAGGACGCGATAACCGCTACCGTCTAGGGATGGCGGTCGAAACTGGCGCCCTGTCCCTGGCCGAGATTCAAGCCGCCGCTGACCGGATTCGTGAATACGTGCTGCCGACGCCGACCGCTTCAGGCGAAGCGGTGGCCGGCGTCGGAGCCTGGCTCAAGGCCGAGAACCTTCAGCGGACCGGCTCGTTCAAGGTTCGCGGCGCCATCAACGCCGTCCTCCAGCTCGATGCCGAGCAGCGCCGCCGGGGCGTCATCACGCTGTCGGCCGGCAACCACGGGCAGGCGCTGGCGTACGCGGCCCAGGCGTTCGGCATTCCCTGTGTGGTCGTGATCCGTGACGACGCCCAGGTCACGAAGCTGCAAGCGATCCGCCGGTACGGGGCCGAGATCGTCCTCACGCCGATCGGGCGGTGGCAGGAGCGCCTGGAGGAGGAACAGCACGAGCGCGACCTGCACCTCGTCCATCCGTTCGACGATCCGGCCGTCGCCGCCGGCCAGGGCACGGTCGGGCTCGAGATCCTGGAGGCCGTCCCTGACGTCCGCACGGTGATCGTCCCCGTCGGTGGGGGCGGCCTGATCGCCGGCGTCGCCGTGGCCATCAAGCAGCAGCGATCGAACGTGCGGATCATCGGCGTGGAGCCGGAGCGGGCGCCAACGGTCTCTGAAAGCCTGGCCGCCGGCCATCCCGTGTCGCCTTCCCGCCTCGACACCATCGCCGATGGGTTGGCCGCCCCCTATACCCGGCCGTTCAACCTGACGTTGATCCAGCGGTTTGTCGATGAGGTGCGCACCGTCAGCGATGAGGCCATCATCGCCGCGCTGACATCGATCGTCCTCCAGGCGAAGCTCGTTGTCGAGCCGGCCGGAGCGGCGGGAGTGGCGGCGCTGGCTTCGGATGCCGCCATCCAGCGGCCGGTCGTCATTGTCCTGACTGGCGGGAACGTCGATGGGATCCGGCTGGGGTCCTGGCTCGCATAAAAATCCCCGGGTGGCGTCCCGGGGATTGAGCGAAGGGCTGTTCCACCTGTCTTAACGTCGCCGGTCGCCGCCACTTACGGCCGGGGCGCATGCAATAATTTCGCTCGGCCATGGCAAACGCCTCGAACGGCAGCGCCGATGCGGCGGCCGTCTTGATTTTCGAGAATGACCCACGGCAGGCAATTGCGTACCAGGAATTGTTTGTCGGCGCCGGCTATAAGGCGCAGACGGCGCTGCCGGATGAGGCGGTGCAGCAGTTGTGTGAGCAACTGCAACCGCGGGCGGTCCTCTTCGATATGGGAATCTGGGAAGCGGACACCGCCCAGGTCTTCGGCATCCTCAATGGAGCGGTCGGGTTTGAGCGTCCGGTGATCATTGCCTTGGGCTCGCTGCCCCATCAGGTGCGTCGGGCCAAGCGGTTCGGCGCCGACGGCATCTGGGTTCGGGGCGTTGACGACGCCGCGACCCTCCCGGGACTCGTCGCCGACCTGGTTGATCAGAGGCGTGAAGGAAAGCTGAAACCAAAGACCCCGTTGACCCCCCTATGACCGGCGACTCGCCAGCCAAAAATCCCACATCATCTTTACAACGCCTCATCGCGCGTTGACAGCGACCGCGCCGGCTTGATGGCTGACGCCTCCTTTTCCCCAGCTAATCCTCTCGTCACTCCGTCGATGTGGATAAGCTCGATGAAAGCTTGACACGCAGGATGCGACGCGGATAATCAATAACGCGTCAGGGGAGAGGGTCTCGGCAGAGACCACGGCAGAAAGAGGGAATAGTTTGGAGGTCGCTCACGGCTTGAAGCAAACCGCGCCGCCGAAGATCTGCGCTCGTCCGGGATGTGCCTCGTCTGTTAAGAAGGCAACGGCCAAATATTGCAGCATCAGCTGCTGCGCGATTGACCCAAGCCGGCAGGAACGCCTTCGACGGCAGGCGAGGCGAGCGCCGATCATTCCCCTGGCGCACCAGTTGTCGATCATCTTCCAGGTCCATCCGGATATCGAGGCGTCGCTCGACGAGCAAACTCTGGGCCGGGACGACATCCCGGCCGGCCTTCAGCGTCTGCGCGCCGTCTAGCCGCGTTCCAAGACCGTTCGTATAGTCGGCTCGCCCTACTGAGGGCATACTCATGAGCGAAAACCTCGAAACCCTGCGTCACTCGACGGCGCACGTGATGGCGGCGGCGGTGCTCGATCTATTTCCGGGAACGGTGATCGGCATCGGCCCCGCGACGGACGAAGGCTTCTACTACGACTTTGGCTTTGCGGAGCGGCTGCTGCCGGAGCAGCTGCCGAAGATCGAGGCCCGAATGCGGGAGATCATCAAGGCGGCACCACCGTTCATCAAGGAGGAGCTGCCCCGGGCCGACGCCGTCGCGCTGTTTGAGCGGCTGCACCAGCCCCTCAAGGTGGAGTTGATCGGCGATAAGGTCACGGACGCGACGGCACGGCTCTACCGGACCGGCGACTTCGTCGACCTCTGCCTCGGTCCGCACGTGGCCAACGCCGGGCAACTTGGCGCTTTCCGCCTGCTCTCCATCGCCGGCGCCTACTGGAAGGGGAGCGAGAAGAACCAGCAGCTGACGCGCATCTATGGAACCGCGTTTCCCACAAAAGAAGAGCTCGACAGCCACCTGAAGATGCTGGAGGATGCGGCCAAGCGCGACCACCGGAAGCTTGGCAAGGAGCTCGATCTCTTCCTTGTCGACGAGATGGTTGGCCGCGGCCTGCCGTTGCTGACGCCCAAAGGGGCCGCAATCCGGCGCCAGATGGAAGAGTTCATCCTGCGCCTCGAGCGCCGCCAGGGCTACGAGCACGTCAAAACGCCCGACATCGCGAGGCTGGAGATCTATAAGACCAGCGGCCACTACGAACGCTATCGCGATTCGATGTACGCCCCCTCGGAAATGGAGGACGAGCAGTGGCAGCTGCGGCCGATGAATTGTCCGCATCACATCCGCGTCTTCCAGCGAAAGGCTTACAGCTTCCGCGACCTTCCGGTGCGGATTGCCGAGCTGGGCACGGTGTACCGCTATGAGAAATCGGGAGAAGTTTCGGGCCTGATCCGGGTGCGCGCCTTCACCATCAATGACGCGCATATCTTCTGCCGGCCCGATCAGTTGAACGAGGAATTCGAGCGGGTGATCGAGCTCATCCTGCAGGTCTACCGCGCATTCGGCATTACAGATTTTTATTTCCGGCTGTCCCTGCGGGACGACGCCAGCAACAAGTGGATGGGCGACCCCGCCGTGTGGCAGCGCGCCCAGGACGCCGCTCGCGAGGCCTTGCGCGCCTCCGGTCACCCGTTTGTGGAGGCGCCGGGCGAGGCCGCCTTCTACGGGCCGAAACTGGATGTCCAGATCAAGGACGCGATC
>VBEE01000097.1 GCA_005881715.1 Chloroflexota bacterium | reverse complement strand
GTCCCTTGCCCGACGGCCGGCCTTCAAGATTGAAGATCGCGTTGATCACCGAGAGGTGCGTCAGCGCCTGGGGAAAGTTTCCCAGCATCTCGCCGGTCACGGGGTCATATTCTTCGGCGAAGAGACCGAGGTCGTTGGCCGTTTCGGTGACGCGGCTGAAGAGCGCCTCAGCCTCGTCGATCCGGCCCATCTGGGCGAGCACGTTCACCAGCCACAGCGTGCAGATGATGAACACCCCCTCGGGCTGGTGAAACTCCGATTCCTCGGGGACGTACCGGTAGAGGAACCCGTGGTTGCTCAGTTTCTCCTGGAGCACACGAACCGTCGAGACCACTCGCGGATCCGTCGCCGGCAACATCTCGTACATCGGCACGACGAGGGCAGTGGCATCCAGGTCCTTGTGACCGAGGGCCTGGGTGAAGGCGCCGACCTCATGGTCGTAGCCGAGCTCGAGCACCTGGCGCTTGATCAGCGCTCGCGTTCGCGTGGCCGCAGCCCTGCGTGCCGTCCCCATTCGCAGCGACCGGTCGAGCTTGAGCGCCCGGTCCAGCCCAACCCACAACATCACCTGGGAGTAGAGGTACCGTCGCGGGCGACGCCGTGCCTCCCAGATGCCCGAATCTTCCTTCTCCCACCACTCGAGGATGCGGTCGACTACCTGCAGCAGGATCTCGCGTCGCGGCTTGGGCAATATTTTTCTCGACTGCCAGCATGTATACGCGGTCTGCATCAACTCCCCATAGATATCGAGCTGCACCTGGTCGACCGCGGCGTTGCCGATCCGCACCGGTTTCGATCCCCGGTAGCCTTCGAGCTCATCGAGCACGAACTCCGGCAGGCGATCGTCACCATCGATCCTGTACACGATCTTGAAGTCCTTAGGGTGCCGATCGTGGGCCGCGCGTACCCAGCGCATGAAGCCGTCGGCCTCGTCGTCGAAGCCCATTTCGCCGAGAGCGTTGACCAGGTCGGACGTGTCCCGTATCCAGCTGTATCGATAGTCCCAGTTCAGCGACCCGCCAGGGCTTTCCGGCAGCGAGCTGGTGGGCGCCGCCACAAACGCGCCGGTCGGCAGGTACTGCATCAGCTTGAGCGCCAGCGCCGAGCGATGCAGCGGTTCGTCGAACCGCCCACGATAGGTTGTCGCGCGGAGCCAGTCCATCCAGTAGTCGTCGGTCTGGTGCAGTAACGCGTGCGCCTCGTCGATGCTGATGGCGGCAGGGACCGGCCGCGCGCCGGCGTAGTGCAGCAGAATGGCAGCCCGATGACCGGGCATGATCTCGCCGGTGATCACGGCGGTGCCGTCGACGAGTTCGAGCGTTGCCCCGATTGGAAACTGGAGAAAAACGCTGGCATCTTCTCCGTGGGCAGCCAGCAGTCCGGGCCGCAGTCCACGCAGGCTGGGCATCTGACGGCCGTAATCGAAACGGGGCTTGAAGGTCAAGCTCCACTCCGTCCGGCCGGCCAGCGGCTGGAGCATCCGAACGAGTCGGAGGGATTCCGGCGGCTTCAGCTTCTTGCCCTTCAACGCGATCGGCATGAAGTCGACGACCCGCATGCGGGAATGCTCGAGCGTCCAGATCGTCTGAATCACATTCGAGTCGCGCCGGTACTGACGGAACATGCTGGCGCCCGGGTTCGTGGGAGTGAGCTGGAGAAATCCGCCCCTATCCCAGTCGAGCAGCCGGCCGAACACCCAGGGGCTGTCGAAGCGCGGCAGGCACATCCAGTCGATCGAGCCCTGCTTGCTGACCAACGCCGCCGAGCGCAGGTCGCCGATCAGTCCATAATCCCCGATCGGCGGATACCGGACGTCGTAGCCGCTCAGTCGGATTCCCGAAATACCGCGCGGCCGACACCGAAGCCGATGAGACCAAGCACCCCGACCACGACCAGTGGAAACCCCACGTGGATCGCGACGAGCGTGACGCTCAGAAGGATTCCGATCAGGGTCACGCACCCGCTGCATCCGAGCCCCAGGGTCATCAGGCTACGCACGGCTACTCATCAGTCGAGGAACGTCGCCCATAGAAGCGACGCCAGAGGATCAACGCGACTGTGATTCCCAGCACCAGCGCCAGCAGCACGGAGATCTCGATGCCCTGAGGATTCCACTGAAACTTCGCACCCTCTTCGGCTGCCTGCGCCGTGACCAGCAGCAGCCGCCGGACTCCCGCGATCAGTCCCACGATCAGAAACGGTTCCACGACCAACGTCCGTTCCTGGATCGTGACCCGAACGGTATGGAGCAGCTCGGCGATGATGAACAAGACCAGGCCTTTGTCCAGGATCTTCGTCGCGAAAGTCAGCGGGTCAGCTGGCTTGGTCAGCTCCGCTCCAATTGTCGCGATCACACTCCAGAGAACGAACCCACCGGCGATAACGAGGAGTGCCGCAACCAGGACATGGATGGCGTCCTCGACATAATCGAAGACCAGCGCGACGACGTCATGAGGGCGGCCGCGGGGACTCTTCGGTGCATAGTCGGGGTTCTTCTTGGCCATTGACGAGCTCATTCAATCCTAGGCTGGGAGCGCCCTCGGAAACGCCTCAGGCCAGCCGCTTCTCCAGGAGAGCACGCTCCGCCGGGTTCTCGGTCAGGCTTAATGCCCGGGTCAACGCGAGGCGCGCATCGGAATCACGGCCCAGGTCGCGGAGCAACTCTGCCCGAGTCGCATGGAATAGGTAATAGTTGTCGAGGGGATCCGCCAATGCCTCCACGTCGTCCAGCGCGGCCTGCGCTCCGTCGAGGTAGCGCCGGGCGATGGCCCGGTTGAGCTGGGCGACGGGCGAAGGCGCGAGTGCCAGGAGCGCGTCGTACAGAAGAATGATCTGACGCCAGTCGGTCTCCTCCCAGGATCGCGCCTCGACGTGGCAGGCGGCAATGGCGGCCTGCAGCTGGTATGGCCCCGGCCGCTGGATCAGGGCGGCCCGCTCCAGCAGCGCAATTCCCGAAGCGATCCGCTCCCGGTCCCAGCCGCCCCGATCCTGGTCCTGCAACAGCATCAGGCCGCCGGACTGGTCAAACCTCGCCTCGGCTCGGACGAGGTGGAACCGCATCAGAGCCAGCAGGCCCAGCGCCTCCGGCTGCTGCGGCATCAGTCGCACCATCAGGCCGGCCAGCCAGGCCGCGTCTTCGGCCAGGTCTCGCCGCGACGCATGCGATCCCGCGGTTGCCAGGTAACCCTCGTTGAACATCAGGTAGAGCACCGCCAGGACCTCGTCAACGCGCTCGGCCATATCGTGCTCGGCGGGCACGCGGTACGGAATGTTCGCCTCCACGATCTTGCGCTTCGCCCGCACGATCCGCTGCGCGATCGTGGCTTCGCTCGTGATGAACGCCCGGGCGATTTCCGCGGTCGTGAGTCCGGCCACGGCGCGGAGGGTCAGTGCAACCTGCGCCTCGCGGGACAGCGCCGGATGGCAGCAGGTGAAGATCAGCCGGAGCCGATCATCGCCTTCCGCGGTGTCAACGCGCATAGCGTCTCCTTCGAGCTGAGCGAGCTTCTCCCGATAGCGAGCCCGGCGTCGGAACTGGTCGGCCGCCTTGTGGCGCGCGGTCGTGAGCAACCAGGCGCCCGGTTTGTGTGGAATCCCTTCCGCCGGCCAGTGCTCGACCGCCTCGAGCAGCGCCTCCTGGACCAGCTCCTCCGCCAGGTCGAAAGCCCCCAGCGCCCGGACCAACGCCGCGGTGAGCCGGCCCGCCTCCTCCCGGAAAACGGTGGTCAGCGCGGCGCCGGTCGCGGACTGGGGCTCGGTCAGCGCTGAGGCTCGCCGCGGTCGATCACCGGACGCACCTCGACCGGTCCGCCGGTTGGCCACTCCTTCGCCATCGCGATCGCCTCATCCAGGTCGGCGACGGTGACTTCTGCGTAGCCGCCGATCGTTTCTTTGCCCTCGATGAAGGGGCCGTCGGTGACCACCGCTTTGCCGTTGTTGAACCGGACAGTGGTCGCCGTACGCTCCGGTTGCAGCTCGTGGCCTCCCGTGATCTTGCCCGAGTATTTGCCGAACCAGTCGTTGATCGGGCCGTAGGCCGCCTGCCTCTGCGCCTCCGGCATGGCGTCCCACTGCCGGGCCCGGTCCTTGCTATCGGTGAACAGCAGCACGTATTTCATCGGTGAGCTCCTCCTTGAAATTTGCAGCCCTGGCCGCTTTGTACAGTACGACGAACGAGGAGGCCGCCGAATCGACAAGGCGGGGGGCTTGTTAGGCTGTTAACCGGTGGATGAGTCCGCTCGATACGGCGACCGTGTGGCGATTCCCGAGCCGTATTCCATCGAGCATATTCCCTTCGCCGAGCGGCACGGCCATAGCCGCCAGTTGCTCTGGCTCTGGCTGGCAGCCAACCTCACGATCGCGGACTACGCGCTGGGTTTTCTGCCCGTGGCGCTGGGCCTGCCCATCGTTCCGGCGCTGCTGGCCCTGGCGCTGGGCAACATCCTGGGCGGCCTGGTGCTCGCCTGGTCGGCCGCCATGGGCCCGGCGGCCGGCTACCCGCAGATGTTCATCGGCCGCCGCGCCTTTGGCCGGGTGGGCGGCTATCTTCCGGCGGCGCTCAACTGGCTGAGTACCGCGGGGTGGTTCACGGTCAACACCATCCTTGGCAGCTTCGCGGTGCAGCTCCTGTTGCCAGCTATTCCGTTTCCGGTGGCGGCCGCAGCGCTGGTCGTGATCCAGACGCTGCTCGTGATCTATGGCCATAACTTGATCCAGGCGTTCGAGCGCTACATGGCCGCGATCCTCGGCGTTCTGTTTGCGATCGGCGCCGTGATTGCGCTGACGCACGGATCAGCCATCAGTGCCTGGCAGCCCAAGCCGGTTGGGAGCACGCTGGCCCTCTTCGCCATCGTGCTGGCCGCCTCGTTCTCGTACATCATGAGCTGGTCGCCCTACGCCTCCGACTACCATCGCCATCTATGTCTTTACCGGCGCGGCCGTCGCCTCGTTCCTCACCGAAGTCGTCGGGATGCTGGTCGCCATCATCGCTCCCGGGGCCTCCAGCTCGATTGCCGCGCTCAAGATCGCGATGGGCGGCTTTGGAGTCCTGGCCGTGGTGGCGGTGATCCTGGGCGCGACGACCGCCAATGTTCTCAACCTTTACTCCAACACGATTTCGGCGAAGGTCCTCGACGTTCGACTGCCTCGCTGGCAGTTGGCCATCCTTGGTGGGGCCCTCGGCTTCGTTGTCGCCCTGGTCGGTTATCAGAACTTCACGCAGAACTACGCCAACTTTCTGATCGTCCTCGATTACTGGATCATGCCCTGGCTTGCCGTTGTGCTCCTCGACTTCTATGTCTTCCGCCACCGTGAGCCGATGGGATTCAGCCAGGCAGTCCCGGTGAACTGGAACGGTCTGCTCGCATGGGTGATCGGCCTTGGTGTTTCGCTTTTCTTCATCTCGGAGCAGCTCCAAGTGTTCGGCGTGAAAGCGCATGGGCCCTTTGCCGCGTGGTTCGGCGACGCGGATTTCGGCTACTTCGTCGGCTTCCTTACCGCGGGCCTCGTATATATCGTCCTCAATCGCCGGCTGGCACGGCCGAGCGACGCAATCGTGGAGGGATAGGGATGGCTGAACAGGAACGCTCGGTGGAGACCAAGGCAAGTCCGGAGGCGGTGTGGAAGGTCTGGTCGGATACGTCGACCTGGCCTGAATGGAACCAGGACGTTCAGTCCATGGCGCTCAACGGACCGTTTGCCGTAGGAACCACCGGGACGATGAAAACCAAGCAGGGCACCCGCCAGGTTCAGCTGACCGACGTCGTGCCCGGACGCTCGTTCCGGCTCGAGACCACCGTGATTCCCCTGACCCGATTTGCCTTCGAATGCCAGGTGGCCGCCGGCCCAGCCGGCAAGACCACCATCAGCCAGGGCATCCGAGTGGGCGGTCCGCTCGGCGGGCTGGTTGGCGGAATGATGAGCCGGCAGATCGCCGACACGTTTCCAAAGTTGCTCGAGGGCCTCGCGCGGAAGGCTGAAGCGAGCGAAGGGCGCGGCTAAGGGCTGGAGCCTGCGGCGGCCTTCAGGGGTTTGGCGGCGGCCGCTGCGTTGAGGCCGGCTGGAAGAAGGTGCGGACCGGCTCGGGAAACCCCTGCAGGACGTCGTCCGGCACCTCGAAGCTGACCTCGGTGGCGAACTTCGTATCGATGAACCGCTCGATGGCCAGGTTGATCAAGCGCAGGGCGGCATCGACGGGCATGTCGATATCGGTGAACGCGGTGTTGTGCTGTTCCAGGAAACCCTGGAGGTGCGCCGTCATCTGACCGGCCAGGCGGCGCAGCGCCTCCGTCGCCGGACCGGCATCCGACCCGTCGCGAAACGCCCGCAGCTGCTGACCCTTTAGCTCCCAGAGCTGGGCCCCGTACGGCGCGATGGCGGTGCCCAGCTCGCGCTGAATCGCACGAATCCGCTCCAGGCGAGCGATCCCGACTTCGCTTGCCCAGCGGCCACGCGCTTCAGCATCGCCGAGCGAGCACGCGGCATACCAGCGGTGTCGCTGGGGCAGGGCTCGGGTGACGAGGTGACGACAGGTCAGGACCGGTTCGAGCGGTTGATACATGGTGTCGAGCGGGATGAACTGACGCGCCTGAAATGCCGGACACGCATTGAAGTCCGCCGGAAACGGCTTTGGGTAGGGGCATTCGTCATCGGGCCGAGGCATGGCCGCGCTAAGTCTAAGCGCCGTCCATGATATGAGGTGATGGTCGGTCGCCTCTATCTCGAACATCTGTCGGATGCGGACCTCGCCCTGCTGTCGAGCGCCGGGGAACCCGCGCGAGCCGTGCATCCCGATCCCGAGCGGATTGAAGCGCTCATCGATAGTCCCGCGCTATTTCGCGTTCTTTTCGGCACGCCGGGCCGAGATCCGCTTCTACGGGCTTCGCCGTTCCTCCTCTTTGCCGTGCTGATTCACCGGGCGACCCGCGACCTCGGCGCGGCGTCGTTCGTCGAAGAGTGGGTCGGTCCGCGACAGCGGGTGCCCGTGTTCGACGTGGCCGGTCTGCGTGAATTCGGCGCGGACCCGCTCCGCCGGTTCTTCCTCGCCGAGCTCCTCGCGTCGTACACGCACGTGACGAGTGGCAGCGTTCTGGTGCAGACCACGCGCGGCTGGCGACGCCGGCGCTTCAGCGAGCTCGACCCGGTACGGTTGGTCGAGCTGGCGGAGGCTGTTCCAGACGTGGAGCGGCCGTCCGTCTACCGACGGCTTGGCGACCTCTCGCTGTTCTTGAGCGGCATCTTTCCGGATTACGCCGCCGAGCAGCTCGTCGCCGAGCGGCAGCGCCACCGGCTGGAACGCGCGCTCGCCGCCGCGGATCGGGAACGCGCGGAGCATCGCGATGGGATCTGGCTGCTCGAACAGCTCGGCCGCCGGGCCTATCGGGCGGCGCAGCAGGCAACCGACCGGTCGGCGGCGATGGCCGGCGTGCTGGCTGAGCTCAGCGAGAACTTTGCCATAGCCCGCCGGGTGCTCAACTTCGTGACCGACCGCTACCTCTTTCCGATGCGCCAGCGCTGGTTTGGGGCCGGCTGATGGCGAGCTGGGCCGAGTTTGCGGCGGCCGAACCGGCGTTCGCCGGTAAGGTTGCGGACCGGTTTGCCGTCCGCAAACACAAGACGCTGGCGACCCTGCGCAAGGACGGCTCGCCACGGATCAGCGGCATCGAGGTCGAGTTCGGGGAGGGTGAGCTTTATCTCGGGATGATGCCGGGCTCGCGCAAGCTTCACGATCTCCAGCGCGACCCGCGGTTGGCCCTGCACAGCCCCACCGAGGATCCCCCAGACCAGCGTCCCGCCGGCTGGTCGGGCGAGGCCAAGATCAGTGGACGGGGCGTTCCGGTCGATGCGGCTGACTCGACGCAGGGAGCCCGCTTCTGCATCGACATCGGTGAGGTCGTCCTCACCCACCTCAATGATGCGGGCGACCGTCTCGTGGTCGAGTCCTGGCGCCCCGGACAGGGCCGGCGCCGGATCGAGCGCCGCTAGCATTCAATCAAGTGTTTAATTGATGCGTGAGTCCGGCCGCGGTGCGACCCGCAAACCGCCATCGGGAAGACCGCCACGAGGCGCTCGTCCAGGCCGCGTTCAACCAGATCGCCGAACGCGGTTTCGAGGGGTTGCGCACCCGCGAGGTGGCGGCCGAGGTTGGGGTGAATATCGCCACGCTGCACTATTACTTTCCAACCAAGGAAGCCCTGATCCGGGGCGTGATCGCCCACGCGATGCAGCGGTTTCGTACCACGCTTGCGCCCCACGGCGTGTCGGGCGATCCGCTTCGCCGTCACTTGCGGGCCGTCCGCACCCTGCTGCGCGACGAACCGCAGGTGGGCGCGGTCATGGGCGAGCTGGCCCTTCGCTCCGCCCGTGATGCGTCGCTGGCCCAGATCATGCGCGAGACCTACGACGCCTGGCATCGGACCCTGCGCGGTCTGTTGAAGCGGGCGGCCCGCGACGAACAGCTGGCGCCCGAGCTCAACAGTGATGATGTGGCGGCGCTGATCATGGCGACGCTCACCAGCATGACCCTGCCGACCGTAGCCTCAGCCCAGCGCGTCGACCAGGCGTTCCGTCAGCTCGAACGCGTGCTGCGTCCGCCGGTTTCAGCCTCGGCCTGAATTCGATTCAAGCAACTGATTGATGTGCGTGCTATGCTGGGTTCAATCATTTGATTGAAGAGTTCGGAGGTTTACCAAATGGCGATGTCATCTGATTCCGTCCGTCAGCGCGCTCCACACGTTCCGTTTCTCGTGCCAATCCTCAACCCCATCGCCCACCGCCTGCTGCGGGTCGGGGTGCCAATGGGCCCGAATGCCCTGATCACCGTGCGCGGCCGCAAGACCGGCCAGCCGCACACGACCCCGGTGGCGCTCGTCGAGGTGAACGGCCGGCGATGGGTCCAGAGTCCCTTTGGCGAGGTCAACTGGGTGCGCAACCTGCGGGCAGCCCATCAAGCCACGATCACGGTCAATCGCCGGTCGGAGACGGTTGAGGCTGTCGAACTGTCGACCGAC
>VBEE01000019.1 GCA_005881715.1 Chloroflexota bacterium | reverse complement strand
CCGCCGCCTCTTTCTCCTCCTGGCGGGCGCCCTGGAACGCCGCGAGGGCGACCTCCAGCTGGCGATCGTCCGGCTCTCGGGTGGTGAGCTTCTGGGTCAGGAGGAAGGGGATGATCAAGACCTTGACGATGGGATTGTTCCGGTGGCGTCCAGCAAACCGAATGAACTCGTAGGCCAGCATCGCGATCAGTGGGATGAGCACGATCCGCGACAGGAGTAGCAGCGGCAGCGCTGGCCGCCCGACCAGCCCGAAGACGAACGCACTGACGACCATGACCGCGAGCAGAAACCCGGTGCCGCACCGCGGATGGAGGGTGCTCTGGGTGCGCACGTTCGCCACGTCCAGCGGCAGGCCCGCTTCGAACGCGTTGATCGTCTTGTGCTCGGCGCCGTGATAGGCAAAGAGGCGGGCGATCTCCGCCTTGAAGGAGATGGCATAGAGGTACAGGAGGAGGAGGGCGATCCGCACGAGGCCGTCGACGAGGCCGAAGAACAGGCTGCCGTGGCCACGGCTGAGAAAGCCGGCCGCCAGGAGCGGCACGCCAAGGAAGAAGAGCAGCGCGCCGATGATCGCGATGCCCATGGTGATGCGAATGGCATTCGCGCTCAGCTCCACTTGCTCACCGGCCGCCTGGATGTTCGCCGACCAGACCAGGGCCTTCATGCCGAGATGGAGTTGCTCCCACAGTCCGGCCAGACCGCGCAGCAACGGCAGTTTCCAGAACCGGTGCGTGTAGATGATCGAGCGGAGGCGCTCGCGCAGCACCTGGATCTCGCCATCGGGCTTGCGGACGGCGACCGCGTACGTGGTCCGGCCGCGCATCATGACGCCTTCAAGCACGGCCTGGCCGCCGTAGAAGAACTTGTCCTGGCTCACGCCGCGCTCATCCTAGTCCGTCGAGAACCCTTGTGGGCCACAAGGGCCTCAACGCCGAAGGCGATTATCTCTTCCGCTGCTGGCGCTGCTGGAACCGGTCGACGCGGCCCTGGGTATCGACGATCCGCTGCTGGCCGCTGAAGAATGGATGGCACACCGAGCAGACCTCGGTTTTGAGCTCTTTCTGCGTCGAGCCGGTCACGAACTTATTGCCGCACAGGCAGGTCACGACGGCGTCATGGTAGTAGGTCGGATGGATGGTGGCTTTCACGGGCAACCCATTCTATCAACCCACCCGCGCTGGCAGGAGACTGTGCGTGGCGTCGGTACCCAAAACGAGCAGCAGCAGGAGGATCAGGTAGAGCCCGCCAACCACCCACTTGGTTGACGCCGGAACCTCGTAGTAGGCTGGATCCGCTACCGTGGACCTGAACCGTTGCCAGGTGCTTAGAGCGCCGATGATCACGATCAGGATGAGGATGAAACTCCTGAACTCGGTTAGGACCAGGAGTACCGCGGCCAAAATAAGTCCCGCGACATTGAACCACTTTGAGACCACCGACATGACGCGCCCACCGTCGAGTGGAGTGACCGGGATCAGGTTAAAGAGGTTGATCAGAAAGCCGAAATAGGCGAGGCCGCCGAGCAACCCGCCCCAGTATGTATTTGGCATCGAAAGGGCAGCCAGGTAGCAAGCCGCTGATGCGATCGTTCCAAGGATCGGACCGGCGATAGCCGTCTGCGCTTCCTCCGTCACGGTTCGTGGGCGGTCCATGTTCACGAAGGCTCCTAGGCCCGGAAGCATGATGGGTAAGCTGGCACCGATTCCGAGGAGTCGCGCCGCGATGAGGTGGCCACTCTCATGGATCAGGATCAGGAGCACGAAGCCGATGCCGAAGGCCCACCACCCAAAAATCTGGGCATAGACCAGTGCGGCGAGAAGCGTCGATATAAGAGTTAGGCCTAGGGCCGGGATCTTGAGGATCAGGCCGAGGAGCGCCAAAGCGCCGGCAGCCAGTCCACTCCTGCTCGGGCCTGCGGGCCGCTGCCGATGGGGGATATCCGCCTGCACGGGCCGGCTCGTGCCGTAGCCGTAATCAGCCGCGTGGTATTCGGGACCGCCGTTCTTCGGATAGATGTCAGCCACTACTTAGAGGATGCCCAGGCGGGCTGCCTTTGAATCGCCGGCCATGGGCGCGTGAAGTTGCCAAGCTGCAGGTCGGGGCAGCGCTCGGTCAGTTGCCGGACGAACTTCCGCATCCCAATGCCTCGTGTCGGCTGCGGAATCCGGTCCAGCAGCCACTGGGGATCGACATTCAGGCTTCGCAGCTGCACCTGGTGCACCCTGTGCCGGAGGATAAAGCCGACCAGCGCATCGATCTCCTGTGGCGCGTCGCTGACCCCGGGAAACGTCAGAAGGTTGATCGTGACCTGGCCCCCGGCGGCCGCCACGACGCCGGCGCATTCGGCAACCTGGTCGAGTCCATAGCCCACCGGCCGGTAGTAGGCGCGAAAGCGTGAGTCCTCCAGGCTGAACACACTGATTCGCACCGAGTTGAGGCCGGCGTCGACCAGTCGCTGAAGGACGTCGGGGCGAGAGCCATTGGTGTTGACGTGGATGGTCGCCATCGGCGCCGCCGCCCGGATGCGACGGGTCGCGTCCACCAGCGCCGCGCCGCGTGTGAGCGGCTCGCCCTCACAACCCTGGCCATAGCTGACGAAGTTCGGGTCACCGGCGCTGAGGTGCCAGGCCGCAAGCTCGGCGATTTCGGCTGCCGTTGGCGCAAAGTCGAGTCGGGTCTGTGGTGAGTCGACGTCGCCCCATTGCTCGGAGATGCATCCAAGGCAGGCGGCGTTGCACGCCGGCGAGACCGGGATGGCGCCCTCACCGCGGCGAAGAAAGACGTTCTGGGCGGTGAGGCAGCGATAGTCGGTGGCGCAGGTTTCCAGCTGCTGCAGCAACCGGTTGCCCGGTAGCGCCCGACGCGCGGCCCGGATCGCCGCCTCGATGTGGAGCCGGTCGTCGGCCTGCGGATTCCACGCGTTCCAGCGATCTGTGCGCATAGCGGCGACATGCGGCTCGCCGTCAATCGAGGCAACCGCGGCATAGCCATAGAGGGGCAGCACCGGCGGTCGTCCATCTTCCTCGTAGGCCGGCAGCCAGGTGCGCAGATAGCCGGGCGGCAGCACGGCGGCGACCGCCAGGGCCCCCGACTCGTCCACCGCCACCGTGGCACCGGTGGGCGACAGCCCGAGCGGGCTTCGTCCCGGGAGATGCATCAGGCTGGTACCCGCCGGCAGAGGGATCAGCCGATCAGCGACGCCGACGTCCCAGCCGCTGCGGGCTGCGGCCTGCAGGGAGCGATGCACCCGCAGCCGTCCATCACCGGTGGCGTAGAGAAGGCGATTCACGCCCTTACGTTATCCGGTGTTCGTGAAGGAACTATGAAAGGAGGTCGAGCGGGTTCTGCGGCACACCCTGGTAGCGAATCTCGAAGTGGAGGTGCGGACCAGTGGCACGGCCGGTGGCGCCCATCAGGCCGATCACCTGCCCCTTCGTCACCGCCTGGCCGGTGCTCACATCGACGCGGGACATGTGACCGTAGACCGTGTGGAAGCCATTGCCATGGTCGATCTCGACATAAATCCCATAGTCGCCCCAGCCTGCGAACACCACCTGCCCGGCATCGGCGGCAACCTCCGGCGTTCCGACATCATTCGCGATATCGATTCCGGGATGAAATTCCCAGAAGTACTGCGTGATGATGCCTTTGGTTGGCCAGGCGAACCGGACGAGGTGCTCGCGGCTCCCGGCCGGGTTCGACGGCGTCCCTTCGGCATTGGGGAATCCTGCGGGTTGGCCGATATCCTCTGTCCGCATCGCCGGGATGAAGAGATCCTTCGGCAACCTGGCGTCGATGGCCAGGCCGTTCACCGCGCGCAGAGCCGAGACGTCTACCCGAAAGGTCTGCGCCAGGACATCAAGGCGTTGATCCGGATCGACACGGATCATGGTGCCGTCGATGGGCGGCACAATCAGACGCTGCCCTGGATCAAGAACCGCGGGTGACGGCAGCCGGTTGATCTGCACCAGCGTGTCCGTGGTGATGCCCGCCCGGGTGGCGATGCTCTCGACCGTGTCCCGTCTGGTGACGCGGTAGTGGACCAGCGGCGTCAGCTGACGCGCTTGCGCCGGGCTCGATGGCGGGCGCAGCATCGCACCCGCGATGCCCGCGTGACCGGCGGGGCGCGGACTTACGGCGGTGGCCTGGACGTCGGCGATTGGATGGCGAAAACCGAGGGGCGCCAGGGCGAGGACGAGCAGTGCCAGGGCAAGCGCCCACCCATGCGTGGCCACTCTGGGAATCCCCCATGACGTCCCCTTGCGCAAAACGGGCGCCAGTCTAGAGGACAGTTGCGCTGCCCGTCAAACGGCCGGCTTGCACGATTTGCAGCCGTTGGGGGCCACGGTAAGACGCAAACGAGATTGCGCCCAGGAACGGCGCCGCCGTGCCGTCTTCCTTACCTGACCTTCCGATGAGCCCCTTCGACCGACTTCAGCGCGTAATGGTGCTTGGTATTCAGGTGCCGGATGGTCCCGCTCTTGCTGCGAAAGACCATCGACTCCGTTTCCGCCCAGAAGTGGTGGTAAATCACGCCGTGCAGAAACTCGCCGTCGGTCACCCCGGTGGCCGCGAAGGCGACGTCGTCGCCGCGGACGAGATCATCGACCGCGTAGATCCGGCGAAGGTCCTCGAACCCCGCGGCCCGCGCCCTTTCTTCGTCGTCTTTCGACCGCAGCCAGAGGCGGCATTGGAGCTCGCCACCCAGGCATTTCAGCGCGCACGCCGCCAGCACGGCCTCCGGCAGGCCGCCTACGCCGAGCATGACGTCGATGCCGGTTCCTTCGAGGGTGGCCATGATCGCGGCCGCGATGTCCCCGTCACTCAGCAAGGTGATCCTGGCGCCGACCTGCCGGACCTGGTCCATCAGGGGTTCGTGCCGCGGCCGGTCAAGCATGACCACGGTCAGGTCGGAGACCTGGACCTTCTTCGCAAATGCGACCCGCTGCAAGTTGTTTTCCACGGAATCGGTGACGTCGATAGATCCGCGGGCATCGGGGCCGACCGCCATCTTTTCGGCATACAACCCCACCGGCGCCCGGACCAGCGAGCCCCGCTCTGCGGTGGCGATCACGGACGCAGCGTTCGGCAAACCCTTGGCCACCAGGGTCGATCCATCGATCGGTTTGAGCGCCACGTCGATGGCGTCGCCATGCCCGTCCCCGGCCGGGCGGCCCAGGCCAAGGGGGGCTGATTCGGTGTCCTCCCCGATGACGATCGTGCCATTCATGTGCACCCCCCTGAGCGCCTCGACCATCGCATTCGCCGCGGTCGCCCGGATGCCCTCCCTGTCGAGATTGCCCATCCAGCGCCCTGCGGAAAGGGCGGCCGCCTCGGTGGCGCGCACCAGCTCCAGGCCAAGATTCGGCTGGGCCAGCCGGGGTTCGGCCACCCCGCCAGGGGGCGGCGTGGAGAGGTCAGACCTCACGCGGTTTGCGACGTCTTGTCCGTTGAGACCGCCGGCTTCTCGATGGCTTGCTCGGCCGGCAATATTCCGGCTCTGACGGCGGCGGCCCGCACAAAGTCGCGGAACAGCGGATGGGGGCGGCTCGGCCGGGAGCGGAACTCCGGGTGAAACTGCGAGGCCACGAACCAGGGGTGATCCCGTAACTCGATGATCTCCACCAGCCGGTCGTTCGGCGAGGTGCCGGAGAAGATCATGCCGGCCTCCCACATCGGCTCGCGATACGCATTGTTGAATTCGAAGCGATGGCGATGCCGTTCATAGACCACGGGTTCGCCATAGGCCTGGGCGGCCAGTGTGCCGGGCTGAAGCTTGCAGGGGTAGAGCCCGAGTCGCATCGTTCCCCCCTTCTCCGCCACGTCGCGTTGCTCGGGCAGCAGATCGATGACCGGATGGCTGGTGAACGCATTGAACTCCGTGCTATTCGCATCCGTCGCCCCCAGCAGGTCGCGGCCGAACTCGATGACCGCGCATTGCATGCCGAGGCACAGCCCGAGATACGGAACGAGGGAGGTCCGGGCGAAGCGCGCCGCGGCAATCTTCCCCTCGATGCCGCGATGACCGAATCCGCCCGGGACCACGACACCGTCGACCTCGTCGAGCGCGCGCAGGTCGCCGGCCTCCAGCGTTTCGGAGGCGATCCACTTGATATCCACCCGGAGGTTGTGGTGAACCCCGGCGTGCCGCAGCGCTTCGGTCACGCTGATGTACGCGTCGGGGGCCGGCAGATATTTTCCGACCACGCCGATCCGGACGCTGGCGCCGGGATGCTGGATCCGCTGCACCAGCTCCGTCCAATCGCCCAGCTCGGGAGCAGAGGCCGGCGCCTCCAGGGCTTCGACGATGACGTTGCCCAGGCCGGAGTCTTCGAGCATCAGCGGCACTTCATAGATGGATTCGGCATCGGGCACCGAGATCACCGCCCGCCGGTCGACGTCGCAGAACAGGGCGATCTTGTCTTTCAGCGCGATACTGACCGGCCGTTCGGAGCGGCAGACGATCGCGTCGGGCTGGATGCCGATGCTGCGCAAGGCGGCGACACTGTGCTGGGTCGGTTTACTCTTGAACTCTTCCGATGCCTCGATGAACGGCACCAGGGTCACATGAACGTAGAAGACGTTCTTCCGACCGAGGTCGTTCTTCAGCTGTCGGATCGCTTCCAGGAAGGGCAATGACTCGATGTCGCCCACCGTACCGCCCACCTCAACGATAACCACGTCGGGGTTGTCTTCCCAGGTCACCCGGGTGATCCGCTCCTTGATCTCGTTCGTGACGTGGGGAATGACCTGGACCGTGCCGCCCAGGTAGTCGCCACGCCGTTCCTTGGCGATGACCTCGGCGTAGATCTTGCCGGTGGTCACGTTGCTGGCCTTGCTGAGGTTGGCGTCGATGAACCGTTCGTAATGGCCGAGATCGAGGTCGGTCTCGGCGCCGTCGTCCGTTACGAAGACCTCACCGTGCTGGTAAGGGGACATCGTGCCCGGATCGATGTTGATGTAGGGGTCCAGCTTCTGGAGGGAGACGCTCAGCCCGCGGGCCTTGAGGATGGTCCCGATGGACGCTGCCGTGATCCCCTTGCCGATAGAGGAAACCACGCCACCGGTTACGAAGACGTACTTCGGCACCGGGACTCAATTCTACGCCGGGGCGCCGCCCGCCGCGCATTGTTGTTTTTCGGCCCGCAACAATGCGTGTTCCGCGGGGCGCATGACGTTGTAAGGTCAGGCAGTGTATCCCTACGGCCTGATCGGTAATTGTGAGACCGCCGCCCTGGTCTCGACCAGTGGCGCCATCGACTGGTTTTGCTACCCACGCTTCGACTCCCCCTCCATCTTTGCCGCCATCCTGGACCGGCAGCGCGGCGGCAGCTTCCGGGTCTCTCCCTTGAACCCTGTGCCGGCGGGCGAGCAGGCCTACATTCGCGATACCAACCTGCTGACCACCACCTTTCACCGGGCCGAGGGATCGCTGGTGGTCACCGACTTCATGCCGTGCTTCAACGAGGGCGAGCGCTTCCTCTCACTGAAGCGGATCTGTCGTGGCATCGAAGCACGCGGCGGCCCGGTGGAGGTGGAGTGCGCGCTCGACCCGGCGCCGGCCTACGGCCGCGCCCGCACCAGCTTCGCCGAGCGGGAAGGCATCGTGATCGCCTCCGGCGGATCGCAGGAGGTGATTCTTTCGTCGACGGTCCCGATGCAGGGCAGCGTCGAGGAGGTGGATGGACGGCCACGCTTCGTCTATCGGTTCACGCTCCAACCGGGTCGTCAGGAATGGTTCACGCTTGGCTTCGGCGAGCGGTACTTCGCGCTGGGCCGGAAGTTTCCGAGCAGCAGCGATGCCACGCAGCTGGCGGCGCGCACTCGCGAGTTCTGGGAGCGGTGGCTGGATCAGTGCCTCTATGCTGGGCCCTTCCAGGACGCCGTACGCCGATCCGCCCTCGTGATCAAGCTGCTGACCTACGCCCCCACCGGCGCGCTCTGCGCAGCGCCGACGACATCGTTCCCCGAAGACCCGGGCGGCGATCGCAACTGGGACTATCGCTACTGCTGGCTGCGCGATGCCTCCTATGGCATCGCCGCGCTGTTCCGCGCAGGGTTTTCGCAGGAGGCGGCCGACTTCATCAACTGGATTCGGGACCGCGCCTATGACCACGACTTCGCCATGCAGATCCTCTACCGAGTCGATGGTGACCCCCACTTGCCCGAGCAGTACCTCGAGCACCTCGCCGGCTTCGACGGCTCCCGCCCGGTTCGGATCGGTAACCGAGCCGCCGGCCAGCGCCAGCTGGATGTGTTCGGCGCCGTGATCGACTGCATGGCGGTCTATCAGCGAAAGGGCGGCTTTATCTCGACCAAGCTCTGGCAGGTTATCGAGCGCTTCGCCGACGGGATCTGGGAGCTGAGCCGCGAGCCGGACAACGGCATCTGGGAATTCCAGGGTGAGCGCAAACATCACACCCACAGCAAGCTCTGGTGCTGGGTCGCGCTCGACCGGGCCATCACGCTGGCCCAGGGGACCGGCTACACCGGGCACATCGCGCAATGGGAACGGGCGGCAGCGGACCTGCGCGCCGAGATCGAGGCACGGGCGTGGAATCCCCGGATCGGCGCCTTTACCCAGGCGTACGACGATGACTGCCTGGATGCGGCGGTACTGCAGATGCCGGTCCTCGGATTTCTTCCGGCGACCGACCCGCGGATGACGGCGACCATCGAGGCGCTGAGCCAGCGGCTGCTGAACGGCCCCTATGTTCGGCGCTACGACTGTAGCGACGACCAGGGCTATTTGAGCGCGGCTTTCCTGCTCTGCAGCTTCTGGTATGTGGATGGTCTGATCGGCATGAACCGGCTCGATGCGGCGGAGCGCCAGCTCGCTCAGCTGATTGAGCTTTCCTCACCTCTCGGCCTCCTCGCCGAAGGGAACGATCCGGTCTCCGGCGCGCCGCGCGGCAACTTCCCACAGGCTTATAGCCACCTCGGGGTGATCGACAGCGCCGTACGGTTGGAACGCGCCCGCGCCGCTCAGCAGGCGCAACCGGCTGACTTTCACAGCGAGGAGCGCCAGCAAGTCGCCGGCTAGCAAGCCTGTAGGGGGAGCCGCGCTAGCCGGGACTCCTCGGCTCGGCGCATCCGCACCGTTCGCAGTGGCGTGTGGGGTCGAGTTCCTGTTCGGCTTTGTTCGCCGTCTCGGCGTCCGGCGCGATCACGCCCATTCCCGCGAATCGGTAGCGATGCCCAAGAATCCGACACAAGAACCTGGGAGTTTTTATGCCGACAATGCCGAAGGGCGCCATTTTCCTTACGCGTTAATCGACGGTCGCGGCGGCGGCGGCGCCGCGAGGTTCGAGGATGACGAGCTTGGTCTCCTCGACGCTCGGACTCGTCGTGAGCTGTAGCTTGGCCTGCGGCGTGAGATCGGTCGCGCCCATCTCCTTCGCGAACTTCTCCACCCCTTCGAGGTTCTGCGCCAGCAGCGTCAGCCCCGGCAGCTGGTACGAGATCGGCACCACCATCTTGGGTTCGATCTGGTTCACGATCTCGGTCGCCTGCGCCGAGTTGATGTGGCTGCCGCCACCGATCGGGACGAAGAGGACATCGATCTTGCTGCCGATGGCGTCGAGTTGATCCTCGGTCAGCGCATGGCCCAGGTGGCCGAGGTGACAGCAGCGTAGGTCGTCGATTTCCACGGTGAAGACGAAGTTCTTTCCCCGCTCCGCACCCTTCTTGCTGTCGTGGTAGGTCTGCGTTCCGTTCATCGCCACGCCCTTGATCTCGAACTCGCCCGCGCCGGTGACCACATGGGGATCGCCGGCGAGCCCCTGCATGCTGAAGTGCGTCGGGTCCTCGTGGGTCAGCACCACGATCTGGACGTTGAGACGCACCGGAGACAGCCCGAGCTTTGGCTCGTAGGGATCGATCATGACGGTGGCCTCCCGACCGCGCAGCCGGACGGCGTTCAGGCCGAAATAGGTGATTTCCACCGGGCGCTAGTCTACATCCGGTCTGGAGCGTGAACCCCCATCAGGCCGAGGGCGTTCGCGATCGTGACCCGCGCCGCTCGGGAGAGGAGCAGGCGGCTGGCGGTTAGCCCTGCATCCTCGGTCACCACCCGGCAGTTCTTGTAGAAGCGGTGGATCGCAGCAGCGAGCTCATCGGTGAAGAATGCCAGGCGGTGCGGCTCCAGCGCATCGGCCGATTCGCGCACGACGTCCGGCCAGCGCAGCATCACGCGCATCAGCGCCAGCTCCCATTCCGAGTTGAGCCGATCGAGTGCCGCTTCGCCGCCGGCCTGGGCCCCGAAATTCAGCACGTTGGCCAGGCGGGCATGGGCGTATTGCGCGTAGTAGACGGGATTCTCGCTCGACTGGCGCCGGGCCAGTTCCACATCGAACTCCATCTGGGCGTCGGCCGACCGAAGCAGGAAAAAGTAGCGCAGAGCGTCCGGGCCCACCTCCTCGAGCATCTCGGCGAGCGAGATGCCAACTCCGGAGCGGCGGGACATCCGTACCGTCTCCTGGCCGCGTTTCACGGACACCAGCTGCACGAGCAGCACCACGAGCCGCGATGGCTCGATCCCAAGAACCCCGAGCGCTTCTTTGAGCCGTCCGATCTGGCCCTGGTGATCCGCCCCCCAGACGTCGACCACCCGGTCGAAGTTTCGGCGCTGGAGTTTATCAACGTGATAGAAGATGTCGGACGCGAAATAGGTCGGATAACCGTCGCGCCGAATCAGGACCTCATTCTTGTCGCTGTCCGATTTGAACCAGGTGGCGTCATCTTCGTTGACAATCCTCCCCAGCGCCTGGAGCCGCTTCAGCACTTCCTGGTTCAGGCCCTCGTACAGCGTGCTCTCGTAAAACCAGTGGTCGTGCTGGACCCCGAGGCGATCCAGATCCTGTTTGATGGCCTTCAGCACCCAGCGAATGCCAAAACTGGCCAGCTCATTGATCTCTGGTGGCAGGCCGGCCGCTGCGGCCTGTTCGCCGATCTCGGCGATGTAGTCACCGCTATAGCCGCCGTCGGGGACGGGTTCGTTGAGCATTCGGGCCCGGATCGATTCACCGAAGAGACGGATCTGTTTGCCCTGGTCATTGACGTAGTACTCGCGCTGGACTTTGAACCCCGCCGCATCGAGCACCCGTGCCACCACATCGCCGACCACGGCACCGCGGGCATGGCTGAAAAGCATCGGGCCGGTGGGATTGGAGCTGACGAATTCCACCTGGACCGGGGAACCCCGGCCCAGCTCGCTTCTCCCCCATGACGGTCCCGCCTCCGCGATCGGCGCGAGTTGCGCCTGCAGCCACGCCGGCTCGAGCGTGATATTGATGAAGCCGGGTGCTGCCACCGAGGTGCGGCCAAACGAGGGCGGCAACGACATCGCCTCGACCAGTTCGCTGGCAATCGCCATCGGCGGCCGGCGTAGCGTTCGGGCCAGCTTGAGGGGTAGCGTGACGGAGTAGTCACCGTGCGCCGGGTTCTGGGTTCGCTCCACCAGCACCGACGGAAGATCGGCGCCGGCCGGCCAGCCATTGAGCGATAGGATGCTTCGCCGAACGGCCTGGTCGAGAACGGAGTGCGGCGAGCTGGGCGGCGCGGCGATCAGGGGTGCGTTCCGAGCGTGACCTGCAGCGTCTGGCTTTTGCCGCCGCGGTAGACGATGACCGTGACCCGGGTTCCTGGCGCGAATTGCCGGAGCACGTCCTTGAGCGGGTGCTCGTCATCGATCGCCTGGTCGTTGACCTTGGTCACCACGTCGTGGGCTTTGATCCCCGCCCGATCCGCTGGCGATCCGGACGTGACATCCGTGACCAGCGCGCCCACGACCAGGCTGTTGGCGGCAGCGGCCGTCTCATCGAGCTGCTGGTAGGCGACCCCCAGGTATGGCCGGTTCACGTGCCCGGTCTGGATCAGCTGGTTGGCGATGTCGTGGGCGGCGTTGCCGTCGAGGGCAAAACCCAGCCCTGGACCGGCCTGCGCTTGCTCGATGGCGAAGCTGACGCCAATGACCTGCCCCAAGGAATTCAGCAGCGGACCACCGCTGTTGCCCGGGTTGATCTGGGCATCCGTCTGGATTGCGTTCAGGATGTTTTCGGTGCCGCCTGGCGACGACGGATCCGGCACCTGGATGGAGCGGTGCAGGGCGCTGATCACGCCCTTGGTCACGCTGTTCTGCTGACCGAGTGGACTGCCGATGGCGATCGCCAGCTGGCCGACCTTCAGGGCACTCGAATCGCCCCAGCTCAAAGACGGCAGGTTCTGGGCATCGATTTTTAGCACCGCGATGTCATCTTCAGGGCTGGTGCCGATGACTCGGGCATCGTACTTCTTCGCCTGGTCGCGCAGGATGATCTGCAGCTGCCGGGCGTTTTCGACGACGTGGTTATTCGTCACGATGTAGCCGTCCGAGCGAACGATGAAGCCCGACCCGATGCCGTGCTGCTCTTGCTGCAGGAAGGTGTCCGCCGACGTGATGGTGGTCTTGATCTCGACCACGGCTTTCCCATCCTGGTTGGCGACGTTGATCACCGCCGATTCTTCAGTCAGCGTGTTGTTGATCGGCGCCAGCGGTGCCACCAGACTATTACCAGTCGGTGTGACCTTTATCAGACGCGGGGCCACGACGATGGTCGCAATTGACCCGGCGAGCGCCCCGACCACGGCACTGAGGACGACGATGCCGAGAATGCCTCGCCGGCGGCGTGGCTTTGGAACGGGTTGCGCCGGCGGCAGCGGCGCCGGTTCGGTCGGTGGTGGGAGGTATTGAGGTTCGCTCGCCATCGAACTCAGCCCAATTCTACGCCCGGTTGTTTCAGCGACCCGGCAGCGGAAGCCACGTAAGGACCAACTGCTCGGTCCGGCGGAACCCTGCCTCCTCATAGAGGCGCACGGCCTTCGGATTGCTTTCGCGGGTCCAGACTGCGGCGAAGGTGACGTTTCGCTGACGAAACAATTCCACGGCCTGGCGAAGCAGCTGGCCCCCGATTCCCTGCGAACGAAATGCGGCATCGACGTACACTTCGGCGACCTCCGCCTCGAGGCCGGTGCCGGGATTGAAGAGCACGCACCAGCAGAGCCCAACGACACGCCCAGCGACTCGCGCCGCGAGGATGATGTTCTCGCCGGTGAAGCGCTCCGGCGGGGCCTTGGCGATGTCATGCTCGATCTCATCGCGGGTCAGCGGGGGGTGGTCGTAGTGACGCTGCTCATCCAGCATCAGGTCGCGCAGCAGCGGCCGAACCAGGTGGTGGTCCGCCGGGTCGAGAATGGCGATCGAGACGTCGGTCGCGCCGGGTTTGTCTATGACTTGCCGCTCGACGGTACTCCGTCGAGCACGCTGCGCAGAGCTTGCGCGGCGCCAAGGAGCCCCGCGGTCTCCACCGGCACGATCAGCTTGGCGTTCTCGCTCGCCGCGAACTTCGACAGCGTGTCAAGCTGCAGGATCGAGACCAGCGTGGGATTCGGATTCGCGTCGGTGATCGCCTTATAGACGGTCGTCACCGCCTGGGCCCGTCCCTCGGCTTCGAGGATGGCCGCTTGTCTGGCGCCCTCCGCCCGGAGGATGGCGGACTGGCGATCACCTTCGGCGGTCTTGATCTGCGCTTGCCGCTGGCCGTCGGCGATGTTGATGGCCGACTGCTGCTGGCCCTCCGACTTCAGGATCAGCGCCCGCTTCTCCTGGTCGGCTTGCTTCTGCAGGGCCAGGGCATTGAGGATGGTCTGCGGCGGCGTGATGTCGACGATCTCGATCCGATTGATTCGGATTCCCCACTTGTCGGTTACCGACTCCATCTGCTGCTGCAACTGGGCATTGATCCGCTCCCGCTGGCTGAGCGCCTCGTCGAGGGACATGCCACCGAAGATGGCGCGGAGTGTCGTGCGAGACAGCTGGTCGATGGCGATGAAATAGTTGCTAACGCTGAAGAGTGCAAGCTTCGGATCGACGACCTGGCTGAAGATGGTGGCGTTGACGCTGACCGTGACGTTGTCACGGGTGATGACCTCCTGCTTGTCGCCGGTCCGCGGCGTCTCGCGGATGTCAACGAGCATCATCGAGTCGAGGAGCGGCACCAGGAAGGTCACGCCTGGCTGGCGCACCGAATGGAACTCGCCGAGGCGCTTCACGATGCCCTGGTAACCCTGCTGGATGACGTTGACGGTTCGGGCAATGATGACGACGGCGAGGAGAACGAGAATCGCGCCGACGATCAGCTGTGCGGACATGTTTCCACCTCTTCTCAGACGGTCGGGGTTGGCTGGGACGACGCAGCGCGGACGATCAGGACAGTGCTGCGGAGCGCGGTCACGATCACAGGGGTGGTCGCCGGCAGGCTGCTGCCATCCTCGGTGACCGCCGGCCACAACTCACCGGCAATCTTGACGTGGCCCGGTTCTCCCGCCCCGCGAATGGGCTCCAGCAGCACCGCCTGCTGGCCCACCATGCTGTCCGCCCCCGATCGGAGCGCCGGCCGGCCGACGTGCACCCGCGCCACGAGATAGGGCCGCGCCACGAAGATGCCGGCCACGCCGATGATGCCGAGGACGATCGCCTGAACCAGCAGGTTGAACCCGAGGAGGCTGGCGATGGCCGCGCCCAGCGCGCCGAGGGCGATGAAGGCAGCGAAGAAGGCGACCGTCATGACTTCCGCGATCGCGAATGCGACCGCCACGATCACCCAGAACCAGAATGCCGCCATTCGCGGCACATTCTACGGCCTGCGAGACGCGGGTGGGCCTGGCTTCAGGCGGCTTCGGGCTGCAAGCGCCCGCGCGCGTGCCGCTCGACGGCGATCGGCACGATGCCGGCGCCCTGGATAAGCTCCAGCACTCTGACCAGCCCGATCTCCTCGCGTCCGGCCGGGAAATCGATGCCGATCACCGACATGGCGGCGTCACAGTCCGGACAGCTGGTGGCGCTCACCGCCTCGGTTGGATCCCAGCTGCGCTGCGCGCAGGCGCCGCAGGCGCGGCAGATGAGATCGAAGACCATCCCCTTGGCGGCTGGCACAGGCGTGGTTTCCCCACCTCGCTCCACGTGATGTACAACGCGCCTCGCGACAGGCACCTTGCAGCCCGTAACGCCGGTCAGGCGCTGAGGGTGCGCCGCCAGCGCGGCGGCACGGCGCCGTCATAATCGATTGCGCCGGCACCCAGGAAGGTGGCGAGCCCCGCAATTGCCTCTCGAGTCGCACGCGCCACCGCCAGGTCGTGGCAGCCGTCCTCAACACTGACGCCCCGGATCGATAGCCGCCCCGCCTTGCGGTCCATCGCTGGATCTACGCGCGCCACGAGGCGGTCCTCATGGAGGACAGGCATCGCGTAGTAGCCATAACGCCGCTTCGCGGCCGGAACGTAGATCTCCATCGTGTAGTCGAAGCCAAACAGCAGGCGAGTCCGCTTCCGGCGTGGTTCGCGGGCTCCACTGGCCGGCCTCGAGTCGGTCGAGAAGCGGGAGGTCGTCCGCGTGCACATACCAGGTTCCCGGCCATGACCGGTCGCCGTCTCGAACGCTGACCGGCACGATTCGTGCCTGCTTCTCCAAGGAACTCAGTGCCGCAGGAAGATTCACATACTTCCACCTGATGAAGTGGTCGCGGATATCCGCGGCTGTTGCGACCCCGAGCGCGCGCAACGAGATTTCTGCTGCCCAGCGAACGATCGCCGGCTCCCCGAGCCTGGTCCTCGGGGTCCCCGGGGGCAGACACCGCTCCGGGAGATTCCACAGTTTTTGACCACCGCTTCGCCCCGCGACCATCAGCTGTCCCGTCATCTGTAGGTAGAAGAGC
>VBEE01000018.1 GCA_005881715.1 Chloroflexota bacterium | reverse complement strand
TTCGGCACGCTGGGCGTTTTTGGCAAGCTCGCGTATCGACTTGGGCTGAGCACGCCCCAGCTCCTGAGCTATCGATTCGGGCTCGCCACCATTCTCCTCTGGGGGGCGGCCGTGCTCATGCGTCAGGGTTTGCCGCCGCGCGGCAGCCTGATCGGACTCGCCATCATGGGCGGCGCCGGCTACGTCGGCCAGTCGGGCAGCTATTTCAACGCGCTGCATTTCATTCCGGCCTCGACGGGTCGTGGTCACGCTGCTCGCGACCGTCTTGTTTCACGAGCAGCTGGGATGGATGAAACTGGCAGCGGTGGGGGTGGCGTTCCTGGGAACGGTGCTCGTGGTCGAGGCCCAGCTCCGGGCGGCGGCGCCGATCGGCATCGTGCTCGGGCTTGGATCGGCCGCCTTCTATTCCGGCTACATTCTTTATGGCAGTCGCCTCCTATCCGGAATCCCGCCGGTTTCCGCGACGGCGATGATCATGACGTCCGCCGCCCTGGTGTGGACGGCGTATGCATCGCTCAACGGCCAGCTCGCCGTTGCCTGGACGCTGCCACGGCTCTTCCTGATCGCCAGCTTCGCGGTGGTCGGCACCACGATTCCGGTGCTGACCTTCATCCTCGGGCTGCGCCTCGTCGGACCCTCGCGGGCCGCGATCCTGAGCACGTTCGAGCCGGTGAGCACCGTCCTGCTCGCAGTCATCATCCTGGGCGAAAGCGCGAATCCGATTCAGTATGTGGGTGGCGCGTTGATCCTTGCTTCGGTCGTTCTGCTCGAGGGGCCCGGATGGCGAGCCTCGCGGGTGCTGGCCCAGGCTGCGCGGGAGTAGATCGGAGAACATCCTTATAATCCGCGCTGCCGCCGTGGCGGCCCGTCGCCCCCTTAGCTCAGTGGACTAGAGCGGGTGCCTTCTAAGCACTAGGTCGCAGGTTCGAATCCTGCAGGGGGCGCTTCCCGCGACTGGACTGTTTGCGAAAACCATATTGACAATCCGGAATCTGCGTGTAGTGTGGCGAAGTACCGTGTGAGGGGCGACGCGACGTAGAAGGCAGGACGGGTAGGGGTTAGCGCGGGCGCTGCGATGGCGAAGCCTGCGCCGGCTGGAGCGACAGGGACAGAGGGGAGGACCTGCGTGAGGGAGGGGTCCGCGGCCGTGGTATCGGCGAAGGTGCTGATACCGCAGGTGAACTCCCTTGCGCGCGAGCGCGTCGACGGCCTCCTCGACCGCATCTGGCAGTATCGAGTTGGATTGGTGGTCGCGCCGGCGGGCTCGGGCAAGAGCACGTTGCTGGCCGGCTTTTCTGCCACCGCGAACGTGCCGGTCGCCTGGTACCGGGCCGAAAGCTGGGACGCGAAGACGGTCACGCTGCTCAACCATTTGTGCTCCGCCTTCACCTCCGCGCTTGGCCCAATTCCGGACGGCTGGAATTCGGTGGAAACGGCGGCACGTGCCCTGGAAGCCTGGGGAGGACGGCGGGCGCTCCTCGTAATCGATGACCTGCACACGCTGGAGGACACGCCGGCGGAACTCACCCTTGAGCGGCTGATCGACTATGCGCCGCCGAGCATCACATTCCTGATCGGGTCCCGGGCGCTGCCCGGCTTCAATCTCTCGCGGCTTCGCGTCTCAGGGTCGTTGCTGGAAATCGGCAGCGAGGACTTGCGGTTCCGCTCCTGGGAGGTCGAACGTTTGTTCCGTGATTTCTATCGTGAACCCTTGCCTCCGGAAGAGCTCGCTGAGCTGGCGCGCCGCACCGAGGGTTGGGCCGCCGGGCTGCAGCTGTTTCACCTCGCCACGACCGGGAAGTCGGCGCTGGAACGGCGTCGAATCCTCACCGCGTTGGGGACGCGCTCGCGGTTGACCCGAGAGTATTTGACCCGCAATGTCCTCGACCAGTTGCCGGCCGATCTGCGCTGGTTCCTGGTTCGGACCTGCGTCATGACGCGCCTCACCGGGCCTCTCTGCGACGCCTTCCTGGAACGCAGTGGGAGCCAGCAGCTGCTGCAGGAGCTCGAACGCCGCCAGATCTTTACGACGGCCACCGATGATCGCGGCGGCTACCGTTACCACGAGGTGCTGCGCTCGCACCTCGAGCAGGTGCTGATGGAAGAGCTCGGTGAGATCCAGGCGCGCGCCGCCTATCGCCGAGCGGGGTCGCTGCTGGAACGGAGCGGCGCGCTGCCAGAGGCGGTGCAGGCCTATTCGCGGGGTGAGGACTGGGAGGCGGTTGACCGGCTCGTCCACCACCAGGGCGGCGAGTTGCTGGAAGGGCCGGGGACCTGGATCGACGCGCTGCCGCCGGCACTCCTTCGCCAGGACCCGTGGCTGATGCTCGGGAGTGCCCGCCGCCACCGGGCCGAGGGACGCTGGCGCGAAGCGATCGAGGCCTACCAGCGCGCCGAGCATGTGTTTGGATCCAGCGATGCGGGCCTCATCTGTGCCGGCGAGCGCAAGGCCCTGGCCGGGTGGCTGGAGCCGGCCCCCATGCCGGGCAACGATTGGGCCGGCCTGCTGCGCAAGGCGGTCGCGCACGATCCGCTGGCTGCCAAGCAGCTGGCGGGTCAGCTGCCGGAAGCAACGGGCACCTTGACCATCGGCGTGGTCTGCCTGCTGGCCGGGCAGCTCGACCAGGCCCGCCGGCACCTGAACACCGTCGCCGACAGCCGCGAGGCGACCCCGGCCCTGGCGACGGCCGCGCGGCTCTGGGCGGGGGTGGCCGCCTTGCTGAGCGGCGATTTGCAGGGGGCGTTCGATGTCGAGGAATCGGCCGAGGATGCGGAGGCGCTCGGGCTGGGATGGCTGGCGCGCCTGGCGCGCGCCGCGCTGGTCCTCGCGCACCGTCCGGGGAGCGACGTCGAGGCCGAAGGGCTCCGGGCCGCCTGCGAGCGCGACGGCGATCGATGGGGAAACGCGCTCACCGCCCTGATGATCGGCTGGGCATCGCTCTACGCCGGCCACCACGCGGTTTCGGTCCTCGAGCAGGCAACCGACGGGTTTCACCGTCTGGGGGCCGGCGTCCTCGAGGCGTGGTCTCGAGCCTTGCTCTCGCTGAGCCTGGCCCGGGCCGTCGCCCCGGAGGCGAGGGAAGCCGCCTTACAGGCCGAGCATCTGGCCCGGTACAGCGGCACTCCCGGCGCTCGCTACTTTCCCTACCTGGCCCTCGCCGAAATCGAGCCCGAGCGGGGAGACGAGTATCGTGGCCTAGCGCTCGCCGTCCAGGAAGAATGCGGCCTGGCCCCGCTGGCCACCTCGGCACCGGTCTCGCCCCCGGAGAACGTGATCCCGATCGGCGTGGTCCGGTCAGCTCCCTCCTTGAGCCTTCGCTGCTTTGGCGGCTTTAGCATCGCCATCAAAGGTCGCCCGGTTGACCTCAGCGCGGTGAAGCCGCGAGCCCGGGCGGTGCTGCGCCTGCTGGCGGTGCATGCCGGCAATCCGGTACATCGCGAAGTCCTGCAGGAGGCGTTCTGGCCTGATGCCGATGCCGAGACCGGCGCCCGCAACCTGCACGTGGCGGTTTCCTCGCTGCGGTCATGGCTGGAGCCGGGCGTCGGCCGCGGCGGGTCGTCCTTCCTGCTGCGCGAAGGTGATGCCTATCGGCTTGCGCTCCGTCCGGACGCCGAGGTCGACCTGGTGCAGTTCTCGAAGGCGCTCGCCGCGGCCCGGGTGGCGCGGCTCCGCGGCGAGACTGCCGCAGGCATCCCGCACTTTCAGCAGGCTCTGGAGCTCTATGCCGGGGAGCTGCTGCCCGAGGACGGCCCCGCGGAGTGGGCGATCGAGCCGCGCGAGCGGTTTCGCGCCGGCGCGCTGGAGGCCGCCCAGGGCCTGGCCGAGCTGTTGCTCAAAGCCGGCGACCCGGCAGCGGCCGCGCGGGCCTGTGCCACCGGGCTGTGGGTCGACCGGCTCCACGATCCGCTCTGGAGGCTCCTGATCGAGGCACGGCAACGCGCCGGCGATCCGGTCGCGGCCAGCCGCGCCCGCCGCGACTACGCGCGCGTGCTCGAGGAGCTCGGCCTGACCGCGAGCGGACCCGCCTAGTCCTTGATCTTGAATTCGACCTCGGCGATCGCGACCGCCGAGCGCGCGGCCCCCGTCGCCGGGTAGACCGACTGGATCTGGATGCGCGCCGTCGTCGTCTGCTTCGCCTCGATCGGGTAGAACTGCGAACCCTCCTGGTCCGTCAGCGTGATGTCGGTGGCCGTGATCAGCTTGCCCTGGGCATCCGTGAAGATGATGTGAACGGCCTTCGGCCGGGGCTGATTGAGGAAGTCGCTGGGCTGGGCACCGGGCGCACCCGATCGGAACAGGATCTCGGAAAGATCCTGCGGCTCGCTAAAGGTAAAGACGAGTTGGGGCGTCTTGTCTGTTGGGATCGCCGCCCAGTAGGAGTTGCTGGTTCGGTCGATCGTCAGCGAGGCGGCGTGGCCGGCCGTCTGGCTGGTCGCGGCCGCGGCGACGGGGTAGACGGTGTCGTAGTTCGGGTGGACCACCTTCCGGACCGAAGTCACGCCGGCGGTCACCTTGTTGACCACCAGGTGGTGGAACCGCGGAATGAGCAGAAAGCCAAGGATTCCGACTGCGAGCATCGCGACGATGGCCAGCCGGACGACGCGCATCACCCCACCCATGACATTGGGCGGACCGACGCGCCGCGGCCGCCAACCGGCCTCTCGCGTCCGGACGCCGAACAGCCGGCTGAAAAACCGGCGGTACCAGGGCAGCCGCACCGCAATCGCCTCGTCGAGGGAGTTTCCGCAGCGCCGGCAGAAGTGACGGGTCGGATCGTTCCCTTCGCCGCACTGGCCGCAGATGAGATCGCCCGGATTGCGGCGGGTGGGCGGCTCCATGGTGCGCGGGCCGGGCCGGGGCCGGGTCACGACCGGCGCCAGGGAGGTCGGCCGGCGCGAGACGGGTTCGTCAACCGACCCGACGGGCACAGCGGCCGGCGCAGCTGGGGCGCCGACCCCGGCGAGCACCGGCTCCGGCGCCGCGACCGGCGCGGCGGTGGCGTTCAGCGATGGGGCGGCGGCGACGGCGACGGCGGTGAGGGGCGGCGGGGCGGCGGGCGCCTCGACGGTCGTGGCGGGCGGCGGCGGCGCTTCATCCTCCATGCCGACCGCCTGCTTGACCCGGTCCATGAAGCCGACCCGGGCGGGTTCGGGTTCAGGCTCGGGCGCCGGCGCCGGTTCCGGCTCCGGCTGGGCGACGATGACGCGTTCCCCGGTCCATTCCAGGAACTTTCCGCAGGAACCGCAAAACGTGTCGCTGTCCTCGTTATGATGCCCGCACTGCTTGCAGACGATCACTCGCTGGTCACCTCCACCACTTCCTTGACTTCGGCGCGTTTGACGACTTCGACCTTGTGCGTGACGTGCGCCGGCTTGGCGGCCGCGACCAGCGCGTTGAGACGGCCGGCGTTGACCGTCGTCGGATCATCGACCGTGACGCGAACCAGCAGCGCGAAGTTGGGCGAACCCGGAAGCGCCGCCCCGGCGGCGGTCGAGGTCGCCATACCGCCGGTCTCGTGGAGCTCGATCGTGCCGCCGGTCAGTAATTCCAGCTGGGCCTGCAGGCCGCCGGCAGTCCCGCGCATCCGGTAGAAGTCGAAGGCTTTCGCGACCAGCGCCCGCCGGCGTTCGAGCGACCACGATTCGTCGAGCGCCATGCCGAACCAGCTGGCCAGCCATTCCAGGAAATCCTCGGGCGCGAGCCAGGGATCGAGATACGCAGGCAGGTTGTCGAGGGTGGCAAAGACGGGCGCCAGGGCCGCGTCGAAGGCCGAGATGAAGCGCTGCGTAAAGTCGTCCTCCTGAAACAGCGCCGGCAGGGTGTTCGCCAGGGGGTGCGGACTGATCAGGGTCTTGACCAGGCCCCGCTTGCCATCGACCTCGGGTTTGGTGGCGATCATGCGCCCTCCACCAGCACCTGGTGCTCGTAGGAAAACACCAGCGCATTCGGTTCGATCACCAATCGCTGCACCGCCTGCCCGCGCTGCCCGGTCACCGGGTCCGCGCCAAACAGACGCGCGTCTTCGACCAGCTCGGTGCCGCGCAGTCCCTGCAGCACGGAGTACACCTCGCCGACATGGACCGGTCGCCCAAAGGGCCAGCCGGTTCGATCGGGCCCCCCACTGACCGGATGGAAATAGTGGTAGAGGGCGTCGAGCGCGTCGGCCTGCAGCCGAGTCGCGTTGGCGCTGGCGCGCGGGCGCAGCTTTGCCACCACCGTCACGCCGCGATACACGGGCGGCTCGACCAGGACCCGGGTGCCGATCACGCGAGAGCCATCGAGCCGCCGACTGATCCGTTGCAGTGTCTCCTCGTTGGGGACGAGCTGCTCGAACCGGAGGCGGCCATCGCTGCTGCCGGCCGCTGGCACGACGAGGATCCGGACTCCGCCGGCATCGGCGCCGTCGCCGGCCGTGACACACCGGACGCGCGCGACTTCGGGCGCGGCCTCCCGGGCCAGGTGCTCGTAGTCCTCCATGGTGACGGCGCGGTCGCGGGTGCGCAGGACGATCGGGCCGCGGACCTTGGCGTTCTCGATGTCCTCGCCGTCGACCCCACCCTCCGCCGCCCGGCGGTTCTGCACTTTCGACACATAGGGGATGGATGACTTCAACACGCTGATCGTGTTGCGGGCGACGTTGCCGTGGCCGCCGCCGCCGATGAGATAGGAACGCAGCCGCAGCCGGGCGCCCTTCGGCGGGACGGCGCCATAATTCCGCAGAACGCCATCCGGCTCACGGACGCCAGGGCCGAGCTGCACCTCACCGGCGACCGCGTCCAGCACGAAGTGATGATCGTCGGGCTTGCTGTCGACAAAATCCTGGGCTTGCGTCCATTCCTGCCACCCGTCGACGCCGCTGACCTCGAGGATGGCGGCCGCGCCGCCCGGGACCACCGGACGATGCTTGAGCGAGAAACCCTGTCCGGGCACGCCTTCTGAGGCGCCCAGCAGCTCGTTCTCCACCAGCTCCGCGTTGACCGCCTCGGTGGTGCCGCCGATCGTGAAAGCGGTCAGGCCGTTGATGGTGGGCGAGGCGCTGTAAGTCGGCTGGTCGGGTTCAGGCTTCAGGACGCGAGCCCGCAACCAGCCGGCGCGCTGCTGCTGGATGACGGAAACGGTGTGGCTCTTCGGCACATGCAGGACCACGTCCCCATCCCGGTTCAGGCCGCCGGTGCCATCGCGGTCGACTTCGCAGGCCGACCAGGCGTAGCCGTCCCAGGCTTCCCACAGCAGCGGTGGGTTTTCCGGATCGACCCCCACGCCTTCGATGTCGCATTGGAATCGCAGGGTGACAGCGCACGAGGGCACGGCCTCCGACAGGCCGATGAGGAGCACGTCATCCGGCTTCGGCACTTTGTCGAAGCAGTAGAAGGACGTTTTCGCCTCCAGCGCCTCGGTGTGGTCGCGGACTTCTTTTTCGCCGCCCAACGTGGAGGCGAGCCGGGCGAGCCTGGAGGGCACGATTGGCAGGTCGCCGATGGTGGTGAAGGCGATCGCCTCATCGGTGTCGCTGCGCCGGGTCGCGACCTGGGTTCCCGGCTTGATGTGCACCGTCGACGTCTGGGGACCGGCCAGCCAGAACGTGATCGCCGCCCGGGCCGCCGTCGGAGGAAAGAGCCGGACGCCGATCAATTCCAGGAACTTGACGTAGTTGCGATCCGGAACGCGGTTGAGCCGGTAGAGAACCTGGTCGGTCATCCAGGCGAAGGTCTCGATCAGGGTGACCCCCGGGTCGGACACGTTGTGGTCGGTCCATTCCGGGCACTTCTGCTGGACGAGCCGCTTGGCATCGTCGACCAGGTCCTGGAAACGTCGATCGTCGAGGTTCGGGACCGGTAGTGCCATGCTTACTCGCCTCCTCCAGCGGGGTTGTTGTCGATCATGTGGTCTCCGGCGGGATTACATAGAAAGGAAAGACCAGGTTGCGCGGATCATTGGTCTCGCCCAACGCGTACCGGATATCGATGTAGATGATGCTCGAGTCCTCGGTATCGAAGCTGACGAGTACGTCGCGCACGTCGATGCGGGGTTCCCAGCGGCGCAACGCCGCACGTACCGCGGCGGCCACCCGGGCGGCGGTCTCCGTGTCGGCATTGTCGAAGACGTAATCGTGGATGGCGCAGCCAAACTCGGGGCGCATCGGCCGCTCGCCAATCGCCGTGCCCAGGATGAGTCGAATGCTCTCCTCGATCTCCTGCTCCCGCGCAACCAGCGCGATCCGCCCGGTGGCGTCGGTGCGAAGGGGAAACGCCCAGCCGGATCCAATGAATTCTTCGCTCATTGCGCGATCACCTTGGCCTGCCCGGCGTAGGCGATCATCATCGGCGTCCCGGTCGGCACGCAGGTCCCGGCCACCGGAGGGACCGCGAGCAGCACTGGCATGCCTCCAACCAGCACCTTCGTGCTACCCGATGGGATCATCCCCGTCACGCACGGTCCGTTGGCGGCCGGCGGTGGCGGAAACGCGCAGCCCGCGACCATGTACGACGCGGGGATGGTGACCACCGGCTGATTGCCGACCATCACCTTTGGGCTGACGGTGGTGCACTGACCCTGGCCCCCATGCATGCAGGTCACCGTCCCACCCATGTTGACAATCGGGCCTGGCATCACATCACCTGCAACGAGCCATTGTTGACGTCAACCATCGTGCCGCTCACCTTGGTCTGGCCGCTCGACTTCATTTCAAGCTGCGGCCCACCGTCGAGGGTGGCCCCAGAGCTCCCTTTGAGATTGAGGTTGGTCTGCGCCTCGAGCGTGATTCCCTGTTGGGCCGACAGCTTGAGGTTGGCCTGCGACTCGAACGTCATATCCTGCTGGGATTCGACGTGAACCTTTCCCTGTGACGAGATATGGATCTCGGAGTTGGTCTCGTTGAGCGAAATCTTCAGATTGCCGTCGCTGCTGATGAAGGCGATGCCGGCCTTGTTCGGATCATCAAAGAAGATGAATTGATGGCCCTTGCGCGAGATGAACCCGCGCCGCTTCACCTTGCCGTTGTCGAAGAGGCCGCTCCCCAGGTTGGGGGTGTCCTGGCCGTTGTAGAGGCTGCCGACGACGTAGGGTCGGCGGATGTCGCCGAACTCGAAGGCCACCAGGACCTCGTCGTTGACTTCCGGGATCCAGACGGCGCCGCTGTTGGGGCCCGCGCCCAGCTGGGTCAACCGCGCCCAGTCCGACTCATAGTTGTCGTCGAGCCATGGGAATTTCAGCTTCACCCTGGCCGCGTTGTTCGGGTCGTTGTTGTCGGTGACCAGCGCCACCACGACGCCATTGATCGGCGCGCCGCCGGCAGACGCGTGGCCGTTCGACGAGCCCAGCGACGTCAGGCCGAGCAGAGTACGGTCCTGGCGGCCACTGATCACGAACTGCGTCCGGTAGCCCTGCTCGCCAAACACGTGACGCGTGCTGGTCAGCGTGTACTTCCCCGAGAACTCGCTGCCGACGACGCCGATGCTGACCGTACTGCCGGCCTTGAGTTTCGGATTCCCGTTCGCCACCCCATCGGCTTCGGCGAAGGCGCTGGAGATCAGCTCCGCGATCGAGGCCGCCGCGCCATCCACCTGTGCCTGCTGAGCGAGCGGCCGGTTGACGGCCGTAAAGGTCGGCCCGCCGAAGTTGTTCGCCAGGCCGGCGGGGTTGTCGTGTAACGAATCGGCGGCGACGGTGCCCGCGTTGGCAGAGCCGATGACTGCCTGCTTCTGGTCCGGATCCCAGCCGCGGACCTTGACATCGTTGACCTGCTCGGCCGAGGTCACCCGAGGCCGGAATTCCATGAGATCGTCGCCGAAGACCAGCTGCAGCGGATCGCTGTTGTTCCGGTAGTTGCCGGCCTGCGGCGCTCCCGACGCCTGGACCGGCTGACGGAAGTAGAACTTTCCGTTCTCCATGGCCAGCTCGTAGCCAATCTCGCGCGCCCGGGACTTCAAGAAGTCCCAGTCCGATTGATTGGCCTGCGACACGTGATCGAATGTCCCGCTGGTGGAATCGATCTGGCCGATCGTGAGGCTGGCGCGGTTGGCGACAGTGCGGGCGATGTCGGAGTCGGTGACGTTCTTGTAGGTCTCCGTCCGCCGGCCGCGGTGCAGCCGGTGCGACTTGTCGTAACCGCGCAGCACGGTGCGCAACCGGGTCGCCCCGTACTCGGCCTCGAAGCCGGTCAGCTCACCCTTGATCAAAGTTTCCGGCGAACCTCCCGGCGGGGTCACCTTGATCGTGACGCTGTCGCCGATGGTCGCGTGGAGGGTGCTCAGCACATTGCGGTCCGGGTCGTGGAATGCGATCGCGAACATGTCGGGCAGGTGCTGGTGGTGGTCGACGATCACCTGTTCCAGCAGGCCTTCCATCTCGTGCGACAGGGGCGACCCGTTGAGCTGAATATCCGGCCAGACATGGAAGGACTGGGGCACGCGTCAGCTCCCGTTGCCGGCGCCATCCGCGGCTTCCTCGCGGGTGGGGACCAGGATTCGAGTACCGAGTTTCAGCCGCAAAGGGTCATCGATGTCATTGAAGGTCGCCAGTCCTCGCCACAAATTCGGGTTGCCGTACTCGCTGGTGGCGATCGACTGCAGCGTGTCGCCTTCCGAGATCAGATGCGTCGCCCGCGCGTGGATCGACCCGGAGGTGGGATTCTGGGCGCCCGGTGGGTCCGGAGCCTCCTTGAGGCTGATGTCGGCAGTGGCCCGCAGTGGATTGCCGGTGCGACCGAACATCGTGTACTTGGCATTCACCGACGCCAGGTAGAACTTGCGCTCGGCCAGGTGCAGGTTGCTTCCCCAGATGAAGCGGAGCAGCGGCGGATGCGGGGTTTCATCTCCGATCGATTTGCGGCTCGGGGTGCACCACTTGAAGAGCTTCTCGACGTCTTTGGTCACGTCGCCGACGGCAGCCTCCCAGTCGTCGAAGAAGATCTGCATGTTGACGCTTTGCGGATTGGTGCCGATGAACTCCGGCTTCGCACCGGCCTCCGTGCTCATGCTGCGGCGGGGCGCGTCCCACTGCGCGCTTTTCTGCACGGAGTATTCGCTGGGGTTGAACTTGAACTCCAGCCTGCCCAGGCCGTCGACCTCTTCGAGCTTCGCTTTCACCATCTTCATCGCGTGTGGTTGCTCCTATCCACGAAGGAATCCGTTGTGGGCGAGTTCCAGCGTTTCGGTGGCCGCCTGGTTGGCGCCGACGTCGAGGGACGGCCCATTCCAGCGGACCGGAAAGACGCCTTCGAGGTTCCAGGTCGCGATCGGATGACCCTCGGAATCCAGGGCGGAGATCTCCGCGGTTTGCCGCTTGACTTCGAGCTTGAGCTTCGCCATCCAGTCGGCGACCTTCTTGGAGTCTTTGTTGACCGGTCGCGTGAGCTTGACGTTCTGGTACTTGGCGCGTCCCGGAATCCGATGAATGAAGGCGTTCTCGCCGCCCTCCTTGTACTCGAAGACGTCATATTCGACCGAGAGGCCATCGCACTTCGACCAGTTGCCGAGATCGCCGTCACCGTCGATCTTGACTCGGAACCGCAGGCTCTGAGCGTGGGGGTGGTCTGCCATCATTTCCTCCTCAGCGCAGGTCGGTCAGGAAGCCGGCTCGCTCCCGATCGATCAGCAGCTCCGTCTTCAGTCGGGTACGGATCCGGTCGTACAGTTTTCCAGCGAGCTCATCCATGTCGGGTTCCGCGGCTGCCTGGTGGCCGGACGATGACGCGGTCGCTCCGACCGCCGATCCCACCGCGCCGCCGGCGGCAGCGCCGCCCGATGACATCGCGCTCGAGGCCAGGCTTCCGGCTCCGGCGGTGATCGAGTCATACCAGGCGCCCTGCACGGTCCGGGCGAACGGCTCGGGCGATTCGTCGGCGGGCTCGGTCCGCGATTCCGCCAGCGCCTGGGCTGCCCGCTGAAGCGCGATGCCGGGCGGCGGCGCCAGCGGCAGACTGATGCCGCGGCTCAACCCGGTATCAATCTCCTGTTCTGGGCTGAGGGCATCGTGGATCGTCGTTGTCGCCCGCCCCCCTTGCGGGGGAGGGTACGTCCGGGGGGTCTCCGTCGACCGGGCAGGGAGCACGCCGGCGGCCGGGCGATACGCCTGGACGACGGGCTCGGTCTCGAACGCGGGGGCGAGATCGGCGTGACCGCGTCCCAGCGACACGGGCGCAAGTGCCATGGCGGGCGATTCGGCCTCCGGGAAGGTGGATTCGTCGTACCAGCCCGAGGTCGGGATGCGCTTCGGGTCCGAGTGCCCAGCCGCGTCGGCCGGCTCCGGTCGCAGTGTCTGGATGGTCTGGGTCTCCCGTGTCGAAGGCGCGGCATCGCTCGAGCGCTGAACGCCGACGGTGGGTCGGAGCGGCCGGGCGCTGACCAGCGGGGCGATGGCCGCGAGTTCCGGCGCTGCCGCGGCCGGCCGAGCAGCGATACGAGTCCGCGCGTCGGATACGAGCGGCAAGGTTGATGGCGGGAGGCTGGCCGAACCGGCAGCTGTCAGTGCGCTGACATCGCGTGGCGCAGGCCGGGTTTCGCTCGACGCGCGCGGGAGCGGGCTGGCCTGCGCGAGCCGCTGCACAGTGGCTGGTGGATGCGTGGGATCGCTCGGCGGGTTCGGCGACACGGTCGCCGTGGTTTCGGCCGGCGCCGGCGGCGCGCTCAGGGGCGCGTCATCCACCGATGCCGCGCGCTCAGCCGATGGTTCGCCCGCGGCGGGACGGGGGGCAAGCGGCAGGTCCAGGCGCGGTGTCTCGTCGATACTCGATGCGACCACCCGCGCCGACCGCGCCGTAGGCTCGGCCGATGCCAGTGGTGATGCTTGGGCCGTTCGCTCCCCGTCCAGCTCAGGGTCCGGTGGGGGCGCGGGTGTCGAGTCAACTGCCGTGCGCTGCACACTCCGGTCGGACACCCGCTTGATCGGCGGGCCGAGGCCCAGCCGGCGCGACTGGCCGAGGGTCAGGTGCGGCGCCGGCGGTGGTTCGAACGGCTCGTTGAGCGTCAGCGGCGTCGAGATCGGCTGCGGCCGGTTCGGCGCAGGAGGAAGCGGGATCGGCGCCGCATCCGGTGGCAGACTGACCAGGCGTTGAGCCACGGGCTCCGGCGCCACCACGGGAAGCTGGTGAGCGACGGCGGGGACGCTCGCGGGAAGAGGGGAGGGCCGTGCCTCATCGGACGCGGCCTCGTCCCCATCCCACTCCCCCGACTCCGCTACCGCGCCGTCCACGCGACGCTGCACGCGTGGGCGCGGGATCATGGCCGGACCGTCAGTGCGGGTGGACGGCCGGACGAGCGCCAGGACGATCCCGGCCGGGGCCTCGGCGCTGACCTGATGACCCATCGTGCCGGCGCTGACCGATGGGTCGTGATGGGTCGCCAGGTCGTCGCTGAAACGTTCGCTGGGCGCCGTGAGTGGATGCTCGCCGATCAGTCGCTGAATCGGCGGCAGCCCCACCCAATCGCGGCGGATCACCGGACCGGGCACCGGCTGCGGCCCGCCCGCCGCGGGCGAGGCTTCAGCCTTGCGTCGAAACGGCCACATCTAGCTTTCCTGCTCTTCGGCCAGCCGCCGATTGATGCCGGCAATCTCCTCGACGACCCGGTGTCGCACGGGATGCTCTAGATCAAGAATCTCTTCGAACGACCAGTGCAGGTGATAAGCCACGTACGCGATCTCCTCGAAGAGACGGTCGGTCGCGTACGTCACGACCCCCCCAGGCGACCACCTGCCAGGTCAACCGTGAACTGGTGCTTGCAGTCCGGGCAGGTGACACCCGCCTGCGTATGTCCTTCCTGGTTGATCCGCCGGTAGAGATCTTGAAGAAAGGCGAGGTCGGACGCGAACAGACCTTCAATGGTCCCGGAGGTCACCTGCGGCACCGAGCCGAGTCTGGTGACCACCCGGGACAGCAGCAGGACCGTCAGGTAGGCCTCGTTTTCGCGCACCCGTGGATCGCGTTGCGGCAGGATCTCGTCCCGCGCCGTCGCCAGCCGCATCACTCCCTCGCGATGGACGGTGCCGGTCTCGTCGACGTAGCCGCGTGGCAGGACGAAGGCGAATTCCGTGTGGAGAGTTTGGGCGGAGGTCGAGCGATCGACCTCCGCCATGCTGGAGACGGGACTCACTTGACTCGCTCGAAGCCCTCCATGACGATGGTGGCCTCCTCGGTGACGACATCGTTGGACCCGGCCTTGAGGCTGCCGGTCGAGAGCTTGGACGGCCAGGCGTTGATGAAGTTCCAGCGGGCAATCTCGCCGGCCTGGTAGTCATAGAGAATCACCGAGCCGTTCTTTCGGGCTTCCTTGACCTTGCCGTCGAGCGCCGCCTTGTGCCACTTGTAGAGCTCCATCGAGACGTTCTTCGCTCGCTTGAGGGTGAGCGTCGGCGTCTTGTGCGCGCCGGGGATCTTCTTGATGATCAGCTTGCCGTCGGGGCCGTTCTCTTTGAGCTCGGTGACATCCATCTCGGAAGTCAGCCCGCTGAGCTCGGTGAACTGCGCGATCATCGTGCCGTCAACCTCAATCGCGAAGTTACGGGCAGCGAACGCATCGTTGTTGGAGACATTCGGAACGCCAGTTGCCATCTATCCCTCCTTATTCGGTGAGCGATGTGCCGCCCGAGAACTGGGCGATCTTGAATACGACGAACTCGGCCGGCTTCACCGGGGCGATACCGATCTCGACGATGAGCTGGCCGGCGTCGATCGACTCCGCCGTGTTGTTCTCACCGTCGCACTTGACGTAGAACGCTTCGCTTGGCGTGGCACCGAACAGCGCGCCGTCGCGCCAGACCCGAACCAGGAAGGCGCTGATCGTGCGCTTGACCCGCTCCCAGAGCGCCATGTCGTTGGGCTCGAAGACGACCCACTGGGTGCCCAGCAGGATCGACCCTTCGATGTAGTTGAAGAGCCGCCGGACATTGATATATCTCCAGGCGGGGTCGCTGGACAGCGTGCGCGCGCCCCAGACCCGGATACCGCGACCGGGGAAGGCACGGATCACGTTGATGCCCTGCGGATTGAGCAGGTCGTGCTCGCTCTTGGTGATCTGCAGCTCGAGCGAAATCGCGCCGCGGACCACTTCATTGGCGGGAGCCTTGTGCACGCCGCGCGTGTCGTCGCTGCGCGCCCAGATGCCGGCCATGTGGCCGCTCGGTGGAACGAAGTTCGCCTGGCCCGCCAGCGGGTCGAAGACCTTGACCCACGGCCAGTAGAGGGTGGCGTATTTCGAGTCGTAGCCGGCCTTGTCGACCCGCCACTCGCGGACCTGTTGGGCGTTCAGGCCGGGCGGCGCGTCCAGGACAGCTACCCGGTCGCCCATCAGTTCGCAGTGAGCGATCATCGCCAGCTGGACAGCCTTGACCTGGTCGGCATCGATCATGCCGCGCTGGTAGGCGGCCATCAGGTCGGGAACGCAGAGCATCGTGACCGTGTCGACGGCTTCGAGGCCGGCGAATCCGGTGCGGTCGGCGGAGTTGCCCACGTACTCGTCCGGCGTGACCCGGGCTGGCATCGATCCGCCGCCGCCCTGAAGCGTAACCTTGCCCGGGGCGGGGACCTTTTCCAGTGCGCCGGCGGTCCCGATCTCCTCGAGCTGGATTAGCTTCGATGCGGCCTTTACAGCAGTGACGACGTTGGACTTGCCTTTGCGCGTTGTGACGTTGTCGTACTCTTCACGATCCTTGCCGCGCGTGATGACGAGCTTGAAGGTGTCGTCGGCGGGTTGGGACGCCTCGGCGACTTCGACCTGGATGTCGTTGCCGGGTTGACCACCCTCCAACGCCAGGACGCGATACCCGGCCAGCGACTTGTCCTTGGCGCTGGGCAGCTCGGCCTGCGCCGAGGGAGCATGGCCGTCAGCGCCGATCCGCACGACGTACGCGGAGCCGCCGCCATTCAGGAAGTAGCCGTACACGGAGTGGGCGAGATAC
>VBEE01000017.1 GCA_005881715.1 Chloroflexota bacterium | reverse complement strand
CAAGCCAGCCGATCATCGCCCCCACGACGATCGCCAGGCCGAGCTGCTGACCGAGGGCGACGGCCAGCGTACTCGTGTCGGTGGCGGCTCGCCTCGCGGCTGGGGTGAGATGGGCAAAGGCCGATTGACCTGCCGGCAGGTACGAAATGATGATGGCCGCCACCAGGTTGCGCATCAACTCGCTGATCCCCCCGGCCAGCGCGCCCATCTGCAATGACGGCGTGGTCGTTCCCGTAGCGGCGGCCAGCTTGCGACCAGCCCCGCCGATGATCAGCAAGGTGAGTGCGGTTGTGACGAAACTCGAGAACGGATTCGGCATCGCGGTGCCGGTCGCCAGCAGCGCGACCAACCGGATGACGAGGGCAAACGCCCCGGCGATCAGGCCGAAGACCAGCCCCTCACGAAGCACGAGACCGAGGCGCGCCATCAGTTCAGCCGGCTGATCAGCTGGCCACGCAGCTGCTTGACGCGCGCCGCATCCTCGGGCTCCGGTCGCACCCCGAGGTAGCGACTGAAATCTTTCAACGCTTCGGTGTCATGGCGCATCTGAAACTGGATCAGGCCGCGATCCCGCCATTCCGATGTCAGATGGGGGTCCGTCAGCATGATGCGATCGCTGGCCGCCAGCGCTCGCGCCAAATCACCGCGGGACAGGTACAGGCTCTTGAGGTTGTTCAGGATGCGGGCGAGAATCTGGCGTTTCGTCGATGGCTCGAGCAACGCCGGCCGCATCTTCACCGTTCCGCCGTACATGTCCTCGAGCATCTTCGCGCATTCCTGGCGGCTCAGCGTTCGGCCGTTGAAGGCGTCGATGAAGATCTCGCCACTGGACGCCGGCGCGTATTTCACGAGGAAGTGTCCTGGCATGCCGACTCCGCGCACCGGTAGGCCGGCCCTCTCCCCTATCGCTATGTAGAGCACTGCCAGCGTGATCGGGATCCCGACGCGGCGCTCGATCACGTCGTTGAGAAAGCTATTACGCGGGTCGTAGTACTCCTCGCGATTTCCCTTGAAATGCAGTTCCTCGAACAGGTAGGTATTGGCCGTTTCGACAACGCGCCGCGGCTCGACTTCGGCACGGATCCGCCGTTTCAGCTCGGTCCCCATCCTGGCGATCTGCTCCAGGTAGACCGAGGGACGCAGGTCTGGATACTCTTCGGCGGCAATCAAGAGCGCGGCCTCGGCGAGGTCCAGCTCCGGCTCCGGCGTTTGCAGCAGGCGCGTAAACGCGTCGCGTGCGTCGGCCGGCGTCATCGCCTCATAGTCTAAGGAGGATCGAGGCCACGGGAACCCTATCCTGAGTCGGTGACCCTGCCAGAACGCATCTTTGTCGTGGTGGTCGAAACGGAAGGGGATCGCGATCCGGAACGGATGCCCCTGTTGAGCCGCACGGATGCGGGCGGCGCCCGGCACACACCTGCCTTCAGCAGCTTGCTGCTGGCAACCACCTTCTTGAGCCATGCCCAGGAACTGGGTTACTTCGTCAAACTCGATTACATCTTCCCGGCCGATGGCCGGCGCGTGGCCGAGGACTTTCCCGAACACACGATTCAGCTGGATCCGAGCCCGGAAGCCTTCTTCGGTAGCGGCTTAAGCGTTTAGGCCGGCACAAGCTCGCCGGCCACTCGCGCGTTACACCCGCGCTATATGTCGCGGTTCCGCCACCGGCTGGCCCTGAAGATCGTTCTCCCGTTCGCGGCCCTCACCCTCGCGATCGGCGCCGTGGGGACGCTGACGGCCACCAGCGCCCTGAGCAGCCGTAGTCAGGAAGCCTTCGACAACCAGCTGATCCACGATGGCTTCGTCGCCCAGTCGATGGTGCAGGCGGGGGATGCCGATCGGCGGTCGATTCTTCGGCTGCTGACCAGCGGGACTGGGCTCAGCCAGAACTGGGCCAACACGCCCGCGCTGCAAGCCTGGCTGGAGCGGGCGCTGACGATCCATCCCAACGTGGTCGTCGAAACCGTCGATACCTCTGGACGCGAAATCGTTGGGGTCGTCGGCCATGGCGCCGTGGCCGATACGGTGACCAGGAATCGCGATCTGAGCGCCTGGCCCAGCCTCTCCTACGTGCTGACCGGCGCTGCCACTGGTCTGGACCTGGTGGTGCCCGCGCCACGAGCTGCCATTTTCACAGGACAGCCTGTGCGCAATGCCGGCGGCGTGCTGGTTGGCGCCATCCTGGTCGGGGATTATCTCGACGATAGGGCCGCGGCGATCAGAGCGTCCCTGCACGACGACATCACCTTCTACGACATCAACGGCCAGGTCCTCGGCACCTCGCTCGCGCTCGGGCCGGGGCAATGGTCGACGCTCGCCCTGGACGGTACGACTCGGAATCGGGTGAGCCCGACGACCGTGGTCGAACTGTCCCGGACGGCCGGCGGTCCGGGAATGGAACTCGTCTCGACCTGGGTGCTGCGCTCGGCAAACCTCGGCTACGTCGGGACCACCGCCTCCACGGCCGGCCTGCTGGCTGATACGAACCAGCTGCGGATCATTCTGGTCGTCCTCTTCCTCGCCGGCGTCCTGTTCACGCTGGCGATCGGTGTCTGGCTGGCGCGCCGAATCGCTCGGCCGGTCCACCGCCTGGTCGAGGCGACCCGCCTGGTCAGCGCGGGCGACCTCGCGCACCAGACCCCGGTCACCACACATGACGAGATCGGCGAGCTGACCGAGTCCTTCAATCAGATGACCCATTCGCTCAAAGACAAGAGCGCCTCACTGAAGGTCACGATGACCCAGCTGCAGGACACCTACCTGATGACGATCGAGGCGTTGGCGGCGGCGGTCGAGGCCCGTGACCCGTACACCCATGGCCACACCCAACGGGTGGAAGCGTATACGGTGATCATGGCCAAGGCTTTGGGCTGCGACGAGAGCGAGGTCAGTGCGATCCGCCGAGCCAGTGTGTTGCACGACATCGGCAAGATCGGCATCGAGGACGTGATCCTCCGCAAGCAGGCGCGGCTCGAGCCTGATGAGGAGATCCGGATGCAAAAGCACCCGGTGATTGGCGTCGACATGCTCAAGGGCATCGACTTTCTCGACCCCGTGTTGCCGCTGGTCCGACATCATCACGAGCGTTGGGACGGCAACGGTTATCCCGACCAGCTGCGCGCCGATGAGATCCCGCTCGGTGCCCGGATCCTGGCGGTGGCCGATGCCCTGGATGCCATGACTTCCGATCGACCATACCGCGCTGCCCGCACCTTCGAATACGCGAAGACCGAGATTCTCAAGGGCTCGGCCACCCACTTCGACCCCGAGGTGGTCACCGCTTTCATCAAGAGCCAGCGCGCGATCGAGGACCTGCTTCGAGAAGCCGCCGGTGATGAGGTGAATCACCACCCCAGCTCCGACGATCTCGGGGGCTGGCGCCTCCACGTCGTCGGCCGTTAGGTCCGGGCCAGCGAAATCTGCACGCTGGTGGCGTGGCCGGTCTTCACCGTGACGACCTGGCTTTGGGTGACATACCCGACCGCCGATACCGTCAGCGTGTAGCTCCCGCTGAGCACGATCGCAAATGAAAAGTTTCCGTTGACGTCGGTCACGCGGACCATCCCGTCGGAGAGGCTGACCGTGGCGCCCACGATCGGCGCCTTGCTGAGGCTGTCGGTCACCGATCCGCTGAGGGAGCCAAAGGCGGTAACGCTGGCAAGCCTGAACACGACGTTCGTTTTCTGGCCGCCATTGACCGTCACAGTCTGGCTGGCGCTGCCATAGCCGGTCGCCTTCGCCGTGACGGTAGAGGTTCCGGGACTGACGCTGAGGCTGAAGTTGCCATTGATGTCGGTGAGCGCAGCTTGCCCGCCGGGGTTGACGGAGACGGCCGCTCCGGCGATGGGAAGACGCGTCTGGCTGTCGATCACCTGGCCGGCGATCGTGGCCCAACCCGGCGTCGCGCTCGGCGTCGGCAGGGGTAGCGGGCTGCTCGGAGTGGGCAGCGGCGACGGGACCGGACGTGGCGTCGGGGTTGGTGACAATGAGGCGGCGGGCTTCGGCGTTGCCACGCTGCGCCCGGGCGTTGGGGTGGGCATGGCAGGCTTTAACGCGTCCTGGTTGGCGTCGTCCAACACGCGAAGCGAAAGCGGTGCCACTCGCTGAGCGGAATCGCCAGCATAGGTGGCGAGGGTCAGTCCGTGGACATTGACGTCGACCACCAGCAGGCTCGGGATGCTGGATGCCACGACCGCCGTCAGCCAGAACACCACCCCCAGGAGTGGGAGCAAGGCCAGGATGGCCAGGCTACGCAAGGGCCGGTGACGGTTCATGCCGCCTCCGTCTGGGCAATCGCTGCACCGCGCCGCCCGCGCCTGCGAAGGATCCCTTCAATCGCCGGGCGTCGGGTGAGGAACGCCGTCACGACGTCCGGATCGAACTGCAGGCCGGCTTCGATGCGGATGGCGGCCGTTGCCGCCTCAAAGCTCAAACCCTCACGGTACGGTCGGTCGGATGTGAGGGCGTCGAAGACGTCAGCCACCGCCAGGATTCGGACCGGGAGCGGGATCGCCGTCCCCGCCAGTCCGGTCGGATATCCAGCCCCATCCCAACGCTCGTGGTGATAGAGCACCCCCGGTAAGCTCGGTTGCAAGAAGCGCAGACCCTTGAGCATGTCGTACCCGATTCGTGGATGCTCGCGCATGTCGTCGGCTTCGGCGTCGGTGAGCGGGCCCGGCTTGCGCAACACTTTGTCCTCCACACCGATCTTGCCGATGTCGTGAAGCAGGGCCGCCCGGCGTAGCGCCTCGCGGTCTTTCGCTGAGAGCCGCATCGCTTCGGCGATTTCGAGGCTCACCGCGGATACCCGGGCCGAGTGGCCGAAGGTGGTTGGGTCGCGCGCATCGATGGCGCGGGCAAGCGCCTCCATGCTGGCGAACGTGGTCTCCTCCAGTGCTGCGGTCTTCTCCTCCAGGCTGACGGTCATCTCGTTGAAGGTGCGTGCCAGGTATCCGATTTCATCCTGGGAGACGACCGTGGCGCGATGGTGCAGGTCACCCGCCGACACGGCCCGCATCGATCGCACCAGCAGCTCGACCGGCCGGGTCAACCGCGAAGCGGTTACCGTCCCCACCAACAAGGTGAGCAGGGCCGCGGCCGTGAAGATGAGGGTCAGGATGAGACGCTGTTGCGCCACCAGGCTCTCCAACGGGTCTGCGTCCGCCGCCATGGCCAGATATCCGAACTGGCTTCCGTGAATCGTCCAGGTACTGAAGAGCGTGTGGTACCAGTGACCGGCCAGCGTCTGCTTGACACGCACGGCATTATCGGCGGTGAGCTGGCGGCGCAGGCTCTCGCTGGCAACTGGTGCGGCATGCAGCGTGCTGGCCAACTGCACGCCAGACAGATCGTAGAAGGTCGAGCCGGGAATCCCGGCGGCGACTTCGGTGAGGGACTCGCCGACCAGCACTGCGCCAACGATGCGCTCACCAGTGTTTCGAACCGCTCCCGCCCAATAGACCACCGGGTGCGCAGGCTGATTAGTGAGAAAGGCGCGACGCTCACCCGCGTTCGCGCCGGCCAGGACGCTGATCACGGCAGGCTCAGCGCTGAAGGCGTCGGCGTCGCTGACGTCGATCGGGCTGGGCCCACTGCGCGAGCCCTGGATGCGGAGAAGTTCCTTACCGTGGACGTCGAGCACCCGCAACTGGATAGTGGCCGCGGGCACGTTAGCCGCGATCGGAGTCAGCAGCCGGGCCAGTGTGCCGGTGTCGCCCGAAGCAAGCGATTCGGCCACGCCGACCGTGTCGGTCGCACGGCGGAGGTCGGCCATCCGATCGGCGTCCACCTGCGACAGCAGCTGGTTGGCCTGCAGGCTGCTAGCGAGCAGCTTCGCATCGAACTCGGCTGCCGCGGTATTCGTCAGCTGAGCCGTCGCCACGCCGGTGCCGATGACACCGACGAAGACGAGAAGCACAGCAAACGGGAGAATGATCTTGTAGCGGATTGAAAGCCGCATGGCGCTCCACCCGATGATGTCGCCGGCGACTTGCAGCTACCGTTGCATTCGTAAGGTTTGGCGATCGTTTAGCCCACTTGGACCCACCGGCGTGGCCGAGTGGCGGATGGGGTTATGGGCCAATTAGCGGCGTTTCTTGCGCTCGGTGCGACGGGCCTCCCAGAACGCCAGCCCGCGGCGCAGGCGCTGGAGCTCAGCCTGGAGGAAAGGGATATCGTTGCCAAGCAACTCTTTGCGCATGTCCGGAACCTTCTTGATCTCCTGCCGTGCTTGGCCGAGTAGCCCCTCCTTGAAGCGGATCATCTCGGCGTAGACGGCGCACCAGTGCTCGATGTCGTCGGGATCGCCGCTATCCCGGTTCTCACCTTCCATCAACCGATCGAAGTTGACGATCCGCTGCACGAAGTCGAGCGCCTCCATCCGGGTCAAATGATAATGGCTGGTTTAAGCTCCCTGCCGGTGGGTAGGACCGTGGAAATGCTGTCCGAGGTTGATCTACTCGACGCCTATTCCCGCGCCGTGATCTCAGTCGTCGACACCGTCGGCCCGGCCGTCGTCGGCGTCAGCGGAATCGGTACCGGGATGCTGATCACGCCCGATGGCTACGCCCTGACGAACAGCCACGTCGCCAGCGCCGTGAAAACCTATGAGCTGACGTTGCGCGACGGCACGGCGCTCAAGGCGGAGCTGGTCGGCAAGGATCCGCACACCGACCTCGCCGTCCTGCGCGCATCGGGCACCGGCTTGCCGCATGCCCGGCTGGGAGACTCCGGCCAACTGCGCGTGGGCCAGCTCGTGGTCGCCATCGGGCATCCGTTCGGCTTCCAATCGACGGTAACCACCGGCGTGGTCAGCGCGCTAGGTCGCACCATGCGGGCCCAGAGTGGCCGCACCATCGAGAACATCATTCAGACCGACGCGGCCCTCAATCCCGGCAACTCCGGCGGTCCGCTGGTTGACACGCGTGGTCAGGTGGTCGGCATCAACACCGCCATCATCGCCATGGCGCAGGGCATCTGCTTCGCCGTACCCAGCAATACCGCGCAGCGCGTCGTGTCGCTCCTGATCCGCGACGGTCGCGTGATTCGATCCTACCTGGGCATCACCGGCGAGTCCTGGCCGATCCACCGGCGAGTCAGCCGCTACTACCATCTCGAGCAGGAGAGCGGCGTGCGCGTCGCCCATCTCGATCCGAATGGGCCGGCCCAGCACGCCGGCCTCAAGAAGGAGGACGTCTTGATCAGCCTTGCCAGCCACCCTATGAAGGGCGTCGACGACCTCCAGCACTTCCTGACCGACTGGCCGGTTGGTATCCCGGCGGAAGCCCAGCTGCTGCGCGGCACCGAGCTGCTGAAGCAAACCATCATCCCCACCGAGCTCACGAGCTAACCGAAACCAAGCCGCCGCCCGCCGACACTAGCGCCAGGACGCCGAACCCGATCAGGGCTAGCCCGGATGCTAGGCGGATGGCGTGGGTGACCGCCGGCGTCATTCGGTCGCGCAGGGCCGACACCAGTCCGGTCATCACCACCCACCACAGGGCTGACCCCAGCATGACACCGACCACGAGCCCGATCGCCGGCAGCCAGCCGGCCTCAACGCGGAGTCCCAGGCCGGCAAAAACAGCACTGAACGATAGGATCGTGGGCGGATTGGTCAGGGTAAGCGCCACCATCGACGCATAGTCCGCCCTTTTGGGGGAGGATCGGGGTGGCGGGTTCTGACTTATCGTCCGGAGTCCGATCACGACAAGAGCGATACCGCCCAGCAGCCCGATCCATCGGCGCTGACTGATCAGAACATTGGTAACGACGGCGACGCCGAAGGCAGCCAGCGCCGCATAGATGGCATCGCCGGTCGCAACCCCGAGCCCGGAGACGAGGCCGCTACGCCAGCCGCGCGCGAGAGTGCGCCGAAGAACCAGGAATGAGATCGGGCCTGGCGACGCGGCAATTGGGAACCCGACCAGCAGTCCGAGCGCCAGTGCCCTGGCCATCTCCGTCTCGCATGCCCCGCATTGTACGAACCACCGCTATGAAGCGCAAAGAGACCGCGTCGGCGGACGCGGCCTCCTTTCTAACTGCTTCGTTTGCTTGTCGCGCTTATGGAGTTGGGTCGGCGTAGGTTCCTCCGTAGATGTCGGTGTTCCCGAAGTTCGGGGCGCACTCCTCCTGCACCGCTGGCCGCGGAGCACTTGGCCCACCTTCCACCGCGGCGCGATAGGCATCGATCGCGGGGCAATCGGCCCCATTGCGGACGTCGTTCCACACCGCCGAGCCGTAGCTGCGGGTCGCCACCGTGTAGACATAGTCGCCGAAGAACTCCGCGGTGAGCCCGTTCTGGCTCGAGGCGCGCGCGTCGCCAGCGGCGCCGCGGTTCAGTTCACCGAAGACTCCGGGGGCCCCGCTCGATGCGATGTCCGCATGCTTCACGACGGCCTGCATCGGCCGCTGGGTGCTCGTGGTCGACTGGTAGACCGCGAGGTAGGCGTCGTAAACCAGGTAGGCGTCGGTTCCGTTTGGCGAGATGCTGATGGCAGTGTAGAAAGGCCGGTCCGGCGCCGCAGACGCGGTGATCGGGCCCGACCATGTAAGCCCCTGGTTCGTTGAATAGCGCACGAGCGATTTCTCGTGGTTCAGTCCGTCGGCGCCGTCGGCCCAGTTGATAAGGAGTTCGTTGCTCGCGTCGGCGCCGGTCGGGGCGCCGTTGGCGATGTCGACACTCGGGGCCGCGGCCAGGTCTACTCGGGCACCGGCGATGCCGTCCATCACCGGCCGGCCCAACGCCGCATCGAAGACGCCCGGGCGCACCACCGGGAAGAGAAACCGGAAGCCCTCGAAGCTCTTGCCGCCGTCGAACGAGCGGGAGAGCAGCTCACCGGTTTGCTTGTTCGGGCCGGTCCCGATGCCGAAGACGTAGACCACGCCATGGCTGTCCGTCCGGATCGTGCAGCCGTCCGGTGGATTGCTGTTGCGGTTGTTCGCTGCTCCGCTGACCTGCTGGCTCGTCCAGGTCGCGCCGCCATCGGATGAGGTGAGCACGATCAGGGGCGCCGGCGCCGCATTTCCGCTCTTTTCCTGCCCCCGAAAGGCGGCGTTGCAGACATAGACGTTGCCGAAGAAGGGGCTGCTCGACGCGTTATCCGCCCAGATCTGCTCCTTGTCGCTGAAAGTAGTCGACGACTGCTTGCTGGCGATCACGGGCGCCATCCAGGCGTTGGCGTTGCCGGCCGCCGCCGCGACCACATTGTCCGTCCGGGAGACCGCGATCCCCTCGAAGCCCTTGAAGGTTTCGTCGCGCTTCGCGTTCAAGTTCGAGGTCAGGTTTGCGTAGTACAGGCGCGAGCCGTTCCCCCATGAGAACGTGCCGCTGGCGCCGGGGCGTGGGCCAAAGGCCAGCGCTGGATCGCCGTCGGAGGCAAGGCCGGCCTGGTAGTACTTGGGCAACGTGCCGATCGGGCCTGTGTGCGCCGTGCACGGCGTTCCGGGAGTCACGCAATCTCTGGCGGTCAGGCCCTGGTAGGTTGGCTGCGTCCAGGTGGCGCCGCTGTTAAATGAGAAATAGATTCCCGATACGCCGACGCCGGGCGTGAAGGGGCAGGTGGTCGGGTCGCCGGCGTTGCACGCTTCCTCGTCGATCTCCTCGTTCGCGCCGGCAGCGAGGATGTTCGGGTGATTCGCATCGACGGCGAGCGCCGGCTCGTTCTGCTTGTTTTGCGAGAACGGCCCGGCCGGGCTGCCAATACTGACCAACGTATCACCGGCGGCAAGTGCCGGGACCGCCCCGGCGACAAGCGTGATGCCGGCGCCGATTACCAACAAGACCTTCTTTGGACGCCATCCCAGATTCGGTGTTCCCACGTTGCTTCCTCCTGAGGTTCTACGGACTTGCGACGGTTGCGATTACCTGCTGCTGAAAGTGGTTCGGATTGTTGCCATGGTCGTCGTACGTGCTGACCGAGGTAGTCAGGCTCGTGGTGCCGGCGAAGTCGTTGCCGAAGTAATCGCCGATGAACGTATCCTTGCCGGTGAACAGCCCGCTGCCATACCGCCAGGGCGCGTTGAGTTGTGGGTCCCAGGTGTGCTGGCTCAGGCGGATGTTATGGCCGAGCGGAGCCAGGGCGGCCGAATAGAACTGGACGCTCGTGTTGATGCAGTAGTTGCTGGCGCCGTAGGGCGGGAGCGTGCCGGCGTAATGGGGGTTGACGGTGTCGCGGGCGATGCCCGCCGGGACCGCCTCCGAGCTCGCCTTCGATGGGCAGGCCAGCCGGCGGTCGTAGAAATTGACGCTAACCGTACCGTTGGCCGCGGCCGCGAGGTTTGGCTGGAACTCATCGACATTCGGATTCGCGTTGTCGTTGACCCGGGTCGGGGCGCTCCACGTCGCGCCGCCGTCGAACGAGCCTGACAAGAGAATGTTGTCGTGACCGCTGCCGTAGTCCTCCCACGACATGTAGACCGGATACCGTCCGTTGACCCTGGCGGTCCCGACCGTGAACGTGTTCACGATGCCATCGGTGAAGGTCGTGTTGTCGTAGGCCTCCGGTGGAATCGTGACGTTCTGCGCGCCGGGGACGGCCAGCGGCCCCTGCCAGGTCATTCCGCCATCGAGTGAGTAGTCGACGCCGAGGCTGTAGACGGTGCGCGACTGGCGGCTCGGGAAGTTGGTGATGCTGGTCCAGACCACGCCGTTCGGATCAACGTGCGGCAGCAGGTAGGTGTCCGACGCGCTGGCGTTCTCGCTCGGCAACCGCTGCGGTGTGCTCCAGTCGGAGTGCGTGCCATCTGGCCGCGCCTTCGCCGTCGACACATAGGCGTGGCTCATCTTCCCCGCGAAGCTGAACGTCACGAACATCGCATAGATCGTGTTGAAGTTCGGGCTGTTCCGATTCGCATCGATAGCGATCCATTGTTTGTCTGGTTCCTGGCCCTGGTTGTCGTCAATCAGGACAAAGTCCGGGCCGCCGTTATGAGTGGTGATCCAGTCGGTCGCAAGTTTCGCCCCTGCCGGCCGAACGGCGACCGTCACAGCTTCCGCCGGCATCGCCGCGTTGGGCAATTTGCTCTTCTGGTACAGCTTGCTCCCAGTGCCGGTGGCGCCACCCGCGTAGGCGAATTGATACGGCAGGATCAGCGAGTAGTAGTTGCCGTAGCCATCGAAAGCACCGACCGGGTCCGTGTTGTCGGTGAAGCCCTCGTAGCCGGGGATGTGCCCCTGCACCGGCCAGCTCGTCCCGCCGTCCCATGACTCATAGAAGCCAAGTACATGGTTGTAACCCTCCGCGCTCGCAAACCACTTGCTCGAGGCAATGATGTGGCTGGGATTCTTTGGGTCGACCCGCAGGTCCGACTCGGAATGGTCATTGACCAACATGGGACCGAGTGCGGGATAGCCGGCGACGCTGCCTGCCTGGTTGGGATAGGCCGTCGTCCCGATGTCCTCTGTGGTGGTCGCGCCGGGACACGCCGTCATGCCGGTATATCCGCGAGCCTCGCCCACGGTAAAGAACGGCACCTCCGGCCGGTAGCAGCTCGTTTGCTGGGTCGTCGCGAAGACATTCGTGACGCCATTCTTCGCAAAGCTTCCGGCGTAGGCCCAGTCGGTCTGGGTTCGCAGGCCGTTGCCGGCCCCGGCGGTCGCGGCCGCCCCCGGTAGGGGCCCGGAGGCGATGGCGAGGACAACCGGCACGAGTAATGAAGCAAGCTGAACGCGTCGCATGGGTATCCCTCCCTGGCCATGGATGCCTGATGTCGTTCAGGCGTGTACAAACGACCATAGCTGATTAAGGTTTGGAAAACAAGCAAATGCCGCAGGTCTGCCGGGCTCGGGAAGGCTAAGCCGGCAGAACCTGTGAAATTGAAGCGACCCGTCGTTACGGTTGATAACCCGCCGGTGTGACCCAACGAGCCCTTACCGCCGCCCAGTCCGCCCGTTTCCAGGGGGACCTTCGCCCCGTACTAGCCGAATCCTTGCGGACCAGGTTTTCGGGAGCCCACCGATGTCGTTTCCTTCATCGGCTGGCTTTCTGACAGGTCGCAGTCGTAGCGTAGGCCCGGCATCGCCAGCGCGCAACCCCAAACTGCGGTTCGCAAACATCCGCTCGCGTCAATATTTGCTGGCTTCGAAGTAGCTGCCGCACGCGCGGCATTTGCATTGCATGGTCATCACCTGGCTTCCGAAGAGCGAGATGACCTCGACGTCGCTCGACCGACAGAAGGGACAGCGCACGCCTTGCGCTGATATCTCCCTCCCCCCTTGCGGGGGATGGTCGGGGTGGGGGGTCACTTTACCCACTGGCGGGCATGTATCGCTTCTCGGCGAGGCCTTGCAGCATATCGAGCGTCGCCCGGTCGATACCTCCCGGCACGGTGCGCCGCCGAGCGCCATCCCACCGGGTCCAATCGATGGCCGGGTCGGGGAACCGCTCACCGACCCGCTCTTGCAGCATCCGGCGCAGGTCAACAACGCTGTACGCCAATTTTCCCTCACGTTTGAACCCATCGACGTCCGCGCCTTCGGGCCCGAACCACTCGAGCGCCTCACGCCAGGCCTGCTCGATGGCGCCAGCGGCTTTCGCCTCGCGCATCCAGCTCCGTCCATGCAGGTAGTGATACCGCTCTTCCTGCAGCATTTTCTTGAGCCGGCTGCGCAACACCTCGACGTTGCCGTTGACGAGCGCCTCGATCATGATCGAGAACGCGCTGTCGAGCACGGCGTTCGCCGCGACGAACTGCGTCCAGTCCGTCCAGGACCGGTCGAGATACGGCACGTTCGAGTAGGCTCCCTCGTCCGGCCCGTCCGCCGTGCCGAGCTCTCGCAGCGAGCCGTAGAGAACGCGGCTGTGTCCAATATCGTCGAGTCCCATCGCGGCCGCCGCGATGTCCGCTTCAAGGCTTGGCGCGGCGATGCACCACTCCGCGTCCCGCATCCCCAGCAGCTGCTTGTTGTCCGCGAGACTCTTGACGAGCGAGTAGAGACTCAGGTCTCGGACTCTCCCGGCCCCCAGAGCCGGATGACCGCGTCCCGGGGAACGATCATCATCTCCACCCACCGCTCCTCGTCGTAGGTGGCCCGCGCGTAGGCCATGGCGAGATCGTCATCCGGCGCCACCACGCTTCCCACCTGCCGCAGCGGCTCGACCCGGGCCTTGCGGGCGAAGACGTCGTACTCGCGGACGTTCGCGTGGACGCGGCTATAGGCCATCAGACGGCGAGCCCCCAGGCCTGCAGCGCCTCCCGGCCATCCGGCGTCAGGCGAGCCGAGGTCCAGGGCGGATCCCAGACGACATCGATCACGACGGCGCCGATGCCCGGCTCCGCCAGCAACCGCTCGCGGATGTCGCCCACGATCATGTCGCTGGCCGGGCATCCCATCGCCGTGAAGGTCAGGCGCAGCCGGACGGTCCCCTCCCCCACCTCGAGTCCGTAGATCAAGCCGAGATCCACAAGGTTGACCGGCATCTCGGGATCGTTGATCTCGGCCAGCGCCGCCCAGACTCGCGCCTCGAGCGACGCCGGCAGGCTCGCCTTCGGCGTCATGCCCGGACCTGGAACTTCGAAAAGCTCTCCTGAAACAGGGCTACCATCTCTGCATTCCGTGGTCCGCGTGCCCGCCACCGGGCCAGCACGTCGTCCCAGCTGCACGGATCCTTGAAGTCCCAGTGCTTTTCGTCGCTGTCGAACGTGCAGGGGAACGGATAGTCGAGCGCGTAGTGACTGTTCTCTTTGTGCGCCGGCACCTTGATGCCGATCGACTCCATGAATGGCACCACGGTTGAGAGCCATTGCTGTCGCAACTGGTCGTTGGTCAGCCCCTTCAGCCGGTAGTCCAGCTGCGCACTGTGCTGCTTGAGGTTGTCGGGAAGGCCAAACCACTCGACAGTCAGCGGGAACATCCAGTCGACGGCGCGCTGCAGCTCATCTTTCGCGGCGCCGCCCGCCTGGCTGATCCGCTTTGACCAGTTGCGGCCGTTGCGGAGATGGAAATTCTCCTCAGCCATGACTTTCACGAGGCCCCGTTTCCAGGGGCCGTACGAACACTGCTCGTGGATGTCACCCAGGAGGCAGAACCCCGCCTGGTCGTACATGGCGTTGGCGACGACCAGCTCGGTCCAGCTCTCCAGTGGCACATCGAACGCATAGGGATAGCGGAAGGCCTTGGGATCCCGCTTGAAGATCAGGGCCTCCTGGCTCTCCCCGAGCTCCTCCAGGATGTGGAAGGCGATGTGCGCGTGTGCCAGCTCATCCTGAATGATGGCGATCCCGGTCATAAAGGCGTTGACACTCGGCGCCTTCTTCGCCGCGAGATAGTAGGCCGGAGCCGAGATCAATTCGGTGTCCCCGGAGACGATCAACGTGTGCTTCAGCTCGCGCAAGTAGTCGGGCGTCATCTCGGAAGTCGACTCGATCAGCTCACCGCGCTTGAGCAGCGCGTCAAACGTGCCTGAATTCGCCGGTTCCATCCGCGATGATTCTAGGATGCGAGGCGAGTTGGTCGAGGCCAACGGGCTCCAGTTCCATGTCCGGGACGAGGGCTCCGGCAAACCGGTCATCCTGCTGCACGGCTTTCCTGACACGGGCGATCTGTGGCGCAACCAGATCCCCGCGCTCGTCGAGGGCGGCTTCCGCGTGATCGTCCCCGACCTGCGCGGCCGTGGACGCAGCAGCAAGCCGCCGGCCGTCTCGGATTATCGGTTGTCCACCATCGTTCGGGACGTGACCGGCATTCTCGACGCGCTCGGCATCGAGCGGGCGCACATCGTCGGGCACGACTGGGGCGCCGGTGTGGCGTGGCTCACCGCGGCGCTCGCTCCCCAGAAGGTCGATCGCCTGGTCGCCATCTCCGTCGGTGCGCCTGGAACCGGGGCGAAGCCGACGCTGGATGAACTCCAGAAAGGCTGGTACCGGCTGCTGTTCCTGTTCGAAGGCACCGCCGAGGAGTTGCTCCAGCGCGATGACTGGTTCCTGTTCCGCCAGTTCGCGCCCGGCGCGAAAGACACAGAGGCCTATGTGAAAATCTTGTCTGAGCCCGGCGCGCTCACGCCGGCGCTCAACTGGTATCGGGCAAACCTTCCGGTGCAGGCGCTCCTGGGCCGGATCGGCGGACCGCAGCTCCCGATGATCAAAGCCAACACTCTGGGCA
>VBEE01000088.1 GCA_005881715.1 Chloroflexota bacterium | reverse complement strand
ATTGAGACCCCAGCGGCCGCAGCCAACCAGGCCGATGCCGACCGTCACGATCTGATGACGCGGCAGCTCCTCGGTTTATTGCTTGGGCACGGCCTGGCGCACCGGTGGGCCTGTCGGGGATCAAAGGTTGGCCCGTTGTACGCCCATGCGCCGGCTAATGAGCGAACGCGGGCAGCGCCTCGCCCGGGTGGCCGCACTCGTCGGGGTGGGGCTGATCGCCCTCCACAACCTGGTTGGCTGGATCACGTTCGCCCTCAACCGGGCCTTCGAGGGAGATTTCGCCGCCTATTACGCCTTCACGCGGATCGGGCTGCATGCCGGCTTCGGCCGTCTGTACGACGTCGCCGCCCAGCGCCAGGAATGGCACGCCCTGGGGCCTCTCCTCTGGTATCCAGCCGTCTACCCCCCACCGCTCGCCTTTGTGGTCGCGCCGGTCGCCCTCCTGCCGTTTCCGGTCGCCTACGCGATCTGGAACGTGCTGCTCGGCATCGCGGTGCTGGTCACCTGGCGGCTGCTCGCTCCCGGCTCGCGGTGGCAGCGGAGCATGCAGCTCGGGATCGCGCTGGCCCTTCCCCTGGTCGCCTTCTCCCTGCTGCTCGGCCAGGTGGTGATGCTGTTGGGCGCCGCGCTCGCGCTGGTCTGGTGGTGCTTGCGGCGTGGCTCTCCGATTCTCGCCGGCATTGTCCTCACCCTGATCGCGGTCAAGCCTCAGCTCGCGTTCCTGGTGCCGCTGGGGCTTCTGGCCGGGTTACACGTTCGCGCCACCATCGCCTGGGCCTCAGCCACTGCGGCGCTGGCGCTCGTCACCCTGGCCACCGTCGGGACCGACGGGATCGCCGCGTACGTGAGCCGGTTACAGCATGCAACCGGCGGCCTGGCTGCTTACCAGGTTCCGGACGATCTGACGCTGCCCGGCCTGCTTGGACACGGCGTGGCCGCCGCGGCCGCGCAGCTGATGGTGGTGATCGGCATCGCCCTGGCGGTTTTCCTGGGGCGGGCGCGCGGACCGCAGTGGGCGATCGCCCTCGGCGTGATCGGTTCGCTGCTGAGCACGCCCTTCTACCATCCCGACGATATGGCCATCCTCGTCCCCGCCGCCTGGCTGTGGATGCACACCGCGCCCGCCGCGCTCGAACGCACCTTGATGGCGGCCGGGCTTGGTGGAGCGCTGCTGCTCGGCACGCCGCTGCCGCTCGTCCTCTGTCTTGCGGCCGCCCTGATTCCGGCCGGTGATCTGCTGTCCGCGATCCGGGCGCCAATGACGGCCTGGAAGTATGCTCCTCGACCGCCGTTGATCTGAGGTGGTGGCCATCACGCGCCAGGCATGGCGCTCGATCTGGCTGCCCGCCTCGCTCCTGGCGGTCTTCTGCGTGACGACGATGCTGATCACGCAGCAGATGTTCATCGAGACCGGCCGGTTTCCCGCGGCGCTGCCGCCGGCGCTCACGGTGGTCGGCGGAGTGGCCATGGCGCTGGCGCTGGCATGCCTACCGTTTTCGAACCGGCTTCGCTTCGGGTCCCTCGCGCTGCTCACTCTGGCGACGGTGGCATTGCCGATTTCGGTGCTGGTGGTTTTCCGCTGGCACACCGGGATTCCGCTCAACGTTCATGACGGGATGTTCCAGACCGAGATCGTCACCAACGGCATGCTTCACGGCAAGGATCCATATGGCACGGACTTCACCCGAACCGCGCTCATGCAGTGGTTCCACTACACGCCGGACGGCGCGGCGGTCGCGCATCACTACATCTATTACCCGCTCGTGGTGCTGGCCTCGATGCCGGTGGTCGTGATCGAGCGCGGGCTCGGACTCGCAACCGACCTGCGTCCGATGCTGCTGTTGGTCGGGGTCTTGGCGTTTGTGTTGATCGTGGGGCTGCCCTGGTCGTGGCAGGCGCGCTATACGGTGGCCGTCATCCTGTTCCTCAATCCATTCTTCGCCTGGCTGGAAGGGCGCAACGACATCCTCTGGTTGACGCCGATCCTGCTGGCCGTGCTTCTCGCATCTCGGGGTCAATGGACCTGGGCGTCATGGGCGCTTGGCGTGGCCGCCGCGTTCAAGGTGTTCGCCTTTCCCTTCGTCCTCTTTATGGCCATTGCCCTCTGGCTGCGCTGGCGGCGGGGCTCGCTCGATCGGAGGGCCACCGTGCTCTCACTGGCCGGGCTGGCGCTGCCGCTGGCCGTGACGGTCGCGCCCTTCATCATCTGGAACGCCGGCGCTTTCTGGCGGGACACGGCCGGCTGGTTGCTCGACAATCCGCCCGGGTTCCCGATCTATGGCTTTGGGCTGGGGGAGCTGCTCCTGCTGACCCACGTCGTGAGCTCGCGGCAGTCGCCGTTTCCCTTCGTACTTCTTCAGGCGGTCCTGGTCCTGCCGCTGTGTGTGATTGGCGCTCGGCAGCTCTGGCGCGACGCCGGCGTGGCCAACGTCCTGGGGCCGGCCGCGACGGTGCTGTCGGTCATCATCCTGTGCGGGCGATTCACCAACGACAGCTATCTGGCGGCGCTGATCTTTACCTTCGGGCTCGCGATCGCAACGGGCCGGCATGTGGCTCGGGCACGGCTCGTGTCCCTGGAGGAGGCCGCCTGATCAGCGAGGCGGCGGAGACTTGGCTCCGGAGCCCGGATTCGAACCGGGAACCGTCGCGTTAACAGCGCGCTGCTCTACCGTTGAGCTACTCCGGAACGCCAGGCGCGATCCAGTATAGGATTCGTTCAGCTCGCGATCCGCTGCGGCACCTGCCGGCCTGCCGCCGCGCCACCGGCACCACCCGCCTCATCGGTCCGCTCCTCTTCGTGATACTCCGCGTCGGTGTTCACGAGCCACGGGTCGAAGTGCGCGCCGGTCGCGATATTCCGCGCGACCAGGATCCCGGTCATCATCGAATGGTCCTGGTTGTTGTAGTGATGCATCCCGTTCCGCCCCACCAGCCACAGGTTCGGCAGGGCGCGGGCCAGCCATTCGCGGACCACCGCCAGGTGCCCGACATACTCGCCGTCATACACCGGATAGGCTTTCGGCTGCCGGTAGACCATGCCGGCCTTCACCTCGTCCGCGCGGCAGATCCCCAGCGTGACCAGTTCGCGCCGGCCCAGGTCGAGCAGCTTGGCATCGGGCCAGCCCCACATGCCGTCTGTCTCAAAGCAGAAGTACTCCATCCCCAGCCCGGTCAGTCCACCATCCGCCACCATCGTGCTGCTGAAATTCTTGAAGTTCGCGATCCGACCCACCTTGACGCCCGGATCGTGCACGTAGATCCACTGGTCCGGGAAGACGTCGGCCCGGTCAAGCACGAGATTGACCGTAATGAAGTCGCGATAGGCGAGCGCGTCAGCGGCCTTCCGCACGATCGAGGGCGCCGCCGGCTGCAACTTCGCGATCAGCTCGCGGATCGGCATCGTGCTGATGAACTCCGATCCCAGCACGTCGAGGGTCGCACCGCGACCATCGCGCACGACGACCGAGAGCACGCGACCCGAGGCGTGTCGCACCGCGACCACCTCTTCGCCCAGTCGCACCGGATGGCCGGCCTTTGCCAGCCGGGCCGCCACCGACTCCCACATCTGCCCGGCTCCGCGTCGCGGGTAGCGAAAGGCGTCGACCAGCGTCTTGACGATGGCGCGCTCGCCGCCCCGCAGCGACGCCGGCAGGACCGCATTGCGAATCACTTCCACCAGGTTCAGGCCGCGGATCCGCTGCCCGGCCCAGTCGGCGGACAGCTCGCTGGTCGAGATCCCCCAGACCTTCTCGGTATAGGTCTTGAAAAAGATCTCGAACAGCCGATGGCCGAACTGGTTGGACACCCAGTCTTCGAATGACTTTGGGTCGGCCACCGGCCGCAGCCGCGCCTGGGCGTAGCTGGCCACGCAACGCGCCGTCTCAACCGGGCCCAGACCCAAAAAGGCGTTCGACGCCCGGATCGGGTAATCGAAGAACTTCCCCCGGTACAGGATCCGGGTCAGCCGCGACACGGGCCGGATCTCATCACCCAGAACCTCGGTCCAGAGCGCCTCGATCTCGGCACTCTTGGAGAAAAACCGGTGGGGGCCGACGTCGAAGCGGCAGCCCATGAACTCGAGGGTGCGCGCAATCCCACCCACGGTATCGGCGTCCTTTTCGATCACGGTGACGGGGGTGCCGTGCCGGGTCAGCTCGTAGGCGGCCGACAGGCCGGCGGGCCCGGCGCCCATAACCACCACATGCTGGGTCGACGCGGGCGAAGTCGAGTCAGTCATGCCGGAGCAACTCCCGGGCTGCGACGCCTCTTGCGGCGGCCACCCCCACCCTGACCCTCCCCCTGAGGGGGAGGGGACCGGTTCGGGGCGCGCTACCTTACTATTGCGGTCCATGGCAGCTGACAAAAAACGATCGAATCCCTTCCTCGAGCGGCTTCGCCGGGGGCCGCTGCTGGGCGACGGGGCCATGGGCACCCAGCTCCACGCGCGCGGCGTCAGCTTCCAGCGTTCCTTCGACGAACTCAATCTCACGGAGCCCGAAATCGTCGAGGAAATCCACCGAGCGTACATTTCCGCCGGCGCCGAGCTGATCGAGACCAATACCTTCGGCGCCAACCGCATCAAGCTCGCCCGCCATGGCCTCGACGGCCGGGTTCGTGACATCAACGTTCGGGCGGTCAAGCTGGCTCGCGAGGCCCGCGAGATCGCCGGCGAGCCGGTCTTCCTGGCCGGCTCGGTCGGCCCGATCGGCCAGCAGCTCGAGCCGATCGGGCGCATCAGCATCGCCCAGGCGACGGCGGCCTTCGAAGAACAGATCGCAGCCCTCCTCGAAGGCGGGGCCGACCTCCTGGTGCTGGAGACCTTCACCAACCTGCCCGAACTCCTGGCCGCGGTCGCCGCCGCGCGACGCACGGCCGACCTGCCGATCGTGGCCCAGATGACGTTCGCCGAAGACGGCCTCACCCTGAGCGCGGAGGAACCCAGCCAGGTGGTCCAGGCGCTGGAGCGGGCGGGCGTCGACGTCATCGGCGTCAACTGCGGGGTCGGGCCCCAGGTCGCCCTTCAGGTGCTGGAGGCCATGCGCCAGCAAACCCGGCTGCCGCTGTCGGGCCAGCCCAACGCCGGCCTTCCGGCGCGGGTTGAGGGTCGGTTCTTCTACTTCGCCACCCCGGAATACTTCGCGACCTTCGCCCGCCAGGCCGCCGACCTCGGGGTGGCCTACATCGGCGGCTGTTGCGGCACCACGCCGGCGCACATCGCGGCCATGCGTGCCGCGCTGAAGCCGGTCCCGGCCACCACCCGGATCCAGCGCCCCAGCCCCTCGACCGCGATCCCGATCGACCTCAACCCAGCGGAGCAGCTCCCGCCCACACCATTTGCGCAGCGGCTCGCAGCCAAGGCGTTCGTCGTCAGCGTGGAGATCGATCCACCGCGCGGCCTCAATCCGGCAAAGTGCATCGCCGGCGCTGAGCTCATCAAGGCTGCCGGCGCCGACGCCATCAACATCGGCGATAGCCCGATGGCACGGGTCCGCATGAGCGCGCTCTCGCTGGCACTGATGATCCGGCAGCAGGTCGGCATCGACACCCTGATCCA
>VBEE01000087.1 GCA_005881715.1 Chloroflexota bacterium | reverse complement strand
CCAGTATGGACGGCGGACAGACCTGGCAGCCGTTCAACCCGCCGATGCTCGGGTCAGAGGAATCGGGGAACGCGACGCCAACCGTCGTCGTCGAACCCCCCGGCCTCGTCCTGGTTGCGGATGGACCGGCGGTTCGGGTCAGTCAGGACGGCGGGCGCGGGTGGACCACGGTGACGCTGCCCACCGAGGATCCGACAAACAATGCAGTAGCCATGGCCTTCAGCGATAGCCGCTACGGGGTGGCCATCGTCGGAAATCAGCTGTGTTTCAAGCCGCAGCCCGGCGTTCCCGCCGGCTCGGCGGCGGTGCTGAGAACTGGCGACGGCGGCCTTACCTGGAAACCACAATCATCGCTCGCGAGATATTCCACCGGGTTCAGCGCCGCGAAGGGGCTGGCCGTGACGACGGGCTGGGCCGGCTGCGGCCCGTCGCAGCAGTCGATAGCGATCAGCCGAGACGATGGCAGTCACTGGGCGACGCAGAGTCTGCCGTTCGGCTGCGATTCGGTGAGTGTTGCCGCGCCGGCGACCATCTGGCTCACTTGCCAGACCGATCACACCTTTCTCCTGATCAGCCAGGACGGCGGCCAGACCTGGACGCAATCTCAGTCGACGGGATTGGCCACAGGTTTCCTTGCGACCGGTCCCTCGGAGGGCTGGGCTTATGGACCTGCCGGCGCTCTCTGGCACACCAACGATGCGGGGCGTCACTGGACGGCCTGGGTCCCGAGTTTCTGACCTGCGCTAACAGGCGACGTCGCGGTCGATCGACCCGCTTACGAATTGCACCAGTGACACCGGCGCCCCGGAGAAACTGCTGCCGCAGTAGCCTTTGGCTTGCTGCGACGTGCTGGCGCCGCTGGCAATCCAGTCCCATGTCGCGCCATTGACCGGCAGAGTACCGACGATCTCCGACCAGAACAATGAATTGGAGTAGATCCCGACTGGCGAGGCGACGTTAGCTCGCAGAGTATCGATGATCCCCTGGATCGCGAATTGATTGAGCGTCTCGTCGCAATTGACACCGTGCAAGCCGCACCAGCTGTTCCCGTCCTCGATGTCAACCCACCAGGCAGTCGGGTTCGTGATGGCCTGGGCTTGAACATAGGCCATGTCCTTTTCCGCCTCGCTGCATCCGACGGCCCAGGCCTGTCGCTGCATCGTGCTGCCACCGACGGTTGCGGACAGGCTGGCGCAGTGCGCCGTGGTATGAGCTGAATCGGTGTAGCTTGGGTCGAACCCGGTGTTGACATACAGGCCAGCCAGGGGCGTGTGGCCGTATTCATCAGCCAGGCACGGATTTCCCGGATGAGCCGACGAGATGAAGGGGTACCCGGAATTGACCCCTACGATCCCGAAATTCGAGCCCGGATACCAGTTGCGGACCGGAGTGGACCGGGTGGCGGGCGGATTTCGAAGCGTCGACCACCACGCTCTGAGGGACGTGGTGGACGTGGTAGCTGAGGCCTGGGCCATCGTCCGTGGGTAGACCGTCCCGCACTGGGGATAACTGATGTCGTAGCCGAGGCTACCGCTCGTGTAGGCAAAGGCGCTGGCGTTGCCGAGGACAAGGGCCGCGCCGACCGCGAGGACTGCGGCCAAGGGAAACCGTAAGACCGCCGCCATCCCAAGATTAGGTTAGCAAGACGCAGCGACTTAGTGGGTCGAGGCGGCCCGCCAGTGGGCGGCGATCCGGTCGCTGGACAACGCCGTGGGGTAAATCGCGATCTCATCGAGAACGGCGTCATTGAAGAGCCCGTCGGCACGCCGGCCGATATAGAGTGGGTCGGCGGTCTGCTTGGCGATCGCAGCGACGGCGACCGAACTATCCAGCTTGCCATCGATAAAGAGCTTCGCCGTCGTGCCGTCGTAGGTCGCCACCACGTAGTACCAGGTATGCAGGTCCAGGATCTTGGACGAGACCAGCGTCGGATTGTCTTCGGTCACGCGAAACTCCAGGCGGCCATTGTGGTGGTCGTTGAGCAGCTGGAACCAACTGGTGCCGCCGCCGGCCCCGGGGGCAAAGTTCTTGCTGACGTAGGCGCCGTACTCGATGTCGCTGCGTTTGTTGATCCAGATCTCAATCGTGATCGGATTCACCTGCAGGCTGGTCGTACTCGCGACGCTGGCCGCGCTACCTGTTGGGTCAAAGCCGACCGCGGTATCGCCCTCACTGGCGAGTGCGCCCGGCTGGCCGAGGGTGACGGCCCCGGCGTAGGCGCCGTCGTTCCCATTACCGCTGGCGTCCGCCATCACCGCGCCGGTTGCCTCACTCAGCCGCCAGTACGCGACGGGATGGTCGGCCAGGACGCTCGCCCGGTAGCTGGGAGGTGCCGTGGGGGTTGCCGCGGTTGATGGGACGCCACAGCCGGAAAGTGCGGCTCCGATCAGCACAAGGAGAAGCGTCTTCCTCATCTATGTGGGCGAACGGAGGCGGGACGAGAAAACTTGTAGGGTGGGGACACCCTGGTCGGTGGCTAATAACCTGCAACTCGCCCGCCTGCACCGTGACATCCTCGGCTGCACCCGCTGCGTGGTCGCCGGCTATCTGGCTCGGGCGGCACCCGTCCTCAGCGGCCATGCCGACAACCGCATCATGCTGATCGGGCAGGCGCCGGGCGCGGTCGAGGCTGAGCGGCGTCTGCCCTTCCAGGGGCGGTCGGGAAAGGTGTTGATGGAATGGCTGGCGCGCGCGGGATTTGCCTCTGAAGCCGAGGCTCGGCGGCGCATCTACATAACCTCCGTTACCAAATGCTTTCCGGGGAAAGTCGCCGCAGGGGGTGATCGCAGGCCGAGTCGGGCGGAAGTCGAACTTTGTCGCCCGCACCTCGACCGGCAGCTCGCCCTGATCAGGCCGCCGCTCCTGATCCTGGTCGGCGGACTGGCCCACGAGCGTTTCCTGCCCGGACGCCCGCTGGCCGACCTGGTCGGAAGGGTCTTCGACCAGTCGGGCCACGAGGTGGGGTCCGGAACCCGCGCCCGGCCGCTGTTGCTCCCGCTGCCGCACCCATCCGGCGCCAGCCGCTGGCTCAACGATCCGGGGAACCGGATCCTCCTCGACCGAGCCCTGCGCCGATTGCGCCCTCTGGCAGCGGCAATTGCTTGACCAGAAATTAGCGGGCGCCTAAACTTCCGAAACAACATGCCCAGCGACAGGGGGCGCGACGCCGTCGAGCCCGAGGAAGCGCCGCCCGCACCGCTGACGGCCCCCGGAGACCTGCCGGCCGGTGGAAAATCCGCCGAGGACATCCTCGCTTCGATCTTCTCGCCCGTCCCCGAGGCAAGCCCGCTCGAGCAGCTCGAGCAAACTCTGCGCCATCCCAAAAAGCTGATCTACATCGCCATGTCGAATCGCAACTTTTACTGGCGGATGCATGTCTCGAAAGTGGTGCTCGATGAGGGCTACGTGCCGATCAATCCCTTCATGCTGTTCGACTACTACCTGCTCCACACCGTGCCCAAGCAGCTCGTTCGAGAAGCGATCAACAACCTGCTGTCCCGCTGCGATGAGGTCTGGGTCTTCGGCACCATGAGCCTGGGGGTCAAGGTACAAGTCGGAATCGCGAGGCGACTGAAGAAACCGCTGCGCTTCTACGACATTGCCGATCTGCCCGAGCAGGTCTATCGAATCTCGGAGAAGCTGGCCCAGGAAGAGGGACGGGACTAGCGGCTACACGCGCGTGATCAAGTCGCGCTCCAGGCTGGCGCGCGCCGCGACCACCAGTTTTCTCAGCGTCGGGCGATCGACAACCGCCCACTCGATCTGTCGTAGCGCGCTGTAGATCCCCTTCAGCGCCTTTACCGCGTCGCCCAGCTCGACCTCAATCGGGGCCTGGAACTCCGTCAGCGGCCGGCCGCTACACCACTCGTAGGTGAAATTGACATAGTCCGTCGAGAGCGGTCGGAGGTTTTCTTCACCTGCGGCCTTCTCTCGTGCGGAAAAGCGGTAATAGATGATGCGCAGGCGCTTTTGCGCCAGGGCGATGGCGCTGGTTGGGAACCGGCGCCGCTCTCGAGGCCGGTCACGGTTGCGGTCTTCGGCGGTGACCATCACCAGGGCGGCCGCCAGCTCTGGCGGCGTCAGCTCCTCCAGCCAGCCGGCGGCGATCGCTTCGGTGATGATCAGGCTGTTCTCGCCGTAGATCCGGGAGGCGAGCAGCCCTTTCTCGGTCGGCTGAGCCGCCTCCAGGAAACCCAGCTCCTCGAGCACGCCGCGCAGGGCATGCATCCGACGGCGGTACTCACCCTGGCTCCGCTCGGCGTCGTGCTCGGAGGCTCGGATACGGGCCTGCAGCTCGCGGACCTCGGCGTGATGGGCGCGGTGTTCGCCCAGGAACGGACACTTGCGGCAGGGAAGCTGCGCGAGCTTGTGCTGCCAGCCTTGCATCTCGTCCTTCAGGTCGGCCAGGGTCTGACCGCCCGCCTCTTTTGTCGCCCCGCTTCGGCGGCGACGCCCCCGGCCGTGGTAATGGTCGCGGCGGAGTCGGCTCATCCGCACCCGCAGCGAGGCGATTTCCTCCTCGGCATGGGTGAACGAGGTGAAGGTCCGTTCGGTGCAACAGGGCTGACCCTGGGCCTGGAACCGCGTCGCCGTCACGTCCGCCAGACGTTGGTGCAGATTGGCCAACCGGCCGTCGAGCTCCCGCCGCGCCACCAGCTTCTGGTACTGGCCGAAGGAGCGCTCCATCAGCAGATCGACCTGGTCGGGAGGATGGTAGCGAAGCAGATTCAGCGCCATGTTGTAGGTCGGCGCGAACTTGCTCTCTACAGTCATCTCCTCGCCGGTGGCCGCTTCGAAGATGGTGCCGATGTCGACATCCGGCTCTTTGAGGATGACGCCATGTCCGATGGGGTCGATACCCCGCCGTCCGGCGCGACCCATCAGCTGGGTGAGCTCGCCCGAGGTGAGTGGCATGAAGTCCCGGCCGTCGAACTTCGTAAAGGACGAGACCACACAGGCACGCGCCGGCATATGGATGCCGAGCGAGAGGGTTTCAGTGGCGAAGACGACCTTGATCAGCCCGCGCTGGAAAAGGTCCTCCACCAGCTCCTTCAGGTAGGGCAGCAGCCCGGCGTGATGCATCGCGAGGCCGCGGCGCAGCGTATCGGGGTCCAGGAGGTCGACGTACAGTTCGGCCTCGTCCCGGTCCTCGATCTGCTGCAGGCGCTCCTTCATCAGCTGATCGATCGTGGCCTTCTCGGCTGGCGTCGTCAGGTCGAACCCGTGGGCAGCACAGCGCGCCAGGGCCTCGCGACAGCCCCGTCGGGAAAAGATGAAATAGATCGCCGGCAGGAATTCCCGCCGCGAGAGGCGGTCGACCACCGGTAGAAGATCGTTCTCGGGCGGCCGGCGCAACTGCGAGAGGCGGAAATCGGTCGCGTCGTCGGCCTGGGCTCGCTGGCGGGTCTCCCGTGGGATGCCGCCCTGAAAATCAAGCAAAGGATAGAAGTCGTTGCGCATCGCCAGCCAGAGGCGGAGCTCGACCGGGCGCCTGGTGACGCTGACGGTGGCGATGTCACCGCGTTGCTGCGTCATCCAATCGGCGACTTCCTGAAAGTTGCTGATGGTGGCCGACAAACCGATGAACTTGATGTGGGCCGGTGCCTGGATGATGATCTCTTCCCAGACGGCGCCGCGCGGAAAGTCGTCGATGTAGTGAACCTCGTCGAGGATGACATAGCGGACCCGCTCAAGGCGCTTCGGGTCCTCGTAAATCAGGTTGCGCAGAATTTCCGTGGTCATGACCACGACCGGCGCCAACGGATTGATCGTGTTTTCACCGGTCACGAGACCCACGTACCCCTCCCCATGCCGGCGGCGGTAGTCGCGGAAGGAAAGCGCCTTCAAGGGGGTGGTGTAGATGGCCCGCGTGTCCGCCTCGAGGGCGCGCAAGACGGCGTAGTCGGCGATCACCGTTTTGCCTGAGCTGGTCGGTGCGGAGACCAGCACACCCTGATGAGCCTCGAGCTTTTCAATGGCCTCGACCTGGAACGGATCCAGCGGCCATGGCAGGCTCGCCTGAAATGCATCGATCAACGATCGGGGTGACTGAGTAACTGACTGGCTCAGCGCTTCTTCAGGGGACCCACGAGTTCGGCGGTGGCGGCACGCTCACCGTCCTTGCGCCAGCGCAGCCTGGTCTCTTCGACTTCGTCCGTATAGCGCTGCCGGCACCGGCGCATTGCCTTGGCCACCGCATTTCGGACGAGTGGCTCCGGCCCCTTGGCGAGCCGTTCCAGGATCGATTTGGCTGCCGGCCAGTGGAAGGAGCCGATCGCGCTGGAGAAAGCCATCGCCACATTCCAGCGGACCGTCTGATCGCGGTCGCGCGACCACTCTTTTAGAGCCTTCAGGGTCTCTTTCGGGTCGACCCGCAAGAGGGCGTCGCCGATGGTGTAAGGGCCGAGGTTGCGACGGACGTATGGCTCCGGATCGCGAAGCAATGGTTCGAGCAGCCGCAGCAGGTCAGCGACCCGCTCCGGCTTGTCGCGCCGGGCTGCGTATTTGACCGCCAGCACCACCGCACGGCGCAGGTTCTCAGATTTCGCGCTGCGCAAGACTTCCAGCCGCCCGCGGATGCGGTCGAAGTCGCGGTCGAGCAGGGAGCCGAGCAGGCCACCGGCCGCCTCGCGCACCTCCCAGTGCGGATCGTCGGCGAGGAGCTCGGCCGTGCCAAGCACGCCGATCGGATCCTCGGGATAACGGCTGACCAGCAGCAGGCAGGCGACCTGGCGCGCGGTTGGCGACGAGGAGGTGGACAGCGCATCGATCCAGCGCGTCACCCGTCCCGACTGTTCGGCCAGGGCCATGGCCAGCCGTTCGCCGACCTGCTGGCGCAAGGCCGCCGGGCTTCCGGGACGCCCGTGGTGCAGTTGCCCGTCGAGGGCGGCCACGACACCCGAGGGGTCGTCGCGGGCGAGCGCCGCCAGGACGGCAGAGAGGGGTCCCTCCTCGACTGTGCCAATTTCTTCGGTCCGGGTTGTCGCAGTCATGTTCTGAGGATCTCGATGTGATGGTCGTGGAGAACGGCGCCCCCGTTGTGATCCTCGACGTAGTCGACAATCTTGCTCATCACTTCGTTGGCGTACCGGCTGTCATTGCTGGCGCAGGTGACGCCGATCGCCAGCGTCTGCCAGCGATCCTGGTCGGCTACCTCGGCGACCGAAACATTGAAACGGCCGCGGATACGCTGCACCAAGGAGCGGCTCACCTGGCGTTTTCCCTTCAGGCTGTGGTTTTCGGGCAGGTGGAAGATGAGCTCGCATGTGCCCACAACCATGTCTTGTCATAAGGATACGTAACGACTCGCAAAAGGCGTATTCGAAGCCGGGAAGTTCTCTTATAGTGGCGGCATGAACTCGGCAGTTCGCGCGCCCGAGCCGGTCGTCGAGTCGACCGCCCTGCCCGAAACGGTACCCGCGCTCTTCCAGCACACGGCGGGCCAGCGCCCGGATGCGGCCGCGCTGTACTTCAAGGCGGGCGCGCGCTGGGTGCCGATCAACTGGAAGGAGTACGCCCGGGCGGTGAACCGGCTCGGCAATGCCCTGGTCGCCGAAGGCCTCCAGCCGGGGGACCGGGTGGCGCTCTGGTCGGCCAACCGGCCGGAGTGGCAGATCACCGACCTGGCGATCCTGCACGCCGGACTGGTCACGGTGGCCATCTACCAGACACTGGCGCCCGACCAGGTCAAATACCTGCTGAGCCATTCCGAATCGAAGGTGTTGATCGTTGACGAGCGCAAGTTCCTCGACCAGGTGCTCCAGATGCGCCAGGAGCTACCGGCGTTACGGCGGGTCATCTTGATCGAGGGCGACGACCCGGGTGTGGAGGAGTGGGTGATCAGTTGGGAGCAAGCCCTGCGACGTGGCGATGAATTCGGCCGCGCGCGCCCCGGGTTGCTGGCGAGCCGCTGGCAGTCCCTGCAGCCGGATGACACCGCCAGCTTGATCTATACCTCGGGTACCACCGGCGTGCCCAAGGCCGCGATCCTGACGCATCGCAACCTGACCTGGACGGCAACCGCGACGCTCCAGTGCTTTCGGGGCGACGCCAACGACCGGGTGGTGTCGTACCTCCCACTCGCGCACATCCTCGAGCGGGTCGTCAGTCATCTGCGCCAGCTCTGCACCGGCTGTCAAGTCTATTTCTGTCCGAGCGTCGACAAGGTGATGGAGGTCGTTCACGACGTCCATCCCACCTATTTCACCTCGGTGCCGCGCCTGTGGGAAAAAATCTACGCCGGGATCCGAGACAAGATGGACCGGGTCAAGGGGCCGCGCCGGGTCGTCCGCGACTGGGCGCTGCTGATGGGAGCCCTGCGGACCGCCGCTTACGAGCGGGGGAAAGCCCCGTCCCCTTTGGTGCGGTGGCAATGGTCGCTCGCCGACCGGCTGGTGTTCCGAAAAATCCGCGAGACGCTCGGCTTCGACAAGATCCAGGTCTGCGTGAGTGGCTCGGCAGCCGTGTCGCCTGACATGCTCCGCTTCTTCTACGGTCTTGGCATCGAGATTCTCGAGGGCTATGGTTTGACCGAGACGACGGCGCCGGCCACCTTCAACCGGCCGGGGGAAGCGCGCTTTGGCACGGTGGGGCTGCCGCTGCCGGGCGTCGAGATCCGGATCGCGCCGGACGGCGAGATCCTGGTCAAGGGCGGCAATGTCTTCGCCGGTTACTTCAAGGATCCGAAAGTCACCCAGGAAACACTGTCAGACGGCTGGCTCAAAACCGGCGACATCGGCGAGCTGGACAAGGACGGCTACCTCAAGATCACCGACCGAAAGAAGGACCTGTTCAAGACGTCAGGCGGTAAGTACGTCGCCCCGGGGGTGATGGAGACGCAACTGCGCAGCCGGCGTGGCATCGGCCAGGCGGTCGTCCTCGGCGATGGGCGGCCGTTTGTCGCCGCGCTGCTTACGCTCGACCGCGATTCGCGGGAGGTTCGGGGTGGGCCGGACGACCCAGCGGTCAAACGGCTGGTTGATGAGGCGGTCGCCGCCGTCAACCGCGGACTCTCGCACCCGGAACAGATCAAGAAATGGAAGATCCTCGATGCCGACTTCGTCGTCGGCGACGAGCTGACTCCCAGCATGAAGGTCAAGCGCAAGCGGATCGCCGAGAAGTACGGGGCGGACATCGAAGCGATCTATGCCGAAAAAAAGAGCGCGTAGCCCATTAAGCGTCTGGTTCGGGTAATTCGACCTCGGCTGCTGCCGACAGCGATGGGGGAATCGGTTTCATGGGTACAGGGCGACCCGATGTCTGGTAGCCCCCCGAATCCGGGTGCCGTGGAGGCTGTCGAGGGCGACTTAGTTGTTCGAGCTTTCCAGTTGCTTCAGGGCCGATTTCTCCCAGGGCAGCGAGTTCGATTCTGCTCACGGTCCGCTGCGACACAAAGAGTGCTCGCGCCACGCCGACCCGGCTTAGCGGGTGGCCGTCTGCCAACCCGAAGCGAAGGATCAGCACCCGGCGCTTCGACGCGCTTAGCTGGTTGAGCACCGCCCGAAGGGGAGCGTCCACGACTGATGTCGACGTCAGCTTCCCGCGCTGATCGACGACGGGAAGCCGGTCAGTACGTGGTTCGGTCGCTGGAGTCCCTAGTCGAAGAGTCCGCAGCGAGACGAAGAGGAATGTACGGAGGCGCATGGCCATCCCAACAAGAAACTGCGGCCGCATATGTGTTGTCGTCACTGTAGTCCAGTGCGAAACGCTTCAACGAATCCGTAAGTAGGGGTTGCCGACGCGTTCGGTCCCGATGGTGGTGTTCGGCCCATGGCCCGGATAGACAACCGTGTTGTCGGGCAAGGTCAGCAACTGGCCGTGGAGGCTGAACAGCATCTGCTGAGGGCTCGAGCCCGGAAGATCGAGCCGGCCGATCTTGCCGGGCAGCAGGGTGTCGCCGGTGAAGACGTGGTTGCCCACCTTGAAGCAGAGGCCACCCGGGGTGTGCCCCGGTGTTGCAAGCACCTGAAGCTCGAAGCCGCCGAAGGGCAGCGTGTCGCCGGCGGTCAGGTAGCGGTCGGCGGACTTCAGCTGCGCGGTCGCGTCC
>VBEE01000041.1:4517-42966 GCA_005881715.1 Chloroflexota bacterium | reverse complement strand
ATCCTTGAAATCCAGTATATGGACACCCCTCACCCGACCCCGCGCGCAAGGGGGGAGGGAGGTTGTGACGTTCACCTTCTCAGGGGCTTCTCAGGCCGATTTCAACCCTCGGCCCTAGCCTGATCATCATGGACGAGGCGGCCTCGAGGACGTCGCCCGCGACCACCAGGCCGATCTGGAAACGGCCGGTTTCGCGCCGGGCTGTGCTCGCGACGGGCGCGGCAGGGGCGACGGCCACCGCGCTGGCGGTGCTGTGGAAGGGCGACGGGCTGTCACAAATCCTCGACCACGTCCGCGACCTCACGCATGGCTACCAGGGCGCGCTCAACAACGAGCGTGTCCGCGTCGCGCATCTGCTCCGACGCGCCGGCTTCGGCGCCACGCCCGGCGAGCTCGACCGCTACCTGGTGATGGGTACCGCCAGGGCGACGGAGGTTCTACTCGACTATCCGAAGATTTCGAATGCCGGCCTCGAAGGTGCGCTGCCCGCGGTGGATCCGAGCGGGGGCCGCGCTGCGGCTCCGGTGGCCGCCATCCAGGGGTGGTGGCTGCAACGAATGGTGGAGACCGCGCGGCCGCTCGAGGAGAAGATGACGCTGTTCTGGCACGGCCTGCTGACCAGCGGGCTCGACAAGGCCGGCCCCGCCCAGATGTTCACCCAGAACCAGCTCTTTCGGAAGATGGCGATGGGTAACCTCGACGACCTGCTCAAAGCCGTATCGAAAGACCCGGCGATGATGATCTACCTCGACACCGAAACGAACCGGAAGGGCAAGCCGAATGAGAACTACGCCCGCGAGCTGATGGAGCTCTTCACCACCGGCATCGGTCACTACACCGAGGACGACGTCCGCGAGTCCGCCCGGGCGTTTACGGGCTGGACGCTCCAGGGGGCGCAGCAACGCCGCCTCACGACCGATTCGGTGTTCGTCCCACGCCTCCACGACGACGGACCAAAGACCTTCCTGGGCAAGACCGGTAACTTCACGGGCGACGACATCGTCGACATGCTCGTCCCGCTTCGGGCCACCGCCGAACGACTCAGCACCAGGCTCTTCAGTTTCTTCGCCTATCCCAACCCCGAGCCGGAGATCGTCCACCACCTGGCGGATACGTTCCAGAAGAACCGCCATAACGTCGGCGCGGTGGTCCGCGAAATCGTCGCCATGGATGCCTTCTATTCGGAAAAGGCCTATCGGGCGCTGGTCAAGAGCCCGGCGGAGCTGGTCGCCCAGACGTTAAAGGCAACCGGCGCCGATGCGAAGGGCTACGTCGCGGCGGCGACGGCGATGGCCCCGATGGGGCAGGTGCTGTTCTACCCGCCCAACGTCGCCGGCTGGCCGGGCGGCAGCTCCTGGATCAACAGTTCGACCCTGCTCACCCGGATCAACCTGGCCAACGGCGCGACCCAACGGATGCGTGCCGTGCTGCCGGCCGACTCGCTCGACAACCTGTCGCGCACCCTGGTGGATGGAAACGTGAGTCCCACCACAAGAGACGGCCTGCAAGCCTACGCCGCCGCGCACCCCGGCGACCAGGCCGGTCTGCTCTTCATGGTGCTGGCCACGCCGGAGTTTCAACTGAACTGATGGAGATGAGCCACGATGTTTAGCCGCCGCGAATTCATGACGCAGGGCCTGCTGCCAATCTTTGCCGGGTCCGCGGTACCGGCCGTCTTTGCCAACGGCGTGGCGGCGGCCGCCGCCGATTCGCCGAAGGCGGCGCCCAGCGACCGGGTGCTCGTGCTCGTCCAGCTTGCCGGCGGCAACGACGGGCTCAACACGGTGATCCCCTTCCAGGATGGCGCCTACCACGACGCCCGGCCGACCCTTCGGCAGGACCAGGGGGTGCTCACCCTCAACGGCCAGCTGGGCCTGCACCCGAACCTCAAGGGGCTCAAAGCCAGCTGGGACGCCGGACAGTTGGCCGTCGTGCAGGGCGTCGGGTATCCAAACCCCAACCTGTCGCACTTCGCCTCGATGTCGGTCTGGGAAACGGCCAGCGTTAAGGGCGGCATCGGTGATGGCTGGCTCGGGCGCTATCTCAACTACCTCGACCAGGTCGGCGAATCCCCGAACCACGCGCTCGAAGGCGTCAGCGCCGGATCGCTGGTGCCGCCGGAGCTGCGCTCGAAGACGCCGGTCACGGCGCTGCAGTCGCTACGGACGTTCCGGTTGCAGCCGGTTAATGAGCACGGCACGCAGGTCGACGTCGAAAACCCGCTGATGAAGTTCTATTCATCCTTCAAGAGCGTTGGCCCGGCCCCCTTCGGCGCCCTTCTCGACACGACGTTGCAGGACGCGCTGCAGGCATCGCACGCGTTGCAGGCGACGGACGCCACCTACCAGGCGAAAGGCACCTACCCGAGCGACAGTCCGATCGCCAGCGCGCTCAAGTTGGTGGCTGAGACGATCGTCTCCGGGCTGGGCGTGCGAGTCGCACACGTCACGCTGGGAGGCTTTGACAACCACGCCCGGGAAAAACCGGTGCACGACAAGCTCCTGCTGGACCTCGATCAGGCGCTCAGTGGCTTCATGCAAGATCTGCAGGGCCACGGGCTGGGGGACAAGGTCCTGGTCATGACCTGGTCGGAGTTCGGCCGCCGTGTCAAAGAGAACGGCAGCGCGGGCACCGACCACGGCACGGCAGCGCCCATGTTCTTGCTGGGCGCACCGGTCAAGGGAGGTCTCTACGGCCAACAGCCGAGCCTCAACGACCTGGACAATGGCAATCTCAAATTCAGCACCGACTTCCGCTCGGTGTACGCCTCCGTGCTGCAGGGATACCTGAAGGCGCCGGCGTCCGACCTGCTCGGCGGCAACTTCGAAATTCTTCCGCTGCTGAAGGCCTGAGCCCGCTAGCATCGCGGGGTGGCGCTGCCGCCAGAAGCGATCGTTCGGCTGGATCTCGGTCACATCTGGCTGCCCCATCTGGCGATGGAGATCCCGGTGCACGGGTTCCTGATCAAGCATCCTGCCGGTGCCGGCTTGGTGGACACGGGCTATGGGACTCCCCTGGAGCTGATCAAGGATTACCGCCCGGTCAATGCCTCGGTTGCGGAGGCGCTGCGCCGGTACGACGTCGATCCGTCTGACATTTGCTGGGTCATCAACTCGCATTTGCACTTCGACCACTGCGGCCAGAACGCCGTGTTTCCGCAGGCGCCGGTTTACGTGCAGCGAAGGGAGTACGAACGGCGCCATAAATACAAGGACACGCCGGCGGCGTGGCTCCAGTACGCCGGCGCGCGATTCGAGCTCCTGGATGGGGAACGCGAGATCGCGTCGGGTGTCCGCGTACTGACGACGCCTGGCCACACCGCCGGCCACCAGAGCATTCAGATCGACACCACCGCGGGCCCGGCGCTGATGACGGGCGACGCCTGCTGGACGGTTAGCATGTTCGAGGGCGAGGCGCCACGGGCCGGCATGATGGAAGACGCGTCAACCTTCGGGCGGTCGCTGGACAAGCTGCGGCGGCTCAAGCCGGCGGCCGTGCACTTCTGCCACGACAAGCGCACCTGGCATCGCTGATGAAAACTGTCGACGACTACCTCGCCGGGGCACCGAAGGACAAGCGCGCGGCGCTGATCAAGCTCCGCAAGGCGATCAGGGCGGCGGCCCCCAACGCGACGGAAGGCCTCGGCTACGGGATGGCGGTGTTCAAGCACCCCAACGGGAAGCCACTCGTCTACCTGGCCTACTGGAAGGACCATTGCGCGCTCTATGGGACCGGCCGCAGCTTCATCGACGCGCACGCCGGCGAGCTGAAGGCCTACGACCTGAGCAAGGGCACCATCAGGTTCACCGTCGACAAGCCGTTTCGCGACCGGCTTATGACGCAGATCGTCAGAGCCCGCCTAGCCGAGGTCGAAAAACCAGGCTAGGCGTTTTTGTGCCCGGCGCACGAGATCCGCCCCGCATTTCGGTAACGCTGATCCATTACGTCGGGCGGCCTGCTGTCGGACAATCCGCAGATGAAGATCGATAGCGGCGATACCGCCTGGGTCCTGGCATCGGCTGCGCTCGTGATGTTGATGACGCCAGCTCTTGGTTTCTTCTACGGCGGGCTGGTCCGCCGGAAGAACGTGCTGTCGACCATCATGCACAGCTTTTTCATCCTCTGCCTGATCAGCGTCCAGTGGGTGCTCTGGGGGTACAGCCTCGCATTCGGACCCGACAAGTTCCACCTCATCGGCGGCCTCGACTGGGTCGGCCTGAACAACGTCGGGTTCACGCCAAACGCTGACTACGCGCCGACCATCCCCCACCAGGCCTTCATGCTTTTCCAGATGATGTTCGCGGTCATCACCCCGGCCCTGATCAGCGGCGCGTTCGCCGAACGGCAGCGCTTCAAGGCATTCGTGCTCTTCTCCCTGCTGTGGGCGACCTTCGTCTACGACCCGATCGCCCACTGGGTATGGGGCGCAGGCGGCTGGCTCCACAACCTGGGCGCCCTCGATTTCGCCGGCGGGACGGTCGTCCATATCAGCTCCGGAGTCTCGGCCCTGGTCGCCGCGCTCGTGCTGGGCCGGCGGCTTGGGTTCGGCAAGCAGAAGGTCGAGCCGCATGACGCCACCATGACCGTGCTGGGCGCCGCGCTGCTCTGGTTCGGATGGTTCGGATTCAATGCGGGCAGCGCGCTGGGCGCCGGCGCGCTGGCCACCAGCGCCTTCGTGGTCACGAATACGGCGGCCGCGATGGCCGCCCTCACCTGGATGACCGTGAGTTGGTGGCACAAGAAGCAGCCGAGCGTGATCGGTGCGGCAGCCGGTGCCGTCGCCGGGTTGGTGGCGATCACCCCGGCCTCCGGCTTTGTCAACGTCATGGGTGCGATCGTGATCGGGTTCGGCGCGGGCGTGGTCTGCTACCTGGCCATCCAGCTGCGCGAGCGGATCAAGGTCGACGACGCGCTCGACGTCTGGGCGGTGCACGGCATCGGCGGCACCTGGGGGGCGCTGGCCACCGGGCTCTTCGCCACCGTCGCCATCAATTCGGCCGCCGCCAACGGCCTCTTTTACGGCAACCCGCGGCAGGCCCTGGTTCAGCTGGTGGCGGTCGGCGCCGCCTGGGGCTGGTCGATCGTCGGGACCTTCGCGATCCTCAAGTTTGTGAACCTGATCGTCCCGCTGCGCGTGCACGAAGACGAAGAACTTATCGGCCTCGATCTCTCGCAACACGGTGAACCCGCCTACGCCAGCATCCACGCGAATTAAGAAGGAGGAAACTGATGGATCCAACAACGGTCATGGCGGTGGTCTGCAGCGTCGTCGTTTTCGCCGGCTGGCTCATCCTCCCCCACTCCCCAACGAGCATCAAGCCCGTTGTCGTTAGCGAGGAGCGCGAGCCCGTCCGGGTTTCAGCCTAGCCGACCGTACAACCGCGAGTTTTGAGGCGGTCTCGCTGCTGAGCGTCAAGAGCCGAGCCGCCCGTAGCTGCATCGTGCGGCCGACCTCATCGACCTCCTGCACCGTGATGCGGGTCCCGGGCGTGAGCCCCCGATCGTGGAGATACTGCAACAGCGGAGGCGCTTCCCGCTGCGCCACCTCGGAGATGCGCGTGATTGTGCCCGTCTCGCCTGGTTTCAGGGCGGAGAGCCGCAGCTCGTTGGCCCGCATCGTGGAATGGCCCGGGATCGGGTTACCGTGCGGGCAGCTCGTGGGCCTGCCCAGAGCCCGGTAAAGCGTTTCCTCGACGACCTCAGACACGGCATGTTCGAGGCGCTCGGCTTCGGCATCCGCCGTAACCCAGTCGAGCCCGAGTACGTCCGTCAGCCAGCGCTCCACGATCCGGTGTCGCCGCACGATGGCGGCTGCGGCGGTCTCCCCGCGGGCGGTCAGCTCGATCTCTTTGCGGGCATTGAGTCGCAGCATCCCATCCCGGGTCATCCGCCGAAGCGCTACTGTAACCGTCGGCCGGCTGACGGAAAGCCAGTCGGCGAGGCGCGCGCTCCGCACGACTTCACCTTCGGCCCGAATGTAGTAAATCGCCTCCAGGTAGTGGGCCACCACCTCCGAGGGCGGACGGGAGCGTGTGTTAGCGTTGTCTAATCGTGATCTTCGCATCTGCTAACAATATAGAGTCCTGAGCCGGATCGTCAGAACATGAGCCACGCTGCTGCGGCCGCCCTTGGCGCAATCGCGGGTGCCACCATCTTCATCGGGCTCCCGGTCGGACGCATTCGGGGGTTCTCGCGCACCGTCCAGGGGCTCCTCAACGCGATCGCCACCGGCGTGCTGATTTTCCTGCTCTGGGATATTCTCAGCCACGCCTCGGGACCGGTCGAGACAGCGCTCGCCGCCCTGCATCGAGGTGATGGCGGCTTTTTCACGCTGGTCGCGATCTTCGCGGCGGGCATCGGCCTCGGCCTGCTTGGCCTCGTCTACTTCAACGGCCGCCTTTTCGGGCGGGTAAAGAACGCACCGCCGGCCCCGCCCAGAACACTGGCGATGATGATCGCCACCGGGCTCGGGCTGCACAATCTGTCGGAGGGCCTGGCCATCGGGCAGTCGGCGGCGACCGGTGCCGTCGCCTTCGCCGTGGTACTGGTGATCGGCTTCGCCCTGCACAACATCACGGAGGGTTTCGGCATTGCCGCCCCCCTGGCCCTCGATACCCCTCGACCCTCGTGGGGCTTCCTGCTGATTGCCGGACTGATCGGCGGCGGCCCGACCTTCTTCGGCACGGTAATCGGGTATGTCTTCACCTCGACGTACGTCTATGTGCTCTTCCTGGCGCTCGCCGCCGGCGCCTTGCTCTACGTGGTCAACGAGATGTTCCACCTCGGCCGCCGGCTCAACTCGCCTGCCGCAATGGGCTGGGGACTGCTCCTTGGATTTCTGCTGGGCTACGTCACCGACCTCTTTCTGACCTACCACGCGGCGTAGATAAACTAGTCGAGCCGTGAACGTGGTCTTCGAGCATGCAACGCTGCTCGACTGCACCGGGCGCGATCCTCAAGCGGGGATGCGGGTCGTCGTCGAGGATGGCCTGATCCGCCGGATCGGGACCGCGAGCGGGCCGGCCGGCCCGAGGGAGGCCCGCGTCATTGATTGCCAGGGGCGGACCTTGATGCCCGGTCTGCTGGATGCGCACGTCCATCTGGCGCTGCTCGACCTCGACCCCGCCGCCGAAGCGGCCATACCGCCGGCTGTGCTGGCGCTGCGCATCAAGAACGAAATCGAGGCAACGCTCGAAGCCGGTTTCACCACGGTGCGCGATGCTGGCGGTCTCGATTGGGGATTCAAGGAAGCCATCCGGCTCGGCTTGATCCGGGGACCGCGGATCTTCATCAGCGGCGCCTTCATCTCGCAGACCGGCGGCCACGGCGACCACCGCGCCCGGACCAGTCGGGGGAGCTTCCCGGAAGTCCCCGGCCTCACCTCGGAATCAATCCTGGCGGACGGGGCCGACCAGGTGCGGCGCGCGGCTCGGGAGGTGCTGCGCCGGGGGGCGGACCAGGTCAAGGTGATGGCCAGCGGTGGGGCGGCCTCCCCCTCCGACGAGCTCGACCATGTGCAGTTTTCGGTAGACGAGCTCGCCGCCGCGGTCGACGCGGCCGGCGCCGTCGGCACGTATGTGCTGGCTCACGCCTATGGTCCGCGGGCGATCCAGAACTCGATCAAGGCCGGCGTGCGCTCCATCGAACACGGAAACTTCCTGGACGAGGCCACCGCCGATCAGATGCTGGCCGCCGGCGACGTCTTCCTGGTGCCGACCATCATCACTTACGAGTTACTGTCGGCGCGCGAAGCCGGCGATGGCTGGACACCCGACATGGTTCGCAAGATCCGCCAGGGATTGACCGGCGCCTACGACTCGTTGGGACTCGCCTACGAAAAGGGCCTTCGCATCGGTTCGGGATCCGATGTCCTGGCCGAGATGCAGGGCAATAAGGGGAAGGAGATCGCCTGCCAGGCTCGGGTCATGGGGGCGATGCAGGCCATCATCGCGGCAACCCGGACCAACGCGGCGCTGATGCGGGTCGAGAAGGAGGCTGGGACCGTCGAGGCGGGCAAGCGCGCCGACCTGATCGTGCTCGATACGGATCCGCTACAAGATCCGGCGATCTTTGGCGACCCAAAACACGTCCGCCTCGTGATGCTCGGCGGCGACCTCGTTAAGGACCTCGACTGACGCCCCTACACCCCCCAAGTGGGAGGGAGATATCCTCTGCCCCCCGCAAGCCACGAGAGGGCGTTGACTCGAATCGGGCGAAAATGTAACCTTATATCGACGCTATCATGGTGAGAGCGGCGCTCAACCGAGGAGGAATCATTTCGTGGTTAGTCTGATCTGGACCATCGTGGTGGTGCTGTTTGTGCTCTGGCTGGTGTTCTTCGCGCTCAAGATTGGTGGCGCCCTGATCTGGCTGCTTCTCGTACTGGCGGGCGCCGGCATCGTCTATAACCTGGTGGTCGGACGCCGAACGGTTTAGTGCGATAATTGCCCCGCGATGGGCGAGACGACGGGGGGCGTCTTACGACGTGGTTCCGATCGCATCATCGCGGGGGTCTGCTCCGGTCTCGGGCAGTACTTTGGCGTCGAGCCACTCCTGGTCCGGATCGCGTTCGTCATCCTGACCCTGGTTGGGGCGGGAATCGGCATCCTCCTGTACCTCGCGCTGTGGTTCTTGATGGAGCCGCCCGTGGGCGCGCCGGCGTCGGCCACTCGGAACATCAGCGAGCGTATCCGGACGATGGGCCAGGAGATCAGGGAGGATTTCCGAACCGGCTTCAGCCGATCGCCTGAGGGCGGATCCCAAACTCAACCGTCACCCGAGCCCGCCGGCACGGCCTCGACCCGGCGGGCGCCGGGGTGGGCAGGCTGGGCGGGCCGCCCCCGCGGAGTCTGGATCGGGGTCATCCTGATCGCGCTGGGCGGGTACTTGCTGATCTCGAACCTCGGGCTTTTGCGTGGTTTCCGCGGAGACCTCTTCTGGCCAATCCTTCTGATCGCGATCGGGCTGCTGGTCCTGGTTCGCCGCCGGTAGGCTGACTGATGTCTCGGAATCGCGGCCTGCTCTTCCCGCTGATTCTGATCGCGATCGGCGTCATCGTCCTGCTGGCCAACACAGGCGTCCTCTCGCGGCCGGCGCTCGAACGACTGGGTGACCTGTGGCCCCTGTTGCTGGTGATCCTCGGCTTGCAGCTCATCCTCAATTACACGCTGCCTCGCCGACAGGCGCTGCTTATCGGCCTGGCCGTCGCGGCGGTCGTCGTCATCGCCGCCGTCGCGTACGCAACCCTGGCGCCCGCCACATCCTTTGGCGCGCAAAAGGCGGACGCCACAGGGCAGATTGGAGGACTGACGGCCGCGACCCTTGATTTGAATTACAGCGCCGCTGGCGTCGATGTCAAAGCTGGCAGTCTGGGCGACACGCTTTACCAGGTGCATGTCGAGTATCCGGCCGGCGAAAATCCACCGACCATCAACCTCGATCATGAGCGCGGCACGCTCGCGATCCGAGAGAGCGCCAGCTTCTCGCCGTTTCATCTCTTTGGCTCGAACCGCCGACACGTGGCCCTCGTCCTGACCGATCGCATCCCGTGGAAAATCGAGCTCGGCGGCGGTGCAGCGAATCTGAGCCTCGACCTGCGCCACCTACAGCTCACCGAGCTTGACATCTCGGGCGGTGCCAACCGTCTGGAGGCGCAGCTTCCGCCGCCGAAGGGCAGCGTCGTGATCGATGTTTCGGGCGGTGCCAGCAACCTGACGCTTCGAATTCCCGCTCAAACGGAATGGCGCGTCGGCGTCAGTGGTGGTGCCAGCGCGATCACCATCAATGGCTCAACCAGCGGCGCCCTCGGCGGTGATTTCGAGCGGCAAAGCTCGCGATATGCCTCGGCCTCCAACCGGTACGACATCCAGATCAGTGGCGGCGCCTCGCACCTCGACCTCAAGACCGGCTGAGGCCGCAGCCTGGGAAAGCCCGAGGCGGTCCTCCTGCGGCACGGTGAGACAGAGTGGAGTCTTGACGGTCGGCACACCGGCAAAACCGACATTCCCCTTACCGAGGAGGGGCGCCGGCAGGCGGAGGCCCTGGGCCCGGAGCTGAAGAGCTGGAAGTTCGCGCTGGTGCTGACCAGCCCCCTCCAGCGAGCCGCCGAGACCTGCCGGCTGGCCGGTTATGGCGCGCACGCGAAGCCACGACCGGAGCTGGTGGAGTGGGACTACGGCCGCTATGAAGGGATGACGTCCAAACAGATCACGCAGATCCGTCCCGGCTGGTCGCTCTGGCGCGACGGAGGCCCCGGCGGTGAGAAGGCCGCGGATGTCGGCCGCCGAGTCGACCGGGTGATCACCGAGGTCCGCGCCGCGGAGGGCGACGTCTTGATCTTCGCCCACGGCCACGTGCTGCGCGTGCTCGCCGCGCGCTGGTTGGGCGAGCCGCCCGAGACCGGACGCCACTATCTGCTGCAGACCGCCGCGCTCTGTGTCCTGGGCTACGAGCACGCAGATCCCGTGATTCGACGCTGGAACCAGCCTGCCACGGCCTGAACGCGTCGGCCCGGCCGCTTGACGTGGACCCGGCGTTATCTGGTACGGTGAAAGCCCGATCGCTCAGGGAAGGAGGGAAGCGAGATGGGACTGTTTCCCGTGCGACTGCACTCGGAGTACAGCTTGCGCGGCGCCGCCCGGCGCATCACAGATCTGCCGGACCGGCTGCGGTCGGCAGCCACCGCTGCCATAAACGACGCCCGCATCGTTGCTGTGCTCTTGCTGGCGGCGGCCATCGCACTGGCCTGGGAGATGGCGGCGAGCTTCCACTTAATATAAAAGAGCTCTATCGAGCCAATCGCTAGAAACGATTGGACCCGATGATGGGTTAGTTGATAGAGTGGCTTCCATGCTTGAGATGGAAGGCCAACGCACCCAGGCGAGCGAGATCGACGGATACCAGCCCTGCCGCGCCGAGACGGTTGAGTGCGGTTGCCCCGACGACTGCGAACGCGATCACGGGAACGAGTAACCGGCAGGCGATGAGCACGGTAGCCATCCCGCCAACCGATCGGCTCGTGGCCAGCGCCTTGCTGCCCGATGGCTTCACGGTGCCTGCCTCGCGCTTTACCCATCCGAGCACCCGCATGCGGCAGCTGCTCGACACCGAGCCATTCCTGTTCGGTCCGGGGGTCTATGACCCAATGGGCGCTGAGCTGGTGATGTACTACGGCTTCAAGGCCGTGTACTTCAGCGGCTACTCCTTCGCCATCGGCCATCTGGGCACCACCGATATGGATCTGTACTCGAGCGTGGAGATCGCCGACGCCGCCCGGCGGACGGTCAGCGCCTTGCGCAAGTTCCAGTTGACCATGGCCGTCGGCGACCCGGAAAAGGGGGTGGCCCCAAGACACCTGGAGATTCCGCCGGTGATCGTCGATATGGACGGCGGCTACGGCAACATCTTCAACGTGCAGCGCACCACCGAGCTCTACGTGACCGCCGGCGTAGCCGCGGCCCACATCGAAGACCAGGTGCTCCCCAAGCGATGCGGGCACATCGGCGGCAAGGCGTTGATCCCAGTGAGCGAGATGGTGGGGAAGCTTCGCATGGCGCGCGCGGTCGCGAACGATCTGGGTAACGACGACTTCGTCATCATCGCCCGCACCGACGGCCTGAGTGCGGTCGACGCCCCCGAGTCGCTTCGACACATGGACCTCGCGGTGGACCGCGGCCTTCGCTATCTGGACAGCGGCATGCCGGACATGCTGTGGTGCGAGTTTCCGACATCGGACCGAGGCGCCGTTGAAACGTTTTCCGAGCAGATCAAGAAGCGCTTTCCGGACGCCCGCTTTGCCTTCAACTGGTCATCCTCCTTCAAATGGTTCAAGGATCCGAATCCGATGACGTTTGTCGAGCTCGGCGAAATGGGCGTCAAGTTCATCTTCATCACGCTGGGCGCCCAGCACGCCGAAGGCCACGGCCTCAGCGTGCTGCTGCAGGCGATGTCGGCCGAGCAGCAGGACGGCTACATCGCGCTCCAGCGCAGGGAGTTCGAGCAAGGCCAGGACTTTCCGACCCGGAGTCACCACTTCTTCTCTGGCGTGCCCTACCACCATCTCGTCGGTAAGGCGTACGATGCCGCCCGGCTTGGCCGGGAGTTTGTCGAGGCACTGCCCGAAGACCGGGTCGTCTAGGTCTAGGAGGCGACGGCGGCGGGGTCGGAATCTCTGAGGAGATTGAGGAAGGCGGCGACCGTCCCCGACGGCCGGCCCTGGTCACGACGGCGGATCACGACGATTTTCTGCGACAACGCCGGCGCGTCCGTAACGGTGACCTGGGTCAGCGTCTTCGCCGCCAGCTCGCCAGCGACCGCGGTCCGCGGCAGCAAGGCGATGCCGAGCCGTCGCTGCACCATCTTCTTGGCGGACTCGATGTTGTCCAGCTCCATCACCTCGCGAGGGGTGACGCCCAGGCTGAGAAAGAACGCCTGGGTGAGCTCGTAATAGCTGGAGGTTCGGTCGAAGAAGATCAACCGCTCGGATGCCACATCGGCGATGCCGACCTTCGACCGCCTGGCAAAAGCGTGGCCCGGAGGAACGACGAGCACCAGCCCCTCCTCGTACAGCGGGATCGACTCGATATCGGGGTGCCGCAGCGCCCGCACCATGGCGAGCTGGACCTCCTCCCGGAGCAGCATCTGGAGAACATCCTCCGAATGGCCGGTGCGGACGGCCACCTCGACCCGGGGGTAGGCACCGGCAAACCGCTGGAGCAGGGCAGGCAGGACGTAGGTGCTCACCGCCGGCGCGGCGCCCAGCACCAGCCGGCCGGCGGATGCTGATCGGGCGTCGGCCAGCGCCTGGCGGCCGTCTCGGACCGCCCGCATAGCCCGCTCTGCATACGGAAGGAAGGCGCGGCCGGCGTCGGTGAGCTTCATGCCGCGCCGGGTGCGGGCAAACAGCGGCTCTCCGAGCTCACGCTCCAGCGCATGGAGCCGTGCGGTCAGCGTCGGCTGGGTGACGAACATGGCCTCGGCGGCCCGGCTCACGTTGCCGCGGCGGGCAACCTCGAGGAAGCCTTCCATCTGCGCCAGCAGCATCCCTTAGCTATAGACGTTTTCTATCGTCGCGTCAATACCATTGGCGCCCGGCCAATGGCTACTCGTCGCTGTCGGGCGGCTCCTTATAGTCGGCCTCCGACGTCGGCTGCCCCTCGACCCAGGTTTCGCTGGCGGGGGGCACTTTCGAATCGGCCGGTGCCTTCGCGGAAGCCTTGGGATCTTTTTCGAGTTCGTCTGGCGCATCTTTCATGGCCTCAACCTTATGGCAAGGGCGCGTGGTCGAGGAAGGGTTCGAATACCCGCATGACGCGTGTCATGCGGAATAGCTGACCGGTGCGACTGGTTAAACCATCGGGACGGCGATACCGTCAATCAGCGGCCTATCGACAACCACCCCGGAGGGCCGGCAACGATCGTAGAAGAGGAGGAATCATGGAAATCATTCGAAATCTGACGCGGCGAAAGCTGCGCAACACCCTTACCATCAGCGGCATCGTGATCGGCGTCCTGGCGCTGGTCACGATGGGCGCGATGGCCGAGAAGTTCAACGCCCTACTCGACGGCGGCGTTACCTATTTCGGTTCCAACATCCAGGTGACGGCCGCCGGCGCGAGCGCCTTTGGTGGCAGCAGCGTGCTCCCGCTCAACACGGTCACTCAGGTCGAGCAAGTCAGCGGCGTCGCGGCCGCGTTTGGGGAGATCCAGGTCCAGGCCAAGCCGGGATCGGTGCAAACGGTCTCCTTCGGGCTCCCGGATTACATCACGTCCTACGATCCGCGGGCCAACGATTACTCAGCGGTGAAGACGACCCTGGTGCAGGGTCGCGACGTCACGTCCTCGGGGGAGGTCGTTCTAGGCTCGGACTTCGCCCATGAGTTCGGCAAGAGCGCCGGCAGCACCATCGACCTGCCGGTCCGGCCGTCCGATGCGAAGGCGGACTTCGTCAACCACAGCTTCACTGTGGTCGGGGTGCTGGCCAAGACCCAGACCGGCCCGGACACGGGCGCGTTCATCAACCTCACGGACGCCCAGATGTTGCTCAAGGACAGTCTGCCAGCCGCCATTCGGGACCGGATCGACACCAGCACGCTGGTCACCGGCATGACCGTCTACGGCAAGCCGGGCGTCAATCTGGACAATCTGTCCGACAGCATCAACAACCAGGTCAGCGGCGTCAAGGCGACCAAGCCCAGCACGATCGTCAATAGCTTCAAGTCCGGCGGCGCCCTGTTCACGGCGATCACCACCGGAGCCGCGCTCCTGGCGCTGATCGTGGGTGGCCTGTCTGTCATCAACACCATGCTGATGGCGGTCACCGAGCGCGTCCGGGAGATCGGGCTCAAGAAAGCGATTGGAGCCCACACCCGTCACATCCTGCGCGAATACCTGCTGGAGGCGACCCTGATCGGCGCGATCGGTGGCAGCATCGGACTGCTCCTCGGCTGGGGAATCACCAGCCTCGTCAATGCGGCGACGGCGGCAGCGAACCTCAGCCTCTTCCTGGTCTCGTGGCGCCTGGTGATCATCGCCATCGTCTTCTCGGTCGGGCTCGGCGCGATCGCCGGCATCATCCCCGCCCTTCGTGCCTCCCGGATGGATCCGGTGCGCGCGCTGCGGGCGGCCTAGGGGGTATTCACATGGCAAACATCGAACTGAACGAATTGACCAAGCATTACAAGCAGGGCACCACGACCGTCAAGGCGGTGGACGGCCTCAGCCTCTCGATCGAGGCCGGAGAGTTCGTCTCGATCGTGGGCCGCTCGGGAAGCGGCAAGACCACGACCCTCGACCTCCTCGGCCTGCTACTCCGGCCCACCAGCGGCCAGATCATGCTCGATGGGGTGGACACCGGCAAACTCCGCGACGGGGCGCGCGCCGACCTTCGCGGTAAGAAGCTCGGCTTTGTCTTTCAGGACTTCAACCTCCTGCCCGGCCTGAACGCCCTCCAGAACGTGATGCTGCCGCTGCGGTACCACAAGAACGGAAAGGACGGCAAGGCGCGCGCCGCGGCATTGCTGGACGAAGTTGGCCTCAAAGACCGCATGCATCACCGGCCCGACCAGCTATCGGGTGGCGAGCAGCAACGGGTCGCCATCGCTCGAGCGCTGATCAACCGGCCGTCGCTCGTCCTCGGTGACGAGCCAACCGGCGAGGTGGATAGCGAGACCAGCCAGCAGATCGTTGGCTTGATGCGGCGGATGAACCGCGAGCACGGCGTGACCTTCGTGGTGGTGACCCACGACATGGACGTCGCCAATCAGACCGACCGGGTCATCCGGCTCAAGGACGGCAAGGTGCTCTCGGACACGCGCGCCAAAACCGAGCAGACGTTCCTGACCAGCCTCGACTTGCAGGGAGTAATCGCCTAGGCTGGGACGCGATGGCGCTGAACCCTCGATGGATCAAGCTGGGCCGCCTCTTCATGGTGGCCTGGCTTGCGTTTTTCATCTATCCGATCGGTGCATTCCTGACCGATCGACTCAGCGCCGAGACGCGCATCTATGGCCTGCTGCTCCTGGCCGCCCTCGCCCTGATCTGGGGATGGTTCTGGATCCGGATCGTCGCCGGCCCCGATCGCCGCTTTATGCTGGCGGCCGTCGCGGGAGCGACGATCCTCCTGACCGTATTCACGCTTCGCACCCCTCCCCAGTACGGCAGTCTGTTCCTCTACGCGGTCATCATGGGGGGCGCGGCCTTCCCCTGGCGGCGCGGCGTGGCGGCGGTCGTCATCCTGTCGGTCCTGGCAGCGGTGATCGAGCTCGCCCGCGGGGAATCCGTGACCACGTCCACCGGTCAGCTGCTCAACGAATTGCTGGTTGGGTTCGCCGCCGTGGCCGGCCGACTGCTGGTCGAGGCGAACCAGCAGTTGAGCCAGGCACGCGAACAGATCGCGCGGCTGGCGGTAGGGGAGGAGCGGCTGCGGTTTGCCCGTGACCTGCACGATCTGCTCGGCCACAGCCTGTCCGTCATCGCACTCAAGAGCGAGCTGGCTGGCCGGCTGATGAAGACAACGCCGGGGCTGGCCGCTCATGAAGTCGAAGACATTGAGAATGTTGCTCGCCACGCGCTGCGAGAGGTGCGCGAGGCAGTAACCGGCTACCGGCAGCCAACCTTGAGCGCGGAGCTGGCCGGGGCGCGTGAAGCCCTGACCGCGGCAGGGATGGAATTCCGAGCCGAGCAGGACCACGCTGGCTTGCCGCCGGTGGTGGAAGCCGTCATGGCCTGGGCGGTGCGCGAGGGTGTGACCAATGTGATGCGGCATAGTCAAGCGAAGCGATGTTCGGTTCGAATCAGTGCGAATGACGGCCATGCCACCGTCGAGGTAGTGGACAACGGCCGCGGCGGGGCCCCGGAGATGGGCAGCGGCCTGCGTGGCTTGAACGAGCGGGTGCTCGAGCGCGGTGGAACGCTAACGGCCGCGCCGCTGCCTCACGAGGGCTTTCGGCTCAGGGTCACCCTGCCCTTACCCGAGGCGTTCGCGCCGGTCGACGCGGGGAGCACATGATCCGTCGCTCGGTAAGCCATTGATTAGAGTGCTAATCGCCGAGGACCAGGCGATGGTGCGTGGTGCGCTGAAGGCTTTGCTGGCCATGGAGGGTGATATCGAAATCGTCGCCGAGACCGACCGGGCGGATCAGATCCTCGCGCTGGCGTCGCAGACGAAGCCCGACGTCGCGCTGCTCGACATCGAGATGCCCGGTGGTGACGGCATCTCGGCCGCCGGCCAGCTGAGCCGGGCGCTCCCAGCCTGCCGGACCCTCATTCTCACGACATTCGGCCGGCCTGGGTTCTTGCGGCGGGCCATGGAAAGCGGCGCGGCCGGATTCATGCTGAAGGATGCGCCGGCCCACGAGCTGGCTCTTGCGATCCGGCGCACCATGGCGGGCGAGCGGGTCGTCGATCCCAGCCTGGCGGCCGCCGCGCTGAGCGCCGGAGACAGCCCATTGTCCGAACGCGAGCGCGAGGTCCTCGTCGCCGGCCAGGGCGGCGCCAGCGTCGCCGAAATCGCGAAAGCCTTGTTCCTCTCGGAGGGAACGGTGCGAAATTACCTATCCTCGGCGATTCAGAAGCTCGAGGTTAGCAACCGAACCGAGGCGGCCCGCCTCGCGGAAGAGCAGGGATGGCTCTAGCCATCGGAGTTAGAGGAGGACGGAGATGATCGTCGTCACAACCGAAGACGTCACCGGACATCGGATCGTGGAGATGAAGGGCCAGGTTTTCGGCCTCGTTGTCCGCAGCCGCGGCCTCGGCGGCAACATCATGGCCGGGTTGCGCTCGCTGGGCGGCGGTGAGATCACCGAATACACTGAGCTGCTCGAAGACGCGCGTAGGCACGCGGTCGACCGAATGATCAAGAACGCCACTGCGATGGGCGCCAACGCCGTGATCCGAATGCAATATGACTCGTCCGAGATCGGCAACACGATGAGCGAGATCGTCGCTTATGGGACGGCGGCGGTGATCGAGCCCAGCCGGAGCTAGTGTGCTGAAGCGCCTGATCATCGGTTACGGGATCCTGGCCGTGGCTGGCGCCGTCGTCCTGGCTGGTCTAGGTGTCGGCTCACCGGTCGCGATCTATCTTTTCGCTAACGGCCTGATCGTGATCGCGGCCCTGGTTTTTGAGCGGGGACGCTATCGCCCACCTGTGACGGGAGGTGGTTCCTGGCAAGAAACCGCTGAACGTTTCGTCGATCCGACCACAGGCCAGCTCATGAAGGTCCGATACAATCCGCAGACCGGAGCTCGGGACTATGTGCCGGTGACGCCTCCACCCTGATGCGGACAACCATCCTTTTCATTTTGATGCTGGTGGTACTCGTGGCCGGCGCCATCGGTGTCGCCGCGTCACCGAGGTTCCAGGCGACGACGGCGGCTCGGCCGTCGCCCTCCTCGCTGCTCGTCATCGAGCATCCCACGCCGGCGCCGACGCCCACGCCCGCGCCGAGTCCAACCCCAACTCCTGTCGTGACGCCGAGCGGGACGGTCACCTTCACCGTTCCGGTCTACAAGCAGCTGCGCAACCTGGACTGCGAGACGGCTGCGCTCCAGATGGCGCTGGCGGCCATGGGGCACACCTACACACAGAACCAGCTGATCGCGATGCAGCCCGCACCCGATACCCGCGGGCCGGTCATGGGGCCGATCGTCAACGGGCACAAGACGGTGAAGCAGTGGGGCAACCCCTACAAGAATTTCGTCGGCAACATTGACGGCGCCGACCTGGTGCCAACCGGTTACGGCATCTACTATCCGCCTCTGGTCGCCGTCGCCCAGGCGCACGGAGTCCCCAACGCCGAGGGCGGTGAAGGGGCAGCCAACGGCTGGACGCCCGCCCGGATTTACGCCGAGGTCGCGGCCGGGCATCCGGTCATGGCCTGGACCGAAACTGGATGGGATCGGCCATATGTCGGGTACTGGACGACCTTTGACGAAAAAATCCAGATTCGCTACTCGTTGATCGAGCACGTCGTCACGCTGAGCGGCGTGTCAGCGACGCAGGTCCGCGTCAACGACCCCTGGCACAGTGGGAGCCAGTACTGGTTCAGCAAGGCCGCCTTCGAGCGGTCCTGGGCCGACTTCAACAACATGGCGATCGTCTTCAAGTAGCGGCTCGGTCGCGGCCGCCCCCTGCACCTGGGCTTGCGTCCGGACCGGCAGGCCGACCAGCTTGATGAAACCGACCGCGGCCTGATGGTCGAACTGATCGCCCGATGAGTAGGTGGCGAGCTGCGGCCGGTAGAGCGAGTAGGGCGACGACCGGCCGATCACCTGCGCCGTTCCCTTGTGGAGCTTGATGCGCACCCGACCGGTGGCGGCGCGCTGGGTGCTCTCGACGTATGCGTCGAGGTCGCGCCGATGGCTGGTGAACCACTTGCCCTGGTAGACGAGACGCGCATACTCCGCGGCAACTGAGGCTTTGAAGCGCGCGGTCTCGGCGTCGAGCACGAGCTCTTCCAGGGCGCGGTGGGCCGCGTGGAGGATGACCGCCGCGGGGGCTTCATAGATTTCGCGCGATTTGATCCCCACAAAGCGGTCCTCGATCATGTCGATCCGGCCGACCCCATGGAGGCCGCCAAGCCGATTCAGCTCGTCGACCAGGGCGACCCCCCCACCCTGCCCTCCCCCAGAGGGGGAGGGATATGTGTTGAGTCGTGTGGGGATGCCCTGTTCGAAGCTGAGCTCGATTTCGGCGGAGTTGGCGGGGGCGTTGTCCACCGACGAGGTCCATACAAATGCGTCCTCGGGGGGTTTGAGGAGAGCATCTTCGAGGATCCCGGCCTCGATGGAGCGCCCCCACAGGTTCTCATCCACACTGTACGGCGACTCGGGCTTGACCTCAATGGGCAGTTTGTTGGCGCTCGCGTAGGCGACCTCTTGCTCCCGCGTCATGGCCATCCCATCCCGGAGCGGCGCGAGCACCTTGAGCTGGGGACTGAGCGCGGCGACGGCGACCTCGAAGCGAACCTGGTCGTTGCCTTTGCCGGTCGAGCCGTGCCCCACCCAGGTCGCCCCCTCCCGGGCGGCGGCCTCGACCAGCAACTGGGCGATCAGGGGACGCCCAAGCGCGGTCGCCAGCGGGTACTGACTCTGATAGAGGGCGCCGGCCTTGAGCGCCGGCCAGCAGAACCGCTCGACGAAGGGCGTGCGGGCATCGAGCACGTAGGCCCGGACGGCGCCCGCGGCGAGGGCACGCTCCCGGATGACCTCAAGCTTGGGCTGGCTCCCGAGGTCGACCGTAAGCGCAATCACCTCGAAGCCGCGGGTCTGCGTCAGCCAGCGCACCGCGACCGTCGTGTCGAGGCCGCCGGAATAGGCGAGGACGATCTTTTCGGGCATCTAGTGGGGTCCCCAGGGAATCGAAGATTTCATGGGGTGCTAGTCTTCGGGCTGGACGTACGCGCCCAGCAGAGCCAGCCGCTGGGCGAGCCCGCTGTAGGCGCGGGGCTGGAGGGTGAGCGCGACGAAGATGGTGTCGTCGCCCGCCACCGTTCCGAGCACCTCCGGCCAGCCGGCGCCGTCGATCCCGGACGCGAGCGGGCTGGCCGAGCCTGGCGTGGTGGTCAGTACCGCGATCCCCTGTCCGCGCCGGACCGTCAGGGGAAGGTCGCGGAGCAGCCGGCGCAGCTTCTCCTCCCGGCCAGCCGTCGAGGCAGCGCCCAGGCCGTCTTCGGGCTTGATGTAATGACCCTCCGGCCCGGCGACCCGCATCAGACCGAGCTCCGCGATATCGCGCGAAACGGTCGCCTGCGTGGTCAGGATTCCGGCGCGATGCAGCCGCTCGACGAGCTCTTCCTGGGTCGCGACCTGGTGTTTGGCGATGATCGCCAGGATCGCCTCCTGACGCTTACGCTTTGACATGCGCCAGCGCCTCCCTGACCCGTCGCGGCGCCGTGCCGCCGAGGACATCGCGTGATCTGAGCGCCCCTTCCAGGGTCAGATGATCGACGATGTCGGCGCTGAAGAGCCGCGAAAACTCCTGGAGCTCGGCGAGGCTGAACGACTCCAAGCCACGGCCGGTGGCGATGGCGTGGGCAACCATCCGGCCAACCAGATGATGCGCGTCGCGAAACGGCATGCCTTTGGCGGCCAGGTAATCGGCGAGCTCGGTCGCAAGGGTATGTCCATCGAGGGCGGCGGTGCGCAGCGCGTTGCGGTCGAATTGCAGGCCCTCAACCAGTCTCGCCGTGACCTGAAGACAGGCAAGCGTGGTATCGACGCCGTCGAACAGCGCCTCCTTGTCCTCCTGCAGGTCGCGGTTGTAGGCGAGCGGAAGACCCTTGAGCACCATCAAGAGATTCATCAGATCGCCGGCGACCCGTCCGCTCTTGGCTCGCACCAGCTCGGCGGCGCAGGGGTTCTTCTTGTTCGGCATCATCGAGCTGCCACTGGCAAGCGCGTCAGGGAGCGACGCGAAGGAGAACTCGACGCTGGTCCACAGCACGATCTCGCCGCAGAGTCGAGAGAGGTGAATCATCGCGATGCTGCAGGCGGCCAGCAGCTCGAGCACGAAGTCTCGGTCGGCCACGGCATCGAGCGAGTTGGCGCTGGCGGTGGCGAACCCGAGCTCGTGGGCCAGTGCGGAGCGATCGATCGGGAAACCGCTACCGGCGAGCGCGCCCGCACCCAGCGGCGAGGCGTCCGCCCGGCGCAACGCATCCTCGGTCCGGCCCGCGTCCCGGCGAAGCATCTCGACGTAGGCGAGGAGATGATGCGCCAGCAGAACGGGTTGCGCGCGCTGGGTGTGCGTGTAGCCGGGCATTACCGTGTCGATGTGTTCCTCGGCGCGGGCGACCAGCGCCGACGCCAGCGACGCGATCGCCTCGAGCAACCGTCCACCAGCAGCCCTGACAAAGAGCCGCAGGTCTACGGCGACCTGGTCATTGCGACTCCGCCCCGTATGGAGCTTGCCGCCCAGTGGGCCGAGCTTCTCCTGCAATCGCTTCTCGACCGCCATGTGGATGTCTTCCGCGGCCGCCACCCTGCCCTCACCCGCGGCGAGCTCTTTCTCGAACTCGGTGCCGATCTCCCGGAGAGCGATGTCGATGCGCAATTGTTCTTCGGCGGTCAGCACCCCAGCCCCGACCAGCGCCTTCGCCCAGGCGCGACCGCCGGCGATGTCCTCGCGGAAGAGCCGTTGGTCGACCTCGAATGATCGCGTGAACTGCTCGATCAAAGGATCCGGCTCCTCGCTAAAGCGACCGCCCCAGGGCTGCTGGCTCAGTGCGAGACCTTCGACATGCGCCTGGACAGAACCTCCCACGGTAGCCCGGCGATCTGCGCCGCCGGCCCACACAATTGCTGGTTGAAACTCCGGCTCTGCAGCCCGCGGATCTCCGGGAAGAACAGCGAGTGATCGCTCTGCCGCGCGTCCAGGTCGATCGTCCCGTGGAACAGGGTGGCGGTCACGGTCCCGCTCACCTGGGCCTGGGTCGTCTGGATGAAGGCGTCGAGCCCCTCCTTCAACGGGCTGAACCAGGCGCCGTGATAGACGAGGTAAGCCCACTTCTGATCGACGAACGCCTTGAAGTCGAGCTCCTCCTTGGTGAGGCAGAACTGCTCCAAGTCGTGATGCAGCTTGAGGAGGACCGTGGCCGCGGGCGCCTCGTAGAGCTCGCGCGATTTCAGGCCCATGATGCCGTCCTCGAAGATGTCGATCTTCCCGATTCCATGACTCCCGGCGATCACGTTGAGCTTCGAGACGATTTCTGGCAGCGTGCGTTCGGTCCCGTCGAGCGCGACCGGCACGCCATGCTCGAAGGTGACGGAAATCTGCGTCGGCGTTGACGTCGCCTTCGAAGCCGACTTCCACCAGAGCCAGGCGTGATCCGGAATCGGCTGGTTGAGCCCGACTGCCCCGGAGGCCAGGCTGCGGCACCACAGTGTCTTGTCATCGCCGCCCTGCATCACCTCGGTGATGGGGATGCCCAGCTCCTTCGACAGTTCCTCTTCCTCGCCGCGGGTCAGATCGAAGTCGCGCACCGGGACCAGGACCTTGAGCTGCGGCGCGAAGAGCTTGAAGACGTTGTGCATTCGGTACTGGTCGTTGCCCTTGCCGCTGCTGCCTTCCATGATGGCGTCGCAGCCAAGCTTGAGCGCCAGGGAAGCGATCTTCGCGGCGATCAGCTGGCGGGTCATCGAGGTCGACACGGGATAGCCCTCGTAGCTGGAGTTTGCCTGGATCGCCTTCGACAGCCAGAGGTTGGCAAATTCCTCCTTCGCGTCGACGACAATCGGGGTGATGCCGAGCACTTTGGCCTTTGCGATCGCCGCCTCCATCTCGTCCTGCCCCTGCCCCACGTCGACGGTGATCGCGAGGAGGTCCTCGACCTCGTACTTCTCTCTCGCCAGGACGGCGCAGAGGGATGAGTCCAATCCGCCGGAATATGCCAGGGCGACCTTCTTCGCCGTCTTCACCGGCGTCGCGTCGATCTTCTCCAGTAACTTGCTCTTCACTGCCAGCATGCGTAGCCTCCTGCCCGGTTGTGGTCGCATAAGTATACGGAACCCTGTATGATTACGCAACCAATCATGGTCGGCATCCTCTGCTCTCGTGTCCGCGTCGAAGAGAAGGCGTTGTTCGAGGCGCTCCGCCGTCGCCGCGTCCCCTTCGAGCGGCTCGACGAGGATCGCATCAAGTTCTCGATCGGCAATGGCTTCCCCCATCCTGGCGTGGTGCTCGACCGCTCCATCCACCACGGCCGCTCGCTCTATGCCCTGACCCTCTTGAATGTCGCCCGGGTGCCCACGGTCAACCGGGCGAAAGTTGCCCGCATCTGCGGCGATAAGATCCTGACCACGGCGGCGCTGGCGCGGGCCGGCCTGCCGGTACCAAAGACTGTCGTGACCTTCACCCGGGAAGCCGCCCTGGAAGCAATCGAGGCGATGGGCTATCCGGTGGTCCTCAAGCCGATGGTCGGCTCCTGGGGGCGGCTGCTGGCGAAGATCAACGACCGCGACGCTGCCGAGGCCGTGCTCGAGCACAAGGAGACGTTGGGCTCCTACCAGCACGGTATTTTTTACATCCAGGAGTACGTCAACAAGCCCGAGCGCGACATCCGGGCGATCGTCGTGGGGGACCGGACGATCGGCGCCATTTACCGAAGTTCCGACCACTGGATCACGAACACGGCCCGCAATGGTACGGCGTCCGTGTGCGAAGTCACGCCCGAGATCGATCAGCTTTGCCGTAAGGCGGCCGCGGCGGTCGGGGGTGGATTTCTCTCCGTCGACTTACTCGAGCACCCCGACGGCCTGCTCGTCAACGAGCTCAACTACACGCCCGAATTCCATGGCTTCATGGCGGCAACCGGGATACCCGTCGCCGACCACGTGATCGATTACGTCCAGCAGGTGGGCGCGACCGAGGCCGTCGCCTAATAGCTGAGCCGGCTTGACATCCGGGCACCATGACGCGTATCGTTCCGGCCAACAAGTTCATACGCAAAGGCGTTGATGAGGGCGAGTACGCGGCCGCTGGGACGACAGAGAACCTCCGAAAGCTGAGAAGGAGGGTCCAGGGCACCGCCGAAAAAGGCCTCGGAGCCGCCGGTCGAACCCCCACCTTACCCGCCAGAGCGGGAGGAACCGAGGGGCAGTAGGCCGAGCCGGGTGGCCCCCGTGATCGGGCTGGAGTCTTCAGGCGGCACGCCGCGGACTCGAAGAGGCCGTTCTCGCGAGAGGACGGCAAAGTCGGGTGGTACCACGAGAGAAGGCCTCTCGTCCCGGTGGACGAAGGCTTTTTATTTTTCGGAGGTGCCATGACCATACGAGCGTTCAAGATCATCGAATCGACGCTCCGGGAGGGCGAACAGTTCGCCCCGGCCCACTTCACGCCGGCGCAGAAGGTCGCGATCGCGCAGATGCTCGATCAGTTCGGCGTGGACTACCTCGAATTGACTTCCCCCTGCGCCTCGCCGCAGTCGGAGGCCGACCTGCGAACGGTGGCCGCGCTCCCGCTGCAGGCGAAGGTCCTGACCCACGTGCGCTGCCACCTGGACGACGCGCGAGTGGCGGTCGGCACGGGCGCCGACGGCATCGACGTCCTTTTCGGTACCTCATCCGCGATGCGTGCCTTCTCGCACGGCAAGACGGTCGACGAGATCATCGAGACCGGGACCGACGTCGTCCGCTACATCCAGTCGCAGGGGCTCGAGGTGCGGTTCAGCAGCGAGGACTCCTTCCGATCAGAGCCGCGCGACCTGCTGCGCGTCTACCAGGCGATCGACCGCCTGCATCCGCAGCGGGTCGGGCTCGCCGACACGGTCGGGATCGCCACTCCCAACCAGGTCTTCGAGCTGGTCTCGATGGTGCGCAAGGCGGTCGACTGCGACATCGAGTTCCATGCCCACAACGACACCGGCTGCGCCATCGCCAACGCCTTCGCGGCCCTCGAGGCGGGCGCGACCCACATCGACACGACGGTTCTGGGGATCGGCGAGCGCAACGGCATCGTGCCGCTCAGCGGGATGATCGCCCGTCTGCTGAGCGTGAGGCCGGACCTGGTTGCGCCCTACCGGCTCGAGATCCTTCCCGAGCTCGACCGGATGGTCGCCAACATGGTTGGGATCGACGTTCCATTCAACGCATCGATTACCAGCGGCACCGCCTTTCACCACAAGGCGGGCATGCACACCAACGCGGTGCTAAACGACCCGTCCAGCTACGAGATCTTCGATCCCGCCCGCTTCGGCCTCGAGCGGACCGTCATGACCGGCCACCGCCTGACGGGCCGCCACGCGATCGCGCATCGCGCGACGACGCTGGGACTGACGCTGACGGATCACGAAGTGCGAACCCTCACCGCCGAAGTCAAGCGGCGCGCCGACGCCGGCCCGCTGAGCAATGACGAACTCGATGATCTGCTCCGGGGCTCGGTCCCGGCTTAGGAGAGAACACATGGGAACCCTGACCGAAGAGATCTTCTCGCGACGGCTCGGACGGGATGTTCATGCCGGTGAGATCGTGGTCGCGCCGGTCGACTACGCGATGGCCCACGACGTCACCGGACCGCTGGCAATCGAGGCCTTCCGCCATCTCGAGGTTCCACTCTGGGACCCGGAGCGCGTGATCCTGGTCTTCGACCACATTCTTCCCGCCAACACAGTCGCCTCGGCCGGCCTGCACAAACTGGTGCGCGATTTCGCCACCGAGTACGGCGTCACCCACGTCTTCCAGGAAGGGATCTGCCATCAACTCATGGTGGAGAAAGGGTTCATCCGTCCCGGCGGCATCGTGGTGGGCGCCGATTCGCACAGCACCACCTACGGCGCACTGGGCTGCTTTGCGGCGGGCTTTGGATCGACCGACATTGCGGTCACCTTCGCCACCGGCCGGACCTGGTTCCGGGTGCCGGAAACGATCCGCATCAACCTGCGCGGCGCCCTGCCGCCGGGCATTTTCCCCAAGGACCTGGCACTCCAGGTGATCCGCAGGCTGGGCGCCGAAGGCGCCAATTACCTGGCGGTGGAATGGGGAGGTGAGGCGGTCGAAGCCATGAGCGTGGACGAACGCCTCACCCTCGCCAACCTGACGGTAGACTTCGGCGGAAAAGCCGGGTTGTGCGAGCCCGACGAGCAGACCCGCATCTACCTGGGCGACGCCGAAGTGGCCGACCTGCACCCGGTGGCACCCGAATATCGCAGTGTCGTCGAGGTCGACGCGCAGACGCTCGAGCCACAGATCGCGTGTCCGCCGGCCATCGACAACGTCCAGGACCTCAGTACGGTGGAGGGTACCCAGCTTGACGAAGTCTTCGTGGGCAGTTGCGCCAACGGCCGGATCGAAGACCTGGCGATCGTCGCCGGCTACTTCGAGGGGCGACAGGTCCATCCCCGCACCCGCACGATCGTGGTGCCGGCCTCGAAGCAGATCTACATGGAGGCGCTCGCCCGAGGCTATATCCAGACGTTCATGGAAGCGGGCGCGCTGGTGATGAATGCCGGCTGCGGTCCGTGCCTCGGCCGGCAGCACGGGGTGCTCGGTCCCGGGGAGCGCGCGCTCTCCACCAGCAACCGGAACTACGCCGGCCGGATGGGGAGCCCGCAGGCCGAGATCTACCTGGCCAACCCGGCGGTCGCCGCGGTGTCCGCGCTGGCCGGCGCCATCACCGATCCGAGAGGCTTCAACTGATGGCCAGGATCTTCAAGTTCGGCGATGGGATCTCGACCGACGCGATCATCCCGGGCCGCTACAACGTGACGACCGACGCCACGGCCCTGGGCAAGGCCTGCTTTATCGAGGCCCGGCCCGACTTCGCCGCAAGCGTCCAGCCGGGCGACGTGATCGTGGGCGGCCGCAACTTCGGCTGCGGCAGCTCTCGCGAGCACGCCCCGATGGCGATCAAGGCGGCTGGCATCCAGGCGGTGGTCGCGCGCAGCTTCGCCCGCATCTTCTACCGCAATGCGATCAATATCGGACTGCCGGTCATCCAGTGCGATGCGATCTACGACGCCATCGAGGACGGCGACCCCGTTTCGATCGACATCCATTCCGGCGGCATCGCTGTCAATGGCAAGATGTTCCAGGGGGAAACACCGGGTCCGGTGGCGGTCGCCATCATGGAAGCCGGGACGCTGATCGACCTGATCAAAACACGCGGCTGGGCCGCGATCGAGGAGGTGTCGTGATGGCAACCGTCGTCACCGCGAAGTGTCCGGAATGCGAGGCCGACGTCAAGCTCGCGGCGGACGTCGAAAAGGGCGAGATCGTGCCCTGCGCCGACTGCGGAGCCGAGCTGGAAGTCGTCGAGCGCAATCCGGTCGAGCTCAAGCTGGCGCCCGAGGAAGAGGAAGACTGGGGCGAGTGAGGTGAGAATCGGCGTTCTCTGCTCCCGCATCCGGGCCGAGGAGAAGCTGCTGTTCGAGGCCTTCGCCCGGCAGCGGCTCGAGATCGAGCGGATCGATGACCGCGAGCTGGTCTTCGACCTGGCTGCGGAGCCGGCCCGCTACGACGTCGTGCTCGAGCGTTGCCTGCACCATTCGCGGGCGCTCTATGCGTTGCGCATCCTCAACCAGGCGGGCGTCCCGACGGTGAACACCTACGAAGTCGCCCTCACCTGCGGCGACAAGATCAACACCACCACGGCGCTTACCGCCGCCGGCGTGCCAAGCCCCCGCACCCTGATTGCCTTCACCCCGGAATCCGCGCTCGTGGCGATCGAGACGCTGGGCTATCCGGTGGTGCTCAAGCCGGCGGTCGGCTCGTGGGGACGCCTGCTGGCCAAGATCTCCGATCGCGAGGCCGCCGAGGCGCTGCTCGAGCACAAGGACACGCTCGGCTCCTACCAGCACGCCATCTTTTATATCCAGGAATACGTCAACAAGCCGGCGCGCGACATCCGCAGCTTCGTGGTGGGCGACGAGACCATCTGTGCGATCTACCGCGAGTCGTCGCACTGGATCACAAATACGGCGCGCGGCGGCCGGGCGCGCAACTGCCCGGTGACGCCCGAGATCGACCGCCTCTCCCGTGCCGCAGCCCGAGCCGTCGGCGGCGGCGTGCTGGCGATCGACCTGCTCGAGCACCCGGACGGCCTGGTCGTCAGCGAGGTCAACTACACCATGGAGTTCCGCAATAGCATCCAGACCACCGGAATCGACATCCCGGGCCGGATCGTCGATCACGTCCTTCGCGTTGGCGAGCTGGAGGCAGTACCGGCGTGATCACCGCGCTGCGCTCCGAAACCGAGCCCGTTACCGAAACCGGCATCGAGCTGCTCGAGGAGATGCTCTCGATTCCGAGCCCATCGACGCAGGAGCGCCAATTGGGTCAGTGGTTGGTATCAAGGTTGCGATCGATGGGGTTTGCCGCTCGGCGCGATGAAGCCGGCAATGTCGTCGCCTTCTGGGGAAGTGGGCCACGCGAGGTGCTGCTCCTCGGGCATATCGATACGGTCCCTGGCTTCATTCCGGTGCGGCGCGAGGGAGACCGCCTCTTCGGCCGCGGCGCGGTCGACGCCAAGGGACCGCTGGCCGCGGCCATCACGGCAGTGGCCCGGCAACCAGCGGGCGCGGCGTATCGCTTTACGGTGATCGGCGCCGTCGAGGAAGAGGGCAGCTCACGCGGGGCCCGGCACCTCACGAGCCGGCGCCCACCGGACCAGCTGATCGTGCTCGAGCCGAGCGGATGGGACGCTGTGACGCTCGGCTACAAGGGCAGCCTCAAGTTGCGTTACCGGCTCTCGCAACCCATGGGCCACGGCGCCGGACCCAACGAGAGCGCGGCCGACACGGCGATCGCCTTCATTCGGCGGGTCCAGGATCACGCCGCCGGGCAAGGCAAGGGTTCCGGCAGCTTCGAACGGCTCGACGCCCGCATTCTGCGATTCCATGCCGACCATGATGGCTTCCGCGACACCGCAGCCATGACGGTCGGCTTTCGCCTGCCGCCGAACTTCGATGTGCCGGCGCTTCAGCAGCAGCTCGAAGCCTGGGCGGACGGCGCCGAACTCCGCTTCGAGTACGCCGATGCCGCCGTTCGTGCCGAGAAGAACACGCCATTGGTGCGTGCCTTCCTCAAGGGCATCCGTGACGGCAGTGGCACGCCACGGTTCAAAATGAAAACCGGAACCTCGGATATGAACATCCTGGCACCGGTTTGGGGCTGCCCGACCCTCGCCTACGGCCCGGGCGATTCCAAGCTCGATCACACGCCTAACGAGGCGATCGATCTCGCCGAGTTCGAGCGCGGCGTCGATGTCCTGACCGCAGCCCTCAACCAGCTCGCCGGCTGACCGGCCGATGAAAAGGGCAGCGGTCGTCGGTGGTGCTGGCTACGCCGGCGGTGAGTTGCTCCGCCTGCTGCTGTCGCACCCCGAGGTCGAGGTGACCCAGGTGAGCTCCGAGCGTTTGGGTGGGAAGTTCGTGCACAGCGTGCACCCGCATCTGCGCCGCCGCACCGAGCTGAAGTTCCAGACGCGCGCCTCCCTCCAGCCGGTTGACGTGCTCTTTCTTGCGCTCCCGCACGGCCAGACCAGCCGCGAGATCGACCAACTGCAGTCGCTCGCCCCGACCATCGTCGATCTCTCTGCCGACTTCCGGCTCCGCGACCCGAGCCAGTACCCGACGTGGTACGGGTGGGAACACCCCAAGCCGACGTTGCTTGGCGACTTCACCTACGCCCTGCCGGAGCTGCACCGCGACGAACTCCGCAAGGCCGATCGCTTCGCGGCCGGCGGCTGTCTCGCCACCGCCGCCATCCTCGCTCTGTATCCGCTGACCCGTGCCGGTGTGGTCGATCGCTCGATGCCGATCGTGATCGAAGGCAAGACGGGGTCATCCGCCGGAGGCGCGGAGGCAGGGCCTGCATCGCATCACCCGCACCGCAGCGGCGAGATGCGCTCGTTCGCCCCCACCTCGCATCGTCATACCGCGGAGATCATCCAGGAGCTCGGCCTCAATTCACCCAACGGCCACGGCCCCAGCATCGCCTTCTCCGCGACCGCGGTCGAGGCCGTCCGCGGAATCCTGACGACCGCCCACGTCTTTCTCAACGATGACCTCGACGAGAAGGCGCTGTGGAAGATCTATCGCGCCGCCTACGCGGATGAGCCCTTCATGCGAATCGTTAAGGAGTCGCAAGGGATCCACCGCTATCCCAACCCGAAGATCCTCTCGGGCACGAACTACTGCGACGTCGGCTTCGAACGAGACCCGCATTCGCGGCGGGTAGTGGTGATGAGCGCCCTCGACAACCTGATGAAGGGCGCCGCCGGGCAGGCCGTCCAGGCGGTGAATGTTCGCTTTGGTTGGGACGAGCGAACCGGGCTCGAGTTCTCCGGCCTCTATCCGATCTGAAGATGCTCGTCATCAAGATCGGCGGCAGCCTCACGGACCTTGACCCGTTGCTGCAGGATGTCGCGGCGTGCAAAGAACCGCTCGTAATGGTTCATGGCGCGAATAAGGAATTAAACGACCTGTCCGAGCGGCTTGGCCATCCCCCGCGGATGGTGACGTCGGAGCGCGGCGAGGTCAGCCGCTTCACCGACGCAACCACGATGGATCATTTCCTTATGGCGTATGCGGGAAAGCAGAACAAGCGCATTGTGGAGCGGTTGCGGGCCCTCGGCGCCAACGCCGTCGGCCTGACCGCGATGGATGGTGGGATCGCGATCGGCCGGCGCAAGCCGGACCTGCGGATCCAGGAGGCCGGCAAGGTCAAAATGCTGCACGGGGACCACAGCGGCAGCATCGAGAAGATCGAACCGAAGCTCCTACGCCTGCTGCTCGACAATGGCTTCCTGCCGGTCGTGACGCCGCCGGGCATCAGCCATGAGGGCGTCGCGATCAACGTTGACGGTGACCGGCTGGCGATGGAGATCGCCACGGCGATTCAGGCCGAGCGCCTGCTGATCTTCGCCGACACCCCAGGGTTCATGCGCGACGTCAGTGACGAGCGGAGTGTGATTCCACTGATTCATCTGGAGGAGATCGAGGGCATGGCCGAATACGGGAAGGGTCGCGCCCGAGTCAAGCTCCGGGCGGCAGGCCAGGCGATCCGTCGAGGCATCCAGGCGGTCGGCCTGCTCGACGGCCGCGGCGAGCACCCGCTGACGCGAGCCTTTGAAGGAGCCGGCACATGGGTCACGACCTGACGACCACGCACGTGCGGCTCAGTCCAATTCCGTTGCATGCCGGGCGGGGGCTCAGGCTCGTTCGCGGCGAAGGCTCGTACCTGTGGGATGACCGGGATCGCAGATATCTCGACCTGATGACCAACTACGGCGTCAACCTTCTCGGTCACAGCCATCCGGAGGTCACGGCCGCCATCACAAATCAGGCCGCCAGGCTGACCAACGCCCACCAGAGCTTCGACACGCCGGCGCGCGACGAGTTCCTGCAGGCGCTGGGTGCGCTCCTGCCGCCGCCGCTGACCCGGATCTCGTTCGGGAACTCGGGCGCGGAGGCGGTCGAGGCCGCGATGAAATACGCGCGCGTCGCCACCGGCCGAACCGGCATCGTTGCCACGCATCGCGCCTATCATGGGCGGACCTTTGGCGCCCTCGCCGCTACCGCCGACGCAAAGTACCGCGATCCGTTCGCCCCCATGTTGGAAGGTGTGCGCCATGTCCCGTTCGATGACCTCGATGCGCTGGACAAGGTGCTGGACGACTCGGTCGGGGCCGTGATCATCGAGCCGATCCAGGGCGAAGGCGGGGTTCGGGTGCCGGCCGACGGCTATCTCAAAGGCATCCGCGAGCGATGCGACGCATACGGCAGCCTACTGATCTGTGACGAGATCCAGACGGGATTCCGGACTGGCGCGGTCTTCGCCTTCAGCCGCGAGGACATCATGCCCGACATCCTCTGCCTGTCGAAGTCGATCGCCAACGGCCTGCCGCTGGGCGTCACCGTGACGACCGAAGCCGTCAGTGACCGTGTCCCCAAGGGCAGCCACGGCAGCACCTTTGCCGGCAACCCGCTGGTCTGCGCCGCCGGAGCCGCGACCCTGCGCGTCCTTACTGACGAGGGACTCCACCGTCGGGCGCAGCACGCCGGAGACCGCTTTCAGGAACGCGTCCGCGGATTGGGCCTTACCCAGGTCCGCGAGGTCCGTGGTCGCGGCCTGATGCTGGCCGTCGAACTCAAGAAGCCCGTGACACCCGTGATCAAGGCGATGCAGGAGCGCGGCGTGCTGGCGTTGCCCGGCGGCGGCACCGTGATTCGGTTTCTTCCCTCGATCCTGATCGATGACGCCCAGCTCGACGAGGGCGTTGAGGTCCTCGCCGACGCTGTCCGCCAGGCCGGCTGACGAGCGGGAATGAGACATACGCGGAAAGAGGTCACCGACCGGACGCGGCGCGAGTATCAGCGACTCGATCGGCTGATCAGAAGGCTGAAGCCGGCAGACTGGCGCCGCCGGGTGCCGCGGCCGGAGACGAAGGATCCCTGGACCGTCAAGGATTCGCTGGCTCATATCATCTATTGGAAGGAGCACAGCGCCCGCGTCTTCCGTGGCGAGAAAGGGCCGGCGGAAATGCGAGGCCTCGACGTCAACCAGGGCAATGCGCTCATCTACCGACGCTGGCGCCGTCGCCGCCCGGCCGATGTGGTCGCCTGGCATCGACAGGTTCAGAACGATGTGATGCAGACGCTTCGCAAGCAGTCGGACGATTGGTTCGGTCGCCGGGAGCGAGGCCCCAACTGGCCCGGCGACTTCGACGGGCACTCGGCCTGGCACCGGGTCCGTGATATCGAGGCGGCTCTCCGACGGCAATCGTCGCCGAGGGTTTGAAAATCAAGAGCCGCCCAGCGGGGCGGCTCAACAAGAACAAATGAACTGGTTAGTCGACCACGGTCGTGGTTGAGCGCGGGCGGGTCATCAACCGGATCAGGGAAACGATGCCCCAGCCGATCAGGGCGTAGATCGCGATCGCGACCAGCGACTCTGGCTCGAGGATCGAGCGTCCTTGCTGCGTCGTATTGAAGATGCCGTGGAAGGGCGCGACCAGCGGCCAGGTCACGTCATACATAAAGCGAACGAACGGCGCTCCCACATTTGCGCCGAACAGCTTCAACACAAAGCGGATTGCGATCAGGACATCGATAAAACCGACGATCCACCAAACGGCTTGAACCGCGCGCGTGTTATAGCTCCCCTCGCGATAGACCGATCTGCGTGAGGTCATCGCCGGCGCGGCGGACGCCGGGCGCACCGGGTCGCCCGTGCTCGTCTCCTCGCGGACGATCTCCCGATCGTACGAATCACCCATGAATTCTTCTCCTCTGAGCGCGCAAATGAGTCTATGCGCGGCTCAAACGCTACACCCATGATAGCAGGTTATATGGCAGCGTAGGCGCTCCATTCGCTGGCGCTCGAGGCGCTCCATCTGCAGGATTCGCGAAGCTATGACAAGCAAATGGAGGTGGCCGTCTACGGCGCAGGCGCGATCGGGAGTCTGGTTGGGGCGCGCCTCCACGAAGCCGGGGTCAGTGTGCGCCTGATCGGGCGTCAGGACCATATCGACGCGATCCGCGCCAATGGGCTTCTCCTAAAGGACCAGGACCAGACCCGGCGGGTTCGCCTGCCGGCAACCACGACACTCCCGGACGACCCCGACATCATTCTGCTCACGGTGAAATCGCAGGACGTTACCAGCGCATGCCGCGATATCGCCGGGCTTCCTTCGAGCGCCACGGTCGTGACGATGCAGAACGGCGTCCGTTCAGACGGCGAGGCAGCCGGCATCCTCGGACGCGACCGCATCGTCGGGTGTGTTCTGAATATCAGCGCGACCTATCTCCAACCGGGCGTGGTCGAGCAAAATACCAGCGCTTTGCTACAGGTGGGCGCGCCCTTTCCGGAGTCGACCGCACGCGTTGACGCAGTCCTCACGCTGCTCAGCTCGGCGGTGAAGACCGAGCGCGTCCCCGATATCACCCGCGCCCGCTGGACGAAGCTGATGGCGAACCTGAACAACGCCATCATGGCGATCACCGGGTTGCCGATTGGAAAAGCGCTGCGCCACCCAGGGCTGGTGCGGCTATCGATTGCAACGATTCGTGAAGGCGTCAAAACCACCCAACTTGGCGGGTTCGGCCTCGATCAAAGCCGCCGGGCGCGCACCTTTCGTTTGATGTCGACACTTCCCATGCCGCTCGCCTACCTGGTGTTCGGCGGCCGGCTGGCAGGCAACTTCCCGCCTGAGAGCACTTACGGCCCATCGACCCTGCAGAGCCTCCAGCGTGGGTCAAGCAGCGAGCTCGAATACCTGAACGGTGAGATCGTGACGCTCGGCGAGCGGATCGGCCGCCCGACCCCGTACAACACCGGCCTGCTCAACGGTGGGCGCCGAGTCTTTGAGACGCATCAGCATATGACGGCGGAGGAACTGCTTCGCTCGTTCAGGTTTTGACCGGCCCGACGAGGTCAATAAACTGAGACGCATGACCACCGTTCTGGACCTGTTTTCGCCTGCGGCCCGCGCCTGGTTTTCGGGCGCCTTCCCGACGCCGACCGAGGTCCAGGATGGCGGCTGGCGATCGGTGGCGGCCGGCCAGCACACCCTGATGTCGGCACCGACCGGCAGCGGCAAGACGCTGGCGGCCTTCTTCTGGTGCATCGATCGGTTGGCGACCGAACCGGTCCCGGCCGAGGCTGAACGCTGTCGCGTGTTGTATGTTTCGCCGCTCAAGGCGCTCACCGTCGACATCGAGCGCAACCTGCAGGCACCCTTGCGCGGCATCGGTTTGCAGGCCGAGCGTCTGGGGGCCACCCTGTCGCCAATCACGGTGGCCATCCGGACCGGCGACACACCTCCGCGGGATCGCCGGCAGATCGAACGCCACCCGCCCGACATCCTGATCACCACGCCCGAGTCGCTTTTCCTGCTCCTGACCAGCGCGGCGCGGCAGATCCTGCCCAGCGTCCGGTGGGTGATCGTCGACGAGATCCACTCAATGGCGGAGACCAAGCGGGGCGCGCACCTCGCCCTCAGCCTTGAACGACTGGCTGCCATCACGCGGACGGAGCCGCAACGCATCGGGCTGTCGGCGACCCAGCGCCCATTGTCCGAAACCGCACGCTTTCTGGGCGGCACCAACCGCGAGGTCACCATCATCGACGCCGGCCGGGTCAAGCCAATGGAGATCACGGTCGAGGTCCCGGTCGAGGATATGGCGGATCTCGAGCGCGAGACCTCCACCCTGGCCCTCCCGCAGAGCGGTCCGGCGGCGCGGATCGGCCCCGAGCCCGACGGCCCCCGCCGAAGTATCTGGCCGGCGATCCATCCACGGATCCTGGAGCTGGTACGCCAGCACCGCTCGACCATCATCTTTGTCAACTCGCGGCGACTGGCGGAGCGGCTGGCCGCGGCAATCAATGAGCTGGCCGGCGAGGACCTGGTGCGCGCGCACCACGGCTCGATCGCGAAGGAGCAGCGCCTCTTAATAGAGGATGCGCTCAAGGCCGGCCGTCTCCCCGGGCTGGTCGCCACCTCCAGCCTGGAGCTCGGCATCGACATGGGCGCCGTCGACCTGGTCATCCAGGTGGAGTCGCCCACCAGCGTCGCCAGCGGGATTCAGCGGATCGGCCGCGCCGGCCACTCGGTCGGCGAGCCGTCGAAGGGCACCATCTTCCCCAAGTACCGGGGCGATCTGCTCGAGACTGCGGTCGTCGTCGACCGAATGCTGCGCGGCGAGATCGAAACGACCCGGGTCCCCCGCAATCCGCTCGATGTTCTCGCCCAGCAGATCGTGGCGATGTCCGCCATGGAGGAGTGGTCGGTCGCGGCCCTTTCGGAGTTGGTCCATCGCGCCTATCCCTTCAGCGATCTGGGGCCTCGCGCCCTGGAGTCGACACTCGACATGCTGAGCGGCCGTTATCCGTCCGATGAATTCGCCGAGCTGCGCCCGCGCATCGTCTGGGACCGCCTCGAAGGAACAATCCGTGGCCGCGCCGGCGCCCAGCGCCTGGCGGTCGTGAGTGGCGGGACCATCCCGGACCGTGGCTTGTTCTCCGTCAACCTGCTCGACGACGGCAAGCGCGTCGGCGAGCTGGACGAAGAGATGGTCTACGAGATGCGGCCTGGTGAAACCTTTGTGCTTGGGGCCACCACCTGGCGGGTCGCCGACATCACGCCTTCCCAGGTGATGGTGACGCCCGCGCCCGGCGAGCCGGGGCGGATCGCGTTCTGGCACGGCGACGCGCTGGGCCGGCCGGTAGAGGTCGGACGCGCCATGGGCGCGGCGATGCGCGAGCTGACCGCGATGGAGCCCGACGCCGCCGTCGCTCGATTGCAGGAGCGCTCGCGCTTCGATGATCGGGCGGCCAGCAACCTGCTCGATTACCTCTCGGACCAGGTTCAGGCCACTGGAACGGTGCCGACCGACCGCGCCATCGTGATCGAGCGCTTCCGGGATCAGCTCGGCGATTGGCGGCTGTCGGTGTTGACGCCGTTCGGGGCTCGCATCCATGCGCCCTGGGCGATGGCCGCGCGGGCGCGAATGCAGGAGCGGCTCGATCTCGAAGTCCAGATGATCTATACGGACGACGGCTTTGCGCTCCGCCTCCCCGAGGCCGACCGGGCGCCGGACATCGAGGACCTGCTGCTCGACCCGGAGGAGGTCCGCGAGCTTGTCACCGCACAGCTGCATGGGTCGGCCCTCTTCGCCTCGCGCTTCCGCGAGAATGCGGCCCGGGCGCTGTTGCTGCCCCGGCGCCGGCCGGGTGAGCGCACCCCGCTGTGGCAGCAGCGGCAGCGCAGCCATGACCTGCTGCAGGTGGCCGGCAAGCACCCTGAGTTCCCGATCCTGATCGAAACCTACCGTGAGTGCCTGAGCGACGTGTTCGACATGGATGGCCTGCGTGACCTGATGAGCGCGATCCGGGCGCGGGAGGTCCGCACCGTCGTGGTCGACACGGAGCGCGCCTCGCCCTTTGCCTCCACCCTGGTGTTCGATTACATCGGCCAGTACATGTACGAGGGCGATGCCCCCCTGGCGGAGCGGCGGGCGCAGGCGCTGACACTGGATAAGGAGCTCCTGGCCGAGCTGCTCGGCACCGAAGAACTTCGGGAGCTGCTCGATCCACGGGCGATCGAGATCCTCGAACTGGAGTTGCAGGGTCTCCTTAAAGAGCGCTGGCCGCGGGACACCGATGAGGCTGCCGACCTGCTCCGGCGGCTCGGCGACCTGACGATGGCTGAAGCCGAGGCCCGCGGGATCCGCGCGGAATGGCTCGCTGAGCTGGAGCGGGAACGCCGCGCCACTCGGGTCCGCATCGCCGACGAGGAGCGGTGGATCGCCGCCGAGGACGCTGCGCGTTATCGCGACGCGCTGGGCGTGGCACTGCCGGTTGGTCTACCCGACGCGTTTCTCGAAAAGACGGACGAGCCGCTGGCGTCCCTCCTGATCCGCTGGGCAAGGACACACGTCCCCTTCTTCAGCGCCGACCCGGCGACGCGCTGGGGACTGCCGGTGCGGGAGGTTGAACAGGCGCTGCGACGCCTCGCCGGCCGCGGCAACGTGATGGCCGGCGAGTTCCGGCCCGGCCATGCTGGGCGTGAGTACTGCCATCCAGACGTGCTCCGGTCGCTGCGCCGGAAGTCACTGGCGGCGTTGCGCCGCGAGGTCGAGCCGGTGCCGGTTGAGGTCCTCGGCCGCTTTCTACCGAGCTGGCATGGCGTCGGAATCCAGGCGAGCGGGCTCGATCGGCTCACCGAGATCGTCTTCCAGCTGCAAGGCTGTGCCATCCCGGCATCGGTGCTCGAACGGGATGTGCTCCCGGTCCGCGTGCGCGAGTACCGGCCGCAACTCCTCGACCAGCTGATCTCGATGGGGGAGGTGGTCTGGACGGGCCGGGGATCGCTGGGCAGCTCGGACGGGCGAGTCGCGCTGTATCTGCGGTCTGACGCGCCACGGTTGATCCGGGAGCCGGACGATCGACCGGGCGGCGAGCTTCACGAGCGCTTACGCGATCACCTGCAAAGCCGCGGCGCATCCTTCTTCCGCGACCTCTATTACGCGACCGGCTCGAGTGACGAGGACGCGGTTCTGGACGCGCTCTGGGACATGGTCTGGGCCGGCGAGGTCACGAACGACACCTTTCTCCCGCTGCGGATGCTCGGTCCACGGATGCGTCGCAATCCGCGCCGGCCATTGATGCGGCTGGGGCCGCCGACAGCCGCCGGCCGCTGGTCCCTGGTCCGCGATCTCCTGCACCCGCAGCTGTCGAGCACCGAGCATCTCCATGCGATGGCCGGCGTGCTCTTACAACGATACGGCGTCCTGACCCGCGAGGCGGCGCTCGGCGAAAGCATCAGCGGCGGCTTCGTTTCGCTGTACCCTGTGCTGCGGGCCATGGAGGAGGCCGGCAAGATCCGGCGCGGCTACTTCATCGACGGCCTGGGCGGCCTGCAGTTTGCGCTGCCGGGCGCCGTCGACCGGCTTCGCGGGGCGCGCGATGAGGAATCAAAGGTCGTGGCGCTGGCGGCCACCGACCCGGCGAGCCC
>VBEE01000041.1:0-4372 GCA_005881715.1 Chloroflexota bacterium | reverse complement strand
AGATCCAGAGCATCGATGGCGACGTCATCAAAGGCTCCCGCCTGGAAGGCACCCTCCGCGAGGCCGGGTTCGGCACGACCCCGAAAGGGGTGGTCCTCTGGCCGGAGCGCCGGCCCGTCCTTGCCTGAAGGCGACACGATCTGGCGGACGGCCGCCGCGTTGCGGCGACGTCTCGCCGGGCAGCTGGTCCGGGAGGCTCGGCCGGCGGCGATCGCGCGGCTAAAGGGTCGGCGGCTCGAGGCCGTCGACGCAAACGGCAAGCACCTGCTGATGCGATTCGAGGGTGGGATGACGCTGCATTCGCACATGCGGATGACCGGTGCGTGGCACCTCTACCGGCCAGGCGAGCGCTGGCGACTACCGGAGCGGTACGCCACGGTAGTGCTGACCTTCGAGGACACCGTCGCCGTGTGCTTTAAGGCTCCAGTCATGGAGCTGGTGGTCGACGAGCGCCTCCCGGTCGCTCACCTCGGGCCCGATATCCTGGTCGATCCATTCGATCTGGATGAAGTGATCCGGCGCGTCGGCCAATCGGAGGCGCCCACCGTTGGAGAACTACTCCTCGAGCAACGCGTCTGCGCCGGCGTGGGCAACATTTACAAATGCGAGACGCTTTGGGTGTTGCGGCTCGATCCATGGACGCCGCCGGCACAACTCGATGAGCCCGCGTTGCGCCGGATCTACACCACGGCCCGGCAGCTCATGCGACGGACTCTGCTAACGCCGATCGCCCATCAACGAACGGCGGTCCACGGACGCGCCGGCCGGCCGTGTCCCCGGTGCGAGATGCCCATTCGAATCCGACCCCAGGGCGCACAGGCGCGGCTCACCTATTTCTGTCCCGGCTGCCAGGGCGAACCGGCAAGAAAGGCGCTCTCAACCCGATGAGCTAATATTGCCGCCCTCTCGGTAACGGGAGGCAGTGGGGGATTGTGAACGCATGATCGATCAGGATCAGGCGCGCAAGTTCTGGACGAATTGGGTTCGCCGTGAGATCGGCGGCAACGACCTGGTCCAGGAGGCGGCCGTCGGCGCCGCGGTTAACGAGATCGTGCAGGGCCGCGACAATCAGGCCGCCGCCGATGCCGCCCGGCGCACAGCCCAGTCGCTTGGCGTCGGCGTCCCACCGATGAATGCGTCATCGCCCTCATCCGCTCCAACCCGCGGTGTGCCATTCCCCGCACCCGTGGTTGCCAGAGCCACGCCGGCCGGCCAGGACGGGCAACCACTCGTGTGCAAACTTTGCGGGTCGACGCCGGCCGCGAACGCAACGATCCATGAGCACAACGGGCGCTTGATCTGGATGGTCCATAAGACCACCCGCGGGCCGTTCTGCCGCGATTGTGGCACCGCGCTGCTTCGCCACCACCAGAACAGCACCCTGTTCCAGGGGTGGTTTGGCATCTTCTCGTTCTTTATCACGCCGATCACGCTGCTGCTGAACCTGAACGCCTGGCAAAAGATCAAGGCCCTGGGCAGCCCGCAAAGAGACCCCGGCGTCGAGAGCAAGATCCCGGCCCCCCTAGCTCCGGGTAAGCCGTTGTTGTCGCGGCCCGGACCGTACGTGGGTGGCGTGGTGGTCGCGGCCGTCATCGCGTTCGTGGTCGTGAAGTCGGTCGACAGCGGCGGCTGCCTCGACAATCGAACCGACCTGGGGAACCGGATGACACGGCTCCACAACGAGTTCGTCCAGACTTACAACACGGACTTCAAAACGATCAACGCCTGCCAGTCAGTCGAATGTGAAACCGTGCCGAAGCGACACATCGCCGCGGCGCTGAAAACCTACAACGACGGGCTGAGCGCAATTTGCTGGCCGGACAAGGACAGGGCCGACGCAACTGCGTTGATCAACGCCAACACTGCAATGGCGGACGCCTACACCACCTGGGCAACGGCGACCACGGATGCCGACGACCAGTCGCTCCAAAACGCCGCCGAGGCGCAGGACACTCGGGAGAGCACCGCCGACGAAACCCTGGCCCGCGATCTCGGCGTCCCTTCCGCGACCGCGACGACGTAACCTGAATCGTCCTACGCCGCGAACGGATCAGTACCGGCCGTAGACCGGGATCGCGGCGCCGCTGACGGCGCTGGTCGCGTCGCTGCAGAGATAGGCAATCACCGCCGCGATCTCGGCCGGTGCGACCGCCTTCTGCAACAGCTTTTCCGGGAGGGATTGGCGGTTGGCCGGCGTATCGATGATGGCGGGGACCACCGCGTTGACCCGGATGCCCGACGCTTTCAGTTCGGCCGCCAGCACCTCGGTCAGCTTGATGACGCCCGCCTTCGCCACGGCATAGGCCGCCGCTCCCGGCTCCGCGGCCAGGGCAGACCTTGAGGAGATGTTGACGATGCCCCCACCAGCCTGCATGCGGCGAGCCGCCGCGCGGCACGACCACCAGGCCGATCCCAGGTTCAAATCCATCATGAAGGTGAAGTCGTCCGGCGTGCTGTCGGCGACTTTGCCACCGCGGAAGCCACCGGTCGCACTGACAACCCAGCGCGGCACGCCCAAGCGGTCGATCCGCTCCCACAAGTCATCGACCGCCAAGCGCGAGGTCAGGTCCGCGGTGTCGCCAGAAACGACGCCTGGATACCGGGACTGGAGCTGCGATACCCCGGATCGTGAACGTGCCACCGCGATCACGCGGTCGCCGCGGGCGGCGAAGGCATCGACGATCGCCGTGCCCAATCCGCCGGTCGCACCAAGGATCACGGCGAGGTCCGCCACGGCTATGCGGCAGCCTCCCACCGGTAGCGCAGGAACAGATGCGATCCCTGTCGGCGAACGCTGACCAGCCGGCCCTGCTTGGGCTCCCGACCGAAGTCCACCCCATGGACCAGCCCGAATGATCGATCGCCCTTCTGGCCGGCGAGCACCGGGGAGACGGTCAGAAACAACTCATCGACCCGATCGTTTGCGACCATCTGGCCAAAGAGCCGGGGACCTCCCTCGGTAAGGATCCGGTGATGGCCGTCGGCTTCGAGGAGATCGAGGATCTGCTGGAGGTCGATTCGATCTGTATCGGAGACAGCCCTGATCTCGGTGACATTGGGCAATCGCCCTCGTAGACGGGCCGCGGCGTTGACCGTGGTCAGCACCAGAGCGCCATCCTGGAGCGCGCGGGACGAGGGGTCCAGCTCGCCGCGGGCGGAAACGATGACGAGCCGAGGCGCGCCGTCCCGCTTGAGCGTTTGGCGCAGGGCGCTAAAACTGGCCGCGGCAGCCGGGAAGATGTAGTCCGGCGTCCAGAGCGCGCGCCCGCCTTCGGCCCGGACGGTGCCGGCGCCGACGAGTACGGCATCGGCAAAGGCGCGTAGCAAGCCCATCACGAACCGATCCGCCTCATTGCGTCCGCTGATGATCCCACCCGACGGTGCCGTGCCGCCCTCGAGCGCCACGATCCCATCGATCGAGCTGACGAAGTTCGCGTAGACACAAGCATCAGCGATCCAGAGGTCGCCGTCGTAGAGCTCGGCCAGCGCCGGCGGCAACATGCCTTCGGGACGATCCGAAACCTCGAACAGGCGGCTGAGCGGATTCAGGAAAGGTGCCCGTTGGCGCGCGACCGGGCGATGTTCAGAAATTCCTCGCGCAGCTCCGGGTTCGACTCGTAGTTGCCCCTCCAGAAGGTGGTGCGCGTCGTGGATTCGGACTCGCGCACGCCGCGCATCTGGGTGCAGAGATGGATGGCTTCGAGGTAGACCGCCACCCCGTGCGCCTGCAGCACTCGGGACAGCGCCGCGGTGATCTCCCTGCCCATCCGTTCTTGCACGGTGAAGCGCCGGGCGAAGAGCCGGACTAAACGGGTCAGCTTGGAGATCCCGATGATGTGCTCGTGGGCGATGTAGCCCACGTACGCATGCCCGAAAAATGGAAAGGCGTGGTGCTCGCACAGCGCGTAAAAGGGAATCGGACCATCGATTACCTGACTGACCTCGCAGTCGGGGCCGCCTTCACACTCGGTCGGGAACGCCGTGACCAGCTTGGCATCGCCCTCGTATCCCTCCGTCGAATCGAACATCGCGCTCAGGTAGCGATATGGGGTTCTCTTGGTCCCAGGAGTATCGAGCGGCATGCCCAGGGCCTGCAGGATCTCGCGCATGTAGCCCTCAAAACGCTGCCAGTCGGCCTCGCTGATGCGACGCGGGCGGACGCGCTCCCAGTCGCGACCCTCGGCATCGTCGTCGCGCAAATCGCCGACCGTTGGTTCCAGAGTTCTTTCCGCCATCAGTTTGGCTGCAATGTATCTTCGGACCGCCGCACCTCGATCTGGCCATTTTGTATTCGGGTCTCGTAGCGGACCTGGCTGATCGTGGCGGGTCCGCCCCTGACCTGCCCGGAGCATATGTCAAACCGGGATGCGTG